>NZ_JBMDJD010000014.1:0-135648 GCF_057809015.1 Pseudomonas sp. FG6
CGATCTGGCGAGCATTCTCGCCTAAATGGGTGTCCGGTTTCATTAGACCACTACAGTTTGATACTTTGCTTTTCCCGCCAAACCCTCCGATCCAGCGATCTTTGATCGCGCCGATCGGAGGGTTCACCCGCTTTTTTCGAGGCATCTCGTACCGTCATCCCATTCCCAATTTAATTCGCACCACGCCGTCGTCTACCCGTCAGTAATTGCACGTGATCGTGATCGTGATCGAGTGCAGTGCAGTGCAGTTCTAGTGTCAGAACGAATCTTGTCGTGGGGCTATGGTTAGAGAGGTGGCGACACCGGCGACACCGGCGACAACCCACGTCGGACGAGCTCTTAAGCGTGGCGACAAAAGTGGCGACAGTCGCCACTTTTTGCGCGCTTTGGCCGGGATGCTTGACCGCCTTTTCGAGTGGGTATAAAAATTGGCGCACGGATCGCTGTCGTTGACAGCACCAGCCCAGGTAGCCAGAACCTTTAAGGCTACGCCACTTGCGTGGTGGTTCTCCCAAAGTGCGATTAGCGTCCGGCGGCTCGCACGGTCACTACCCGAGAGTGATGGATGCCTACTCGACTTATCTGTCCATTGCGGCAGACGATGAACGTACCTCGCTGCGCTGCAGCAACCTCACCTTTCGGCACACTTCGCTGCGCCAGACTGCGCCCGTCTCTTTCTCATGGAAAGAGACGGGCGCTCATGCCACTGCTGCAAGCCACGTCGTACAAGGCATTGCCGCAATTCTCCTCGTGACAATCGGCCTGACAAATCCGATTCGTCGCCACCGGCAACGACACAGGCACCGGTGCCGCAGCCTATGGAAAGGCTGAACCTGACTGACAGTCAGGCATGCCCCAGGTGTCCACGTCTTTGCCTTCTCCCTCTCAGGATCTCTAGGTACCGAACTCGTCCGTCGGCACAGCCTCCGCCCGCCCGCATCTTCGGATGCGTCAAGGAGGCCAGATTCATGGGTTCATGCCCTCGCTCCCGGTCGTAAGGAGCCGTTCGTTCCGCGTCAGTGAACACCTCACAGGCCGCAGGGGCCTTGATCCCTGATAACACTCAACAACCGTGGCGGGACTACGTGAGGACAACCAGCAATGACCGAGGAGAGGGCCCATGCAGCAGTTAGATCCGAAGCTTGAACTACCACGACCGCCTCGACCGCTGATTGAGTCGAATCCCGTGGCCCAGCCTTATCCAGTCCAGGCACTGGGTGGGATTCTTGGGCCTGCGGTGGAGCGCATGGCCGAGGTCATCGGCGTGCCCCAGGCGCTGGCCGCGCAATCGGTGTTGGCTGCCTCGGCTCTGGCAACCCAAGGGCATGCGGGCTTACAGCTCGACGGGAGAAACTATCCTCTGTCGCTGTACCTGATCACAGTGGCCGCATCCGGTGATCGTAAGACGGCGGCAGACCGATGCGCATTGCTGCCAGCACGGCAATGGGAGCGTGAACAGTGGCAGCGCTACCGCGAAAAACTTGCCCGGTACCGTGCCGCACAGCGACAGGTGCAGCGTATCAATCCTGCCGATCCCGACCCCACAAACAGCGTACCGCTCGAAACGGATCCTTCGGCCCCTCGGCTGATTACCACGGACCCGACTATTGAGGCCTTGATCAAAGGGCTCTGTCATGACTTGCCGAGCATGGGTCTGTTCTGTGATGAGGGTGGGCAATTCCTCGGCAGCAGCACCATGAGTCGGGATAACCGTTTGAAAGCGGTCACGACCTTGTCGTCACTCTGGGACGGCAGTCCGATTGATCGCGCGCGCTCCATGGCCGGTGAAAGCCTGCGAGCCTATGATCGGCGCTTGAGCCTGCACCTGATGCTACAACCGTACTTGGCCATGCAGTTACTCACTGACCCGCTGCTGCAGGGGCAAGGCATTCTCGGTCGCTGCCTGATGACCTGGCCCACCAGCCTGGCTGGACAACGTAGCTATCAGGCTGTCGACTTGTCCAAAGATGCCGCCCTAAAGTGCTATCACCGCCGTCTTTCGGCGCTGTTTTATCAGCCTTGGTCACTGTCTCCTGATGGTGCTTTGCAGTTATCACCGCTAACCCTCAGTCCGTTATCCCGCCGTCGCTGGATTGATCTGCATGATGCCATCGAAGCCCAATTGGGTGAGTTTGGCGAGCTGGCCAGCGTACGGCCTAGCGGATCAAAGGCCGCCGATAACCTGCTCCGAATCGCCGGCATCCTGGCAGTAGTGGAGGAAAGCGGCATGGTGGAGGTCGATCATATCCAACGGGCCTCCGCTTTAGTCGGCTACTACCTCACCGAGATCCAGCGCCTGACCGAACAGGAACCGGTATGCCGGATAAAGGAGGAGGCGGACCGCCTGCTGCGCTGGCTACAGGTCAAGGATTGGAAGCGCTTCAGTATTCGAGAGCTGAATCGCAACGGTCCCCGCTTTGCCCGTAAAAGCAGCCGTCATGCCGCCAAGTTGCTGGTCGAGTTGATTGATCATCAGTGGCTGATCACCGACGGTCATACCTTCGAGGTACGCCATGTTCAATCTTGATGAAGCGCTGCGCAACCATCTGGCTCAGCGTCAAAAGGAGCCCAGCGCGCGATTTGTCGCCGCTACTGTCGCCATTTTGTCGCCACGCTCAAAGCCAGACAGGGCAAGGGTTGTCGCCGGTGTCGCCGCTGTCGTCACCACCTACAAAACTATTGCCTCGACGACAGCCATTATCCAATGGTTGGAAGAGGAGGGCGCGCATCTCTACGTCGCTGACAACACGCTGTGTTTTCGCCCGACTGATTGGGCTCAGCTCGCTATTGTGAGTGCGAACTGGCGAGCCCTTTTGCATGGCCTCACTGCAGTCGATCAGGAACAGAAAAGTGGCTCGGGTCGGTAAGCGAGGGGGGCGTAATTTTGGCTTCGGTCGCCAGCTTAGTTATGCCGGACCGCAAGCACTGAAGGATCTGTTTGGGGGCGGCCATTTCGCTACCGTCAAAGCCCATAGCGATCGCTGGCAAGCCTTCGTGAATTGGTGTCGATCCGAGGAAGGTCCGAGGCTCAACGACGCGCGGCAGATCGACCGTGACATCCTCATGCGGTACGCCACTTATGTGAGGGAGCAGGTTGATCAGGGCAGCGTCGGCATTGCCACCGCGCAGAACCGCCTGGCCAGCGTGAACCGAACGATGGCCGCGCTGCGCGGTGATCAGCACGTCAAAATCCCCAGTCCGAGCAAGGCGCTAGGCCTACAGCGTTCAAGCGTGCGTAGTGATGCACCGCAAGGCCAAGGCCGTGTGCAAGTCACGCTGATTGCGCAAGCGCTGTCGGAGCGTGAGCAATCGAGGGTGAGTGCCATTGTGGTCCTCGCCCGGGAGACTGGTATGCGCTTGCGTGAAGCGATCTTGGCAGACCTGCCACGGCTGCAACGAGAGGCTCATCGACAGGGCAAGATCAACATCCAAGATGGCACCAAAGGCGGTCGATCAGGCGCATCTGCGCCGCGTTGGATTACGGTCACGGATCAAGTCCGAGAGGCGCTGGACAAAGCCAGTGAGGTCTCACCCAGTGGCAGTCAGAATTTGTTGGAGCCCGATGAAAGCTACAAAGACTTTATACAAAAAGTCGTGCGGCCGGCACGGGTCCTCCTGCATGAGCAAGGTTTGAAAGGCTTTCATGAGCTGCGAGCGGCATACGCCTGTGAGCGCTATGAGCAACTGACCGGTTTTCCCGCACCCGTTAATGGTGGTCGTGTTCATCAAGAGGATCGAGAACTCGATCAGCGTGCACGACAGCAGATCAGTCACGAGTTGGGACATAACCGCATCGATGTGGTGAGTGCCTACATCGGAGGTCGTCGATGAAAAATCAGTTCGATATGGCATTGTTTCTGAGCCCGGTGCTCAACGGTGCGCATGCCACGCGGCAACGGCACATCAGGCAAGCGGAAAGGATGCACGAGGCGATTCGTGAGCGCTGGGGGTGCGCGACGCCCTGGTCCTGGAAGGAAAAGCACACCAAGTGGTTTCTGGAGCACTATCTGCGTTACTCAGCACCAGCGACCGTCTATTACTATGCGTTAACAACAGGGTTGATCCGCCGCAGAAAGGCGCAACTCGTGGTTGTCTGATAGACCCTTTTAAGCGTGAGCCCCTGAGTATGGGAATGCGGAGCCTTCCCATACTCAGGGGCTTGGCTGAAGAGGCGCAGGAATACCAGTGATTTAGCGACAGTCGTCGCTCCTTTCGCCCTGCTGCACGACACAGATTGTAGCTGGCGTTGCGTACTTTTGGATGCTCAGCGAATCGGTACGACGTTGCGGTCCCTGGTTTGATTGATGGCCGATGCCGACAGGCTGCCGGTGGCCGCCTTCTGGATATGTTCACTCCACCAAGCCATCATCGGACGCCGGCGTTCGATGTAATCCGTCCGGTTGTAGGCGCTACGAACTTCGTCCTTGTCGACATGCGCCAGTGCGACCTCAATCAGCTCCGGATCCCAGCCATGCTCATTCAGGATGGTGCTCGCCATCGAGCGCAAGCCGTGGCTGACTAGACGGTCCTGAAAGCCCATGCGCTTCAACGCCATGTTGGCGGTCTGGCTATTGGCATGGGTGCGGGGATTTCTATCTGAGGGGAACACATACTCTCTGTTACCGCTGAGTTGCTTTAGCGTCTCCAGTAACGAAAGTGCCTGATCGGTGAGAGGGATTGTATGCTGCCGACGCTTTTTCATGCGCTCTGGCGGAATGGTCCAAATGCGCTTGTCGAAGTCGATATCTGCCCATCGTGTGGTAGCTGCTTCGGCAGGGCGGGTCATCGTGTGCAGTTGCCATTCGATCAGGCAGCGGGTCGTGCGCTTGATGCTGGCGTTCGCGATTTCCATCATGAGCTCGGGAAGCTCCTCAGGTGGTAGCGCAGCCATGTTCTCTTTCTTGGGTTTCTTGAACACCGCCCGAATTCCATTGAGGGGGTTCGCAAATATCAGCCCGGAGTTGACCCCGTAGGTCATGATCTCGTTGAGTCGTTGACTCAATCGTTTCACGGTTTCGAGGCTTCCTTTGGCCTCGATTGGGCGAAGGATCTTGATAACCATCGGAGCAGTGATTTGAGAGAGCGGCGTTTTTTTCATACTTGGGAAAACATGAAGCGTCAGCGATCTCCAAATATCTTCGGCGTAGGCTTTGGTAACGGAGTCTTTCTTCAGCTCGAACCAGGCCGTGGCCACCTTCTCGAAAGTGTGTTCAGTCTCAGCAAGTTTGGCTTGTCTTACCTCATCACGCTGTATTTTGGGATCAATGCCCAAAGCGAGCAGCTCACGTGCCTCTGTCGCTTTCTTCCGGGCATTGGCCAGTGAGAGGTCGGGGTAGGGGCCGAGCGCCATATTGAGGCGGTTTCGGGTCAGCGGCTCGCGGTAATTGAAGTTCCAGATCATCGAGCCGCTAGCGCGTATCCGAAGCTGCAGACCATCGCCGTCGGTGAGGACGAAGTCTTTACCAGTGGCCTTTACCGCCTTGAGCTGGCGATCGGAGAGGCGGGTTGCATTAGTAGGCATGGGGCTACCTCCAGCACCGTTTTGGTATCCTGAAAATAGCACCGGGTAGCCTGGGATACCACCCGGGATACCAAAAGCGCTGGAACTCAAAAAGCCGCTGAAGACCGCAAAGGCGCTGGATGCCCCGTATTTTCTGGCTTTCAGGCACAAAAAAAGACGTCCGTGGACGTCTTTAGATGATGAAGTGGTGGAGCCGGGGGGATTTGAACCCCCGTCCGCCAGTACTCCGCTGTCGGTACTACATGCGTAGCCGTGTCTATTAAGTTAACCCTCAGCGACCCGACGGGCAGGGTGCTTTGGGCGAGTTGTGTAAGTTTTAGCCGCTTCGTCCACAACGTACTGCACGGCGATTCTGTTCTATATGACAATCACTTTGGGTTTACAGACATCCCCTGATGATTGCTGGACCCGAAGGTACCAGAAGGGAAGAGCTAAGGCTGCTTACGCAGCGAGAGCGTATTCCCCGTAGGTTTCGTCATTGGCAACTATAGGAAGTTGCAACAGTGGATTTACGAGTTCTGTTACCAACTCGGCATGCACCTAAAGTTTCGCAACCGGCGTCGAATCCTAAACGGCCCCGAACCTGACGCTTCGTGGATCTGTTGAAGCGGCAGGCATTTGCAGTGTACGCCAATCCGCGCCAGAGGCCAACCCGGAGGTTGGCCTGCTGCCGGTCAGGAGTTTTTACCGTCCTTGTTTAGCTTTTGGATTTCCTGAAGGGTTTGAGTGGTTTCGCTGATGCATTTTTCGGTGCCTTCCTTGGTGTTCAGGGCCTGATGGGACTTGGCCTGCTGGACGCTGGCTTGGACACGGGCTTGGAGATCAGGCGCCATTGTCTCGGTTTTGGAGTTGGCGATGGATTGCAGGTTGGCTTCGCATAGATCCTCCTGTCCGGCGGCAAACGATGGCGACGCCAGCATGGAGGCGGTAACGAACAGACCTAACAGTACAGAGCGCTTCATATGTCTCTCCTTGGACTGAGGCCCAGGCTGCGCCGGCCATCAGTACGGCTACCCACTGGGGAAGGTCCCGCGTTTGCGGGACTTGATCAGTGGACTGCGACCGTGCGCCAGGGTTCTATTTTTCTTCAGCTCGCCCTGGGTCGGGTCACCCGGTCGATCAGGTAGACCAGTCCGTGGTAGTCGATGGCGCCATGTTGTGTCAGGCCGATCTCACAGGTGCGGCTGGTGGAGATCCCTTCGCTGCAATGCTGTACCGCGTCCTTGAGGCTGCGTAGCGAGTGCGCGTTCAGTTCCGGGGTGGTGAAGCCTTTGTCACCGGCGAAACCGCAGCAATGGATGCCTTCGGGGATGACCACGTTTTTACTGCACTTGCGCGCAAGATCAATCAGCGCCTGGCTTTCGCCCAGGTGCTGGGTGCTGCAGGTGACGTGGACCGCGATGGGCGCTTCTTGAGGCGTGAAGTCGAGGCGGTCCATCAGGTGCGTGCGGATGAAACGCACCGGATCGTACAGGTCGAGCCGCACATCGCCCAAGTCCTGGACCAGCCGCAAGGTGCACGGGCTGGTGTCGCAGTAGATCGGGTCGAGCCCACCGCGACTGGCGTGCAGCAAAGCGCCGATCAGTTCCTGGCGCTTGTGTTCGGCTTGTTCGGCATAGCCTTTGGAGGCGAAGGGTTGGCCGCAGCAGAGGCTGTCCAGGTTGTCTGGAAAGACGACCTGGTAGCCGGCTTTTTCCAACAGGCTGCGGGTTTTTTCGTGCAGCGACGTCTGTTCCTTGTCTCCCGCTGCCGGGCCCATGACCCGCGACACACACGCCGCCAGGTACACCACCCGTGGACGCTCGTCCGCTACGGTGGGACTGAAGCGGATGGCTTTTTCCGGCTGGGGCATGGCGTTGGTCCACTGCGGAACCTGGCCTTTGGACAGTCGCGTCAGCGACGCCGAGAGTTTTGCCAGGCGCGGTGCGCCGAGCAACATGCGTGCGCCGTTGGCAACGTGCAGGGCGAAGCGGGCGCCTTGCAGTGTGGTGGCGAAATTTCCTTCAACCCAGTTGGCGGTTTTCGTCTTCGTGGCTTCGCGACCGCGCAGCTTTCTCACCAGGTCGCCGGTGTTGATGCCGACGGGGCAACGTTGTGCGCACAAGCCCGTGGCCGCGCAGGTATCGATGCCGTGGTATTGGTAGGCTTGCTCCAGTTCGGTGGTGTCGGTGCCGGCGCGCTTCTTCGCTTGGATATCGCGCCAGATCACGATGCGCTGGCGCGGGCTCAAGGTCAGGTCCTTGGAGGGACACACCGGCTCGCAGAAACCGCACTCGATGCACTTGTCCACGATCTCGTCGGCGGCCGGCAGCGGCTTGAGGTGCTTGAGGTGGATCTGCGGATCCTCGCTGAGCACCACGTCCGGGTTGAGGATGCCGTTGGGGTCGAGCAGGCGCTTGAGCTGCCACATCAACTGGTAGGCATCGCTGCCCCATTCCAGTTCGACGAAGGGTGCCATGTTGCGGCCGGTGCCGTGTTCGGCTTTGAGCGAGCCGCCGAACTCCACGGCCACCAACTGTGCCACGTCATCCATGAACGCCTGGTAGCGTGCGACTTCTTCGGTGCTGTTGAAGCCTTGGGTGAAGACAAAGTGCAGATTGCCTTCCAGTGCGTGTCCGAAAAGGATCGCTTCGTCGTAGGCGTGTTTGTCGAACAGCTCGATCAGGCGATTCACGCCGATGGCCAGTTGCTCCACCGGAAAGGTCACGTCTTCGATGATCACCGTGGTCCCGGTTTTGCGCACGGCGCCCACTGCCGGGAAGGTGTCTTTGCGGATGGCCCAGAGGCGGGCGTTTTCCCGCGGGTCTTCGGTGAAGTCGACCTGTTTTTCCACCGGGAAAGCGGCCAGCGAGGCCATGATCCGCGCCAGTTGTTCTTGCAGTAAAGAAGAAGAGGCCGCGCGGGATTCGATCAGCAGGGCACAGGCATTGATCGACAGATGCTGTACGAAATCCGGCATGCCCGGTTTGTCCTGCACCGAGCGCAGGCTGCGGCGGTCCAGCAGTTCCACGGCCGAGACGGGTTGGCTTTTCAGCACGGTGACGGCGTTGCAGCAGGTTTCCACGTCCGGGAAGACGATCAGGGCCGAAGCCTTGTTTGGGTGGTCGATGACGGTGTTGTAGGTCACCGCGCTGATGAAGCCCAGGGTGCCTTCGGAGCCCACCAGCAGGTGGCTCAAGATATCCACAGGCTCGTCGTAGTCCACCAGGGCGTTGAGTGACAAGCCGGTGGTATTTTTCAGACGGTACTTGTGGCGGATTCTGGCAGCTAGTTCGGTATTGGCGCGGGTCTCGCGACCCAGGGTGGCGAGGCGCTCCAGCAGTTCGCCGTGGCTGCTGCGAAAAGCGGCCACGCTGCGCTCGTCTTCGGTGTCCAGGCGAGTGCCGTCGGCCAGTACCAGGCGGATGCCGGCCAGGGTGTGGTAGGTGTTCTGCGCCGTGCCGCAGCACATGCCGCTGGCGTTGTTGGCGACGATACCGCCAATTTTGCAGGCATTGATCGATGCTGGATCCGGGCCGATCTTGCGCCCGAACGGTGCCAGCCAAGCGTTGGCCTGGGCGCCGATGACGCCGGGCTGCAAGCGAATCTGCGTGCCTTGCCCACGAATCTCGCGACCGTTCCAGTTATCCCCAAGCACAATCAGCACCGAATCGCTGATGGCTTGTCCGGACAGGCTGGTGCCAGCGGCGCGGAACGTGACCGGAACCTGGTCGCGTTGGGCCAGTTTCAGCAGGGCGATCACTTCGTCCTCGGACTCGACCCGTACCACCAGTTTCGGAATCAGCCGGTAGAAACTGGCGTCGGTGCCGAAGGCCAGGGTCGACACCGGGTCGTCGAAACGTCGCTTTTGCGGGATCAGGCGGTGTACGTCGTGCAGGAAAGAGGCTGGAAGGGTCATTGGTCCTCCAGAATCAACACCACCAAGTCTTTGGGGCCGTGGGCGCCATAGGCCAGGACTTGCTCGATGTCGGCGGTCTTCGACGGGCCGGACACCAGCAAGGCGTTGGTAGGCATGCCCTGGGCCCATTCGAATTCTTGCTGCACTTCATAGAAGTTGTCGCGGATCTGGCTGGCCTTGAGCAGGGCAAAATGCACCGGCGGCACCAGGCTCATCAGCCGGGGTTCTTCCCGGGTGGGCCAGAGGATCAGGCTGCCGGTGGCGGCAATGGCGCCCAGCGTCCCGGTCAGGCTGGCGGGCGTGTCATTGAACAGCTCGGCTTTCCATTCTTCTACCGGCCGGTCGTAGGCCTTAAGCGTTGGCAGATCAGGATTGTTCGCCCAGAACTGTGTGATTTTTTCCCCGTGCGCGGTGGTCGGGGCGATGAGCAGGCTGGGCAGCTGCCGGTCGCGCAGCAATTGCGCCAGCAGGGCTGGCCAACTTTCCTCGGTTGTCAGGTGGATTTCGGTGTGCACCGCTTCCATCAATTTGCGCAATTGCGCAATGCGTTGCTCGGGCGCGTAGCGGTAGGTTTTGGTCACCAGGTCGACATCGAAGTTGTCGGCAACAGGCGTGGTGCCGGTCAGGCTTTTACGCAGCTTGGCGAGGATATTGTGCTTGGCGCTCATCGGCGGTCTCCCTGCTGGTTCAGGTGTTCGCGAGCCAGGTCATGCAACGAGCGGGCGGCGGGTTTGGGGGCGCTGTGGTTCTGGGTCCAGGGGCCGACGTTGCTCGGTGTCAGGGCGCGCAGGCGCGTGGCGAAAAAACCGAACAGCCGGTACAGCCGTGGCGAGCTGTTGAGCCAGGCCCAGGCGTTCCAGATGAAACGTTCCTTGGGCGAGTACTTGCTGCCCTGACCGCGCATGACCTGATGGGGGCTGTCCGGCGCCTTGACGTTTTCTTCGCGCAAACGGCGCAGCAAGGTCGGGATCGGAATCTTCACCGGGCACACTTCGCCGCAGGCGCCGCACAGCGACGATGCGCTCGGGTGGTCCGGCACCTTGGCCAGGCCAACCAGGTGGGGGGTGATGATTTTTCCGATAGGCCCCGGGTATACCTCGCCGTAGGCATGACCGCCGATTCGGGTGTAGACCGGGCAATGATTCATGCAGGCGCCGCAGCGAATGCAGTTCAGCGTCTGGCGCAGTTCGCTGTCGGCAAAGGCCTGGCTGCGACCGTTGTCCAGCAGTACCAGGTGGACTTCCTGGGGGCCGTCCAGTTCTTCGGCCTTGCGCGGGCCGGAAATCATGTTGACGTAGGTGGTGATCGGCTGGCCGAGGGCCGAGCGGGTCAACAGCGAGAGCAGCGGCACGACGTCGCGCAGGTTCTCGACCACTTTTTCGATGCCGGTCACGGCGATGTGCACCGGTGGCACGGTGGTGGACATGCGCCCGTTGCCTTCGTTTTCCACCAGCAACAGCGTGCCGGTTTCGGCAACGGCGAAGTTGACGCCCGAAACGCCGACATCGGCCTCGAAGAATTTCTGCCGCAGCACCCGGCGACCGATCTGAATGAGTTGGTCGACGTCCTTGGTGTACTCCACGCCGAGTTTGTCGTGGAACAAGGACGCGACCTGACCGGCGTTCTTGTGGATCGCCGGCATAATGATGTGTGAAGGCTTCTCGTGGTCGAGCTGGACGATGTACTCCCCCATGTCGGACTCAAGACATTCAATGTCCCGACCCTCGAGGAAATGGTTCATCTCCATCTCTTCGCTGACCATCGATTTGCCCTTGATCACTTGCCGCGCCTCGTGAGCACGGATGATCGAAAGGACGATGCCATTGGCTTCGTCCACCGTTTCCGCCCAGTGCACTTTCACACCGTTGCGGGTCAGGTTGGTTTCAAGTTGCTCGAGCAGGTCGGGCAGCTTGGATAACGCACGGGCGCGGACAGCATTGCCCAGCATCCGTAGATGTTCTCTTTCGTGGGCATCGCTGAAGGACGCTGCCCGTTTGGTCATCAGCGAATCCATCGCTGTGCGAAAGTTGTTTCGCAGTTGTGTGTCGCCCAGTGCCTTGCGAGCCCTGGCGCGAAAATCTTCCTGCACCTCAACGGTGGGAATCAGCGTCGGCGTGCTCATGCCGCACCTCCGGTACGCTGCCAGAGGAAGCTCGCCAGGTGCTGGCCGCGCAGCGCCGCCTGCTGTTTTTCCAAGGCGCCGTTGATGTTCATCAGGCAGCCGCAATCGGCACTGACCACCTGGTGCGCGCCGGATTCCTTCAGCGCCCGGGTCTTGTCGGCCACCATCGCGCCGGAAATGTCCGGCATGCGAACGCTGAATGTCCCACCGAAACCACAGCATTCACTTTCGTGGCTGTGTTCGACGCGTTCCACATTGCTCAGCTGGGCCAACAGGGCACGGCCATGCAGGTGGGTATTCATTTCACGGCGTGCCGAACACGAAGTGTGCAGCGCGACTTTCACCGGCGTGCCGCTGTCGTTCAACTGCACCTTGCAGACAAACAACAGGAATTCGGCCAGCTCATAGGTCCGGGCCGCCAGGGCCTGGACCTGCTTGAGCGTGTCGGGCTCGTCCTTGAACAGGTCGGCATAATGCTCGCGCACCATGCCGGCGCAGGAGCCCGAAGGCACCACCACCGGATAATCGCCGGCAAACAAGGCCAGTTGCGCGCGCGCCACCGTCCGGGCCTGCTCGGTGTAGCCCGAGGTGTAGGCCGGTTGTCCGCAGCAACTTTGCCCTTGCGGATACTCCACCCGGATCCCTTCGCGTTCCAGCAGATGGATCGCGTCCATCCCGGCTTCGGGGTAGAACAAATCCACCACGCAGGTGCCGAACAGGTAGACCCGTTGCGGTTTCTCGCTGGGGTACTGCCGAGGCTCGGGCAATGGCGGGGCGACACGGGTCGCGTTCGGCACAGCGTTGTAAAAAAGCTCGCTCATCAGGCGTGTCTCCGGGTGGTCCCGGTTGTCCGTCCGCTGAGGCTGCTGAATATAGAGCTCAAATCTTTCAGCAGCCTTGCAGACCCGGTGATCAATAGCAGACGCCGAATCGGTATTCGGCGTCGGTTCTTTCGGTAGGGCGTGTAGTACTCAGTGCACCAGCATGCCGGTGAACCAATAGGCCTGGGCCAACGTGATCAGGCCGACAATCGTTGCAAAGAATAGGCTGTGTTTCAGGGTGAAACGGAACAGATCCGACTCCTTGCCCACCAGGCCGGTCGCGGCGCAGGCCACGGCGATAGACTGTGGCGAGATCATCTTGCCGGTCACGCCACCGCTGGTATTCGCCGCGACGAGCAGGGTGTCGTTGACACCGATCTGATGCGCAGTGGTGGATTGCAGGGAACTGAACAGTGCGTTGGACGACGTGTCGGAACCGGTCAGGAACACACCCAGCCAACCCAGGAACGGCGAGAAGAACGGGAAGGCGGCGCCCGTGCCGGCCAACACCAGGGCCATGGTCGAGGACATGCCCGAGTAGTTGGTGACGAAGGCGAACGCCAGCACCATGCCGATGGAGAGGATCGGCCAGCGCAGCTCAAAAAGCGTTTCCTTGAAAGTGGTCAGACCAGTTTTCAGGTTGATCTTCAGCACCAGCATGGAGATCAGTGCGGAGAAGAAAATCGCCGTGCCGGTGGCGGAAATCGGATCGAGCTTGAACACGGCCGGAATGGCAGTGGGGTTGATCACGATAGGGGCGACCTTGATCACCATCTGGTCCAGGTGCGGGATGGCGAAGTTGAACACCCAGCCGTACATCGAGCCGCCTGCGGCGAACATGGCCTTGAACGGTTTCAGGGTCCAGATTGTCACCAGTACGGTGAGGATCAGGAACGGCGACCAGGCCTTGAAAATTTCCCCCAGGCTGTAGGGCGAAGGCACGGTGGTGCGCGGTTGGCCGAAACCACCGGCGCTGGCGGTGACCGTTGTGTTGGCGGCGGCGCCGGCAATCTGCGCGCCTGCGGTGCGCTTGGGTTGCCAGATCTTCAGGAACAGCGTCAGCGAAATCAGGCTGGCGAGGGCCGAGGTGATGTCCGGCAGTTCCGGGCCGATGAAGTTGGAGGTGAAGTACTGGGTGATGGCGAAGCTCAAGCCTGCCACCAGTGCGGCCGGCCAGGTTTCGCGCACGCCGCGCAGGCCGTCCATCATGAACACCAGCCAGAATGGCACGAACAGCGACAGCAAGGGCAGTTGGCGGCCGGTCATGGCGCCGATCTTGACGGCGTCGATGCCGGTGACCTGGCCGGCGACGATGATCGGAATGCCCAGGGCGCCGAACGCCACCGGAGCGGTGTTGGCGATCAGGCACAGGCCGGCGGCGTACAGCGGGTTGAAGCCCAGGCCCACCAACAAGGCGGCGGTGATCGCCACGGGCGCACCGAAACCGGCGGCGCCTTCCAGGAACGCGCCAAAGCAGAAGCCAATCAACAGCACTTGGAGGCGTTGGTCATCGGTAATCGACAGCACCGAGCTGCGGATCACCTCGAACTGCCCGCTCTTGACCGTCAGTTTGTACAGGAACACCGCGGCAACGATGATCCAGGCGATGGGCCACAGGCCATATGCAAAGCCGTAACCGGCGGCGGCGAAGGCCATGTCTGCGGGCATGTGGAACGCGAAGATCGCCACGATGATCGCCAGGGCCAGCGTGATGCTGCCGGCCACATGCCCCTTGAGGCGAAACACCGCCAGGGCCAGGAAGAAAAATACGATGGGGATGACGGCCGCGAGTGCCGACAAGCCGAGGCTGCCGAGTGGGCTGTAGAGCTGTTGCCAGGTTTGCATAATGGGTGGGCCCCTAATTGTTGTTGGTCAGGCACTGTCAGCGAATTGGATAATTGGTAAGACCAATTTACAAGCGCTGTCGGCTAGGGTAAAAGCCTTGGTTGTCATGTGTCAATTTGCCGCCCTGAAACTTTCGTCGAATAAGCGGTGCAGATGGCATCTGATCTGTAGACCAAAACGGCTTTTGATGGGTGTGGACGAGGCTCGAATGGGCCAGAATAGACAGCCCGGCGAGCCGTCGGGATCGTGGAGAAAGGTGTTATGGGGTTTGATCAGATTCGTCAGCGCCGTTTGTCTGACGATATTGTCGAGCGGCTTGAAGGCATGATCCTGGAGGGCACGCTCAAGGCGGGCGAGCGATTGCCGGCCGAACGGACCCTGGCCGAGCAGTTCGGCGTGTCGCGCCCGTCGTTGCGCGAGGCCATCCAGAAGCTGACGGCCAAGGGGTTGCTGGCCAGTCGTCAGGGCGGCGGCAACTATGTGGTGGAATCGCTGGGCTCGACGTTCAGCGATCCTTTGTTGCAGCTGTTGGAAAGCAATCCCGAGGCGCAGCGTGACTTGCTGGAATTTCGCCATACCCTGGAAGCATCCTGTGCCTACTACGCGGCACTGCGGGCTACCGAGGTGGACCGCGAGCGGCTGACGTCAGCGTTCGAGGCGCTGCTCGATTGCTATTCGCGTCATGAAGAAGTGAGTCGGGCGGAAGAGGGCGCTGCGGACGCCAGCTTCCACCTGGCGATCGCCGAGGCCAGCCACAATGCGGTCTTGCTGCACACCATTCGCGGACTGTTCGATCTGCTCAAGCGCAACGTGGTGACCAACATCGGTGGCATGTACAAACAGCGCGGTGAAACCCGCGACATGCTGATCAGCCAGCATCGGGAGTTGTACCAGGCCATCATGGATGGGCAGGCGGAGCTGGCGCGGGAAGTGTCCAGCCGGCACATCCTGTATGTGCAGGAAGTGTTGGAGGAGGTGCGTCAGGAGGTGCAGCGGATGGCGCGGGCGGAGCGGCGCAAGGGGAGGTAATCAGTGGGTTCGAAGCGCTTGCAGACCCTGTGGGAGCGAGCCTGCTCGCGATGGCGTATCGTCAGTCGACATCGATGTTGACTGAACCACCGCAATCGCGAGCAGGCTCGCTCCCACATTGGATCTCGTGCGGGCTTACTCTTCCTTGCCCTTGTTGCGCACCGCGCGCTGCAATTCTCGACCGGCATCGCGTTCGCGCTCGGTGTCGCGCTTGTCGTATTCCTTCTTGCCCTTGCCTAGCGCGATCTCGCACTTGATCAAGTGCTTGCTCCAGTAGAAGGAGGTGCAGACGCAGGTGTAACCCTTCTGTTGCACGGCGGCGAAGAGCTTTTCCAGCTCGCGCTTGTTGAGCAGCAGCTTGCGGGTGCGCACCGGGTCGGCAATCACGTGGGTGCTGGCGGTCATCAGCGGCGTGATATGACTGCCCAGCAGCCAGGCTTCGCCGTCCTTGAGCAGCACGTAGCTGTCGACCAGTTGCGCCTTGCCGGCACGCAAGCTCTTTACTTCCCAGCCGGCCAGGACCATGCCAGCCTCGAAACGCTGTTCGATGAAGTAATCGTGTCGCGCCTTTTTATTTTGCGCGATGGTCCCTGTGGGGTGTTTCTTCTGTTTAGCCATAGGGGCGGCATTATAGGCAGTTGCGTGCGTGTCGGCTACGGTGAAGCTGTGTGCTTGAGCACGTTGAGTGAATCCCGGACAATGCGGCCTCTTTTTTGAACGCTTGGGCGTGATCACGATGTCGACAGACAAGGTTTCTGTCCACGGCAGTTGGGCTAGCCGCTGGGTCTTCATACTCGCCGCGACCGGTTCTGCCGTGGGGTTGGGTAGTATCTGGAAGTTTCCGTACATGGTAGGTGTCTACGGTGGCGGGGCCTTCGTATTGATGTTCCTGGCCTGCATCGCGCTGATCGGCGTGCCGGTGATGCTGGCCGAAACCCTCATCGGTCGTCGTGCCCGGCAAAGCCCGGCCAACGCCCTGAAGGTGCTGGCGCAGGAAGCGGGTCACTCCACCAAGTGGTCGTGGGGCGCTTTCGCCGGGATGATCACGGCGTTGCTGATCCTGTCTTTCTACAGCGTGGTCGGCGGTTGGTCGCTGGACTACATCATCGACATGGGGCGTGGCGATTTCCAAGGTGCGACGCCTGACCTCGTGGGGGCTTACTTTGGCGACGTGATTGCCGATCCCCTGCGGTTGATCCTCTGGCACACGGTCTTCATGCTGCTGTCCGCCGTGGTGATCGCCAAGGGCGTGGTCGCGGGGCTTGAGCGCAGCTTGCGCATCATGATGCCGCTGCTGTTCGTGATGATCCTGGTGCTGCTGGGCTACAGCATGACCACCGGGCATTTCATGGAAGGCCTGCATTTCATGTTCGACTTCCAGCCGGAAAAAGTCCTGGACGGCTTGCTGCCTGCCATGGGGCACGCGTTCTTTTCCCTGAGCGTGGGTGTCGGCTCGATCATGATCTACGGCGCCTACATGCCCAAGAATGCCTCGCTCACCCGGACTGTCGTCGGCGTCGCGCTGCTGGACACCTTCGTGTCACTGATGGCTGGCGTGGCATTGTTTCCGATTGTCTTTGCCGCAGGCTTGAACCCCAGCGAGGGCCCAGGGCTGATGTTCGTGAGCTTGCCATTCGCTTTCGGCAGCATGGCGTTCGGCCAGGTGATGGGCGTGGTGTTCTTCGTCCTGGTGGCGATTGCCGCCTGGAGCTCGGCCATTTCCCTGCTCGAGCCCATGGTGGCGTATCTGGTCGAGCGGACGCGGATCAGTCGCGCCTGGGTCACGTTCTGGCTGGCCTTTACCTGCTGGTTCGTTGGCCTGGGTACGGTGTTTTCCTTCAATATCTGGAAGGAAGCGAAGTTTTTCGTGAACGAAGGCGGACTGTTCCATCTCTACCAATGGGGGGCCACGGCAGGTCTGGATTTCTTCGGTGTGATTGATTTCTTCACCTCACGGATCATGCTGCCACTGGGTGGTTTGTGTTTCGTGGTGTTTGCAGGCTGGGTGATGGGGCGCGAAGCGGTGCGTGATGAGTTGTCGCTGCGCAGTCCCGTGGTGTTTGCCCTGAGCCTGTTCTTGATGCGCTACGTGGCGCCCATCGGCATTCTCGTAGTGTTTGCCGCCCAGCTGTGGAAGTGACGCTGACATGACGACTCATATTCAACGCTCGGCTCTGTTGCCTTACCCGGCGCAAGCGCTGTACGACCTGGTCAACGATGTGGCGAGTTATCCCGAGTTCTTGCCCTGGTGTTCTTCGGCTGAAGTGCTCGAGAGTTCGGACACCCAGATGCGCGCCAGGCTCAACGTCGCCAAGGGCGGGTTGAGCCAGCATTTCGTCACGCGCAATACCCTAGTGCCGGGGCAGTCCATCGAGATGAACCTGGAAGAGGGGCCTTTCAATCAGCTTCACGGTGTCTGGGTGTTCAAGCCGCTGGGCGAGAAGGCCTGCAAGATCAGCCTGGACTTGTCGTTCGACTACGCCGGCCCACTGGTGCGGGCGACGCTGGGGCCGTTGTTCAATCAGGCTGCCAATACCCTGGTCGACGCGTTTTGCCAGCGCGCCAAGCAGAATGCCGAGCTCAAGCGGTGATCGAGATAGAAGTGGTGTACGCCGGCGCTGAGCGCCAGTACCTGCGCGCATTCTCGGTGGCAGAAGGCACCTGCGTTCGCGCCGCGCTGCTGGCATCCGGCATCGCCGCCGAGTTTCCAGAGCTGGATCTGGCCACTTGCCCGGTGGGGATTTTCGGCAAGGTGGTGAGCGATCCGGACCAGCGCCAGGTGCAGGCGGCTGATCGGCTTGAGATCTATCGACCATTGTTGGCCGACCCGAAGGAAATTCGTCGCCTGCGCGCCGCCAAGGCCGCCCAGGCGCGCCAAGCGGACTCGTGATCTGGTGCTGAACCGCAGGCAATAAAAAACCCGGCATGCCGGGTTTTTTCATGTGTCGACTTATTGCGGTGAAGTGTCCAGCGGTTCTGGAGTCGGGACAGGTACGGTCTCGACCTTGTCCACGTCCTTCTGGATCTGGTCCAGCAACGAACCTGGCTTGGCCGGTTTTTCCGGTTTTGGCTGCTGGCCGTTCTGGGCGGGTTCGGTGACGGTGGTGCCGCTGTCCTTGCCCATGATGGCTTCGTCGCGGCTCACGCCGGGCATGAAGTCACCCGACAGGCTGACGAGCTGGTCGTTGGGGTTGAAGATCACGCTGATGCGTTCCTGCTGGCGTTCACCGCCGCCAGCCTGCAGGCTGTACAGGTAATCCCAGCGATCGGCATGGAATGTGTCAGACAACAGGGGGTTACCCATGATAAACCGTACTTGCCGACGGGTCATTCCCGGGCGCAACTGGTCTATCATGTCCTGCGTGACGACATTGCCCTGCTGGATGTCGATTTTGTAAACCCCGGGGAATGAACAACCGGCGAGTGCGAGCAGTCCCACGAAGGTGAAACTGGTTAGCAAGAGCTTGGTGTTTTGCATCGGTGGGCGACTTCCACTATCTTGGCTGGGACAACAGTAAACGCCGATCATACCCGCATTAAGAGAAGCTGCGAAGCAGCATCGCGAGAAAGCTGACCATGGTTGAAAATAGCGAACTACGCAAAGCCGGCCTCAAGGTGACCCTGCCACGGGTCAAGATTCTACAAATGCTCGACTCTGCCGAGCAACGCCACATGAGCGCCGAAGACGTCTACAAAGCGCTTATGGAAGCAGGTGAGGACGTTGGTCTGGCCACGGTTTACCGCGTCCTGACTCAATTCGAGGCAGCAGGTCTCGTGGCTCGTCACAATTTCGATGGCGGTCATGCGGTCTTTGAATTGGCTGACGGGGAGCACCATGACCACATGGTGGACGTGGAAACCCGTGAGGTTATCGAATTCATCAGTCCTGAAATCGAAAAGCTGCAAAAGGCAATTGCAGAGGAGTATGGCTTCGAGCTGATCGATCACCATCTCGTGTTGCATGTGCGCAAGCGCAAGTAAGCGCCTGCGTATGCATTAAAGGCTCAATGAAATAAGGCGACCCTCAGGTCGCCTTATTTTTGCCTGGTTGTTTCAGCTCTTGGCCGCCACGACCATTTTCTTCGCATGGGCCAAGGACTCCTTGGTGAGGTCGATCCCGCCCAGCATGCGTGCAACCTCTTCCACCCGCTCGTTCTTGTTGAGCTTGGACACGGCGGTGCGGGTGGCGTCCTCGCCTCGCACCTTGTGGACAAATAAATGCTGGTGACCCTGGGCGGCAACCTGGGGCAAGTGGGTAACGGTCAACACCTGACCGCGTTCCCCCAGTCGACGGAGCAACTGGCCGACGATCTCCGCGGTTGGCCCGCCAATGCCCACGTCCACTTCGTCGAACACCAGGGTCGGCACCCGTGAGGTTTGCGCGGTAATGACCTGGATGGCCAGGCTGATGCGCGACAGCTCGCCGCCGGAAGCGACTTTCGCCAGTGCCTTGAGCGGCTGTCCTGGGTTGGCGCTGACCAGCAGTTCCACCTGTTCCAGGCCATGGGGTTGCAGGTCGTCGCCGGCATTGGGGCGCAGTTCGATGGTGAAGCGGCCGCCGGGCATGCCCAGGCGCTGGATTTCCTGTTCCACGGCGCTGGCCAGGCCGGTGGCCGCTTGGCGGCGCAGTTCGCTGAGTTCGTTGGCCTTTTGCTGGTAGTGGCGGGCATAGGAGGCCAGCTCGTCTCCCAGGCGCTCGATGGATTCGTCGTTGGCGTTAAGGGTTTCCAGCTCTTCCAGCAGGCGTTGCTGGAGCTCGACGATGTCGGTGGGCTGGACGCGGTGTTTGCGAGCCAGCGTATAGATAGTGTCCAGGCGCTCTTCCAGGTATTGCAGGCGTGCCGGATCGGCATCGAAATGATCGAGAAACCGGTTCAGCTCGCCGACGGCTTCCTCGACCTGGATCTGCGCGCTGGTCAGCAGGTTGGTCGCTTCGCTCAGGGCGCCCACCGAATTGTTCACGCTGGAGAGTCGATTCAGGCTCGCCGTCAGGGCATTGAGCACGTTGCCCGAATCGCTCTCGCTGCACTGTTCGACCACTTGGCGGCAGATGCCCAGCAGGGTTTCGGCGTTGGTCAGGTTCTTGTGTTCCTGTTCCAGCTCTTCGAGTTCATGTTCGCCCAGGGCGAGGTTTTCCAGTTCTTCGAGCTGATAGCTGAGCAACTGATGGCGGGCACGTTGCTCGTCGCCGGAGTTGGAGAGCCGATCGAGTTCCTGTCGAGTCTGGCGCCAGCGCTGGGCGGCCAGTTGGACCTGGCGGGCCAGGTCCGTGGCGGCGGCGTATTCGTCGAGCAGGCGGCGATGGGTGTCGGTCTTGAGCAGGGATTGGTGTTCGTGCTGGCTGTGGATATCGATCAGCAGTTCGCCCAGGGCCTTGAGGTCTCCCAAAGGGCACGGCGCGCCGTTGATGTAGCCCCGTGAGCGGCCTTCGGCGGTGATGACCCGGCGCAGGATGCACAGGCCATCGGTGTCCAGGTCCCGCTCTGCCAGCCAGGCACTGGCTTCGGGGATATCGACCAGGTCGAAGGTCGCCAGGATATCGGCCTTGTCGGCGCCCGGGCGGACCACGCCACTGTCGGCGCGATCGCCCAGGGTCAGGCCCAGGGCGTCGAGCATGATCGACTTGCCCGCGCCGGTTTCACCGGTGATTACGCTCATGCCCCGATCGAGTTCGAGGTCGAGGTGTTCGACGATGGCGTAGTTATGTACGGACAGGTGCACCAGCATAAGGCCGCTCCCAGGCTTTAGGTCTGGTTATTTATACAGTGTTTTGTTTCGGCCTGACAATGCCCGGGCTTAGCTCTATTTGCTTGGGCGGATGAATTTCTTAGCACTGGGAGGAATGGTTATGCAGCTGTTTTTTGTAAGGTTAATTCGTCAGGTAGCCCTTGAAGCCGAAAAACCCGGCCCCATATACCGGGGCAGAAGCGCGAGTCGAGCTCGCGGACGAAGTTGAGAGGAGAAATCTATGGCTGACGAACAGACGCAGGATACGCAAAATCTAGACACCAACCAGGCTCCCCAGGATTCGGGTGAAGACCTGGCGGCACGTGTACAAGTGCTCGAAGAGCAACTGGCCGGTGCGCAGGATCAGGCGTTGCGTGTAGCAGCCGACCTGCAGAACGTCCGCCGTCGCGCCGAGCAGGATGTGGAAAAGGCTCACAAATTCGCCCTGGAGCGTTTCGCCGGCGACCTGCTGCCGATCATCGACAGCCTGGAGCGTGGCCTGGAGCTCTCCAGCCCGGACGACGAAAACATCCGTCCGATGCGTGAAGGCATCGAACTGACCCTGAAGATGTTCCAGGACACCCTCAAGCGTTATCAGCTTGAAACCCTGGACCCACACGGTGAACCGTTCAACGCCGAGCATCACCAGGCCATGGCGATGCAGGAAAGCACCGACGTCGAGCCAAACAGTGTCCTGAAGGTTTTCCAGAAGGGTTACCTGCTCAATGGTCGTCTGTTGCGCCCGGCCATGGTCGTGGTCAGCAAGACGCCCGCACCGGTTTCGCCTTCTATTGATGAGCAGGCTTGAAATCGGTCGCAGCGGCCCCATTTATAAGTCAAGCGTTTAAGTGCTACCGCAGTTAGCCACCACTGCTGCGGCAACAAAATCCAAGTTCCGGGAGAGTTAACATGGGCAAGATTATCGGTATCGACCTGGGGACCACTAACTCGTGCGTCTCCGTGCTGGAAAACGGCAAGGCCAAAGTGATTGAAAACGCTGAAGGCGCGCGCACCACGCCGTCGATCATCGCGTATGCCAACGATGGCGAGATTCTGGTTGGCCAGTCGGCCAAGCGTCAGGCAGTGACCAATCCGCATAACACCCTGTACGCGGTGAAGCGTCTGATCGGTCGCAAGTTCGACGAAGAAGTCGTACAGAAAGACATCAAGATGGTGCCTTACAAGATCGCCAAGGCTGACAACGGCGACGCCTGGGTTGAAGTGAACGGCCAGAAAATGGCACCGCCACAGATCTCGGCTGAAATCCTGAAGAAAATGAAGAAAACCGCCGAAGACTACCTCGGCGAAGCAGTGACTGAAGCGGTCATCACCGTTCCTGCGTACTTCAACGACAGCCAGCGCCAGGCGACCAAGGACGCCGGCCGTATCGCGGGCCTGGACGTCAAGCGCATCATCAACGAACCGACCGCAGCCGCTCTGGCCTACGGTATGGACAAGGCCAAGGGCGACCACACCGTGATCGTCTACGACCTGGGTGGCGGTACCTTCGACGTGTCCGTGATCGAGATCGCTGAAGTCGATGGCGAGCACCAGTTCGAAGTGTTGGCCACCAACGGTGACACCTTCCTCGGTGGTGAAGACTTTGACATCCGCCTGATCGACTACCTCGTCGACGAGTTCAAGAAAGAAAGCGGCATGAACCTCAAGGGTGACCCGCTGGCCATGCAGCGCCTGAAAGAAGCCGCTGAAAAAGCCAAGATCGAACTGTCCTCGAGCCAGTCGACCGACGTGAACCTGCCGTACATCACCGCAGACGCCACCGGTCCTAAGCACCTGAACGTGAAGATCTCCCGCGCCAAGCTCGAAGCGCTGGTGGAAGACCTGGTTCAGCGCACCATCGAACCTTGCCGCATCGCCATGAAAGACGCCGGTATCGACGTGGGTTCGATCAACGACGTGATCCTGGTCGGCGGTCAGACCCGTATGCCATTGGTGCAGAAGCTGGTCACCGATTTCTTCGGCAAGGAAGCACGCAAGGACGTGAACCCGGACGAAGCCGTCGCCATGGGTGCTGCCATCCAGGGTGCCGTTCTGGCCGGTGACGTGAAGGACGTTCTGCTGCTCGACGTCAGCCCGCTGACCCTGGGTATCGAAACCATGGGTGGCGTGATGACCGCGCTGATCGAGAAAAACACCACGATTCCTACCAAGAAATCCCAAGTGTTCTCGACGGCCGATGACAACCAGGGCGCCGTGACCATCCACGTGCTGCAAGGCGAGCGCAAGCAAGCTGCCCAGAACAAATCCCTGGGCAAGTTCGACTTGGCCGAGATTCCACCAGCGCCACGTGGCGTGCCACAAATCGAAGTGACCTTCGACATCGACGCCAACGGCATCCTGCACGTCGGCGCGAAAGACAAGGCCACTGGCAAGACCCAGTCGATCGTGATCAAGGCCAACTCCGGCCTGTCCGAGGAAGAAATTCAGCAGATGGTTCGCGATGCTGAAGTGAACGCCGAGGAAGATCGCAAGTTCGAAGAACTGGCTAGCGCTCGCAACCAGGGCGATGCCTTGGTGCACTCGACTCGCAAGATGATCGCTGATGCTGGCGATAAAGTGACTGCGGAAGAGAAAACCGCCATCGAAGCGGCCGTGGTTGCCCTGGAAGCTGCCGTCAAAGGCGACGACAAGGCGGCCATCGAGGCGAAGATCGAAGAGTTGTCCAAGGTCTCCGCGCCAGTGGCTCAGAAGATGTACGCCGAACAGGCCAAGCCTGCTGAAGGCGCGGCAGAGCAAGGCGAGTCGGCCGAAAAAGCCGACGACGTCGTCGATGCCGAGTTCGAAGAAGTCAAAGACCACAAGTAATCGCTTGTTGGTCGGCCGGTTGACTGCATTTGTGCGGTGACTGGTAGGATGTCGCCGCGCGGGAGCTTGCTCCCGCGTTGGCGTGTCTGGAACCAATGAATTTTTACAGCATGCGACAGTGCTCGGATGCTGGGCGGCGTGATCGGGAATGCTCCTGCTTCCCGAATGACAGGCGCCGCGTTTTGGCCGGGTCTCTGGCTGAAAAATCGAAGACCAGGATCGTTGAATCGGGTGAGTTGGGTCCGGGCCTGTATAGGGCTCAACGAGTTTGGCGAGGCTCAGGAGAGGTTTGCCGGACGTCCTATTAGAGTGCAAAGACTAATGGCAAAGCGTGACTTTTACGAAGTATTGGGTGTTGAGCGCGGGGCCAGCGAGGCAGAGCTGAAGAAGGCCTATCGTCGCCTGGCAATGAAGCATCACCCGGACCGTAATCCCGGCGATAAAGCGTCGGAAGAAATGTTCAAGGAGGCCAACGAGGCCTACGAAGTACTGTCCGATTCCAGCAAGCGTGCCGCCTACGACCAGTACGGTCATGCCGGGGTCGACCCGAGCATGGGTGGCGGTGGCGCCGGTTTTGGGGGTCAGAACTTCTCCGATATTTTCGGTGACGTGTTCAGCGATTTCTTTGGCGGCGGTCGTGGCGGTTCCCGTGGCGGCGCGCAGCGTGGCAGTGACCTGCGCTACACGCTGGAGCTGAACCTGGAAGAAGCGGTGCGCGGCACCACGGTCAATATCCGTGTCCCGACACTGGTCAATTGCAAACCGTGTGACGGCTCGGGCGCCAAGAAGGGTTCCTCGCCCGTGACCTGCCCAACCTGCGGCGGTATTGGTCAGGTTCGCATGCAGCAAGGTTTCTTCTCGGTGCAGCAGACCTGCCCGCGTTGCCATGGCCAGGGCAAGATCATTTCCGATCCGTGCGACTCCTGCCACGGCGAAGGACGTGTCGAAGAGTACAAGACGCTGTCGGTCAAGGTGCCGGCCGGTGTCGATACCGGTGATCGCATTCGTCTGTCGGGCGAAGGCGAGGCGGGCGCCCAGGGCGGTCCGACGGGCGACCTGTACGTGGTCATCAACGTGCGCGAGCACGCGATTTTCCAGCGAGATGGCAAGCATCTGTTCTGCGAAGTGCCGATCAGCTTCGTCGATGCGGCCTTGGGTGGCGAGCTTGAGATTCCGACCCTCGACGGTCGCGTCAAGCTGAAGATCCCTGAGGGTACGCAAACCGGCAAGCAGTTCCGGATTCGTGGCAAAGGCGTTGCGCCAGTGCGTGGCGGTGGTGCGGGCGACCTGATGTGCCGTGTTGCGGTGGAGACGCCGGTCAACCTGAGCCGGCGTCAGCGTGAGTTGCTGGAAGAGTTCCGCAGCTCGCTGGAAGGTGACAACAGCCATTCCCCGAAAACCACCGGTTGGTTCGAAGGCGTGAAGCGCTTCTTCGGCGACCTGTAAGGAGTTCTCATGCGACGTATAGCTGTGATGGGCGCTGCTGGGCGCATGGGCAAGGCGCTGGTCGAGGCGGTGCAGCTGCGCTCGCCGCTCTCCGGGCTGACGGCTGCCATCGTTCGGCCTGACAGCACGCTGGTCGGTGCCGATGCCGGCGAGTTGGCTTCGCTGGGGCGCATCGGGGTGCCGATGTCCGGTGGCCTGGAAAAAGTGCTCGACGAGTTCGACGTGCTGATCGACTTCACCCTGCCGGAAGTGATGCTGAAAAACCTCGCCATTTGCCGTAAGCACGGCAAGGCCATGGTCATCGGCACCACGGGGCTGGATACGGCGCAGAAACAACTGTTGGCCGAGGCGGGCAAGGATATTGCGATCGTGTTCGCGGCGAATTTCAGCGTGGGTGTGAACCTGTCGCTGAAGTTGCTGGAGATGACGGCGCGGGTCTTGGGCGATGACGCGGATATCGAAATCATCGAGGCGCATCACCGGCACAAGATCGACGCGCCGTCGGGCACGGCCTTGCGCATGGGCGAAGTGATTGCCGATACGTTAGGTCGCGATCTGCGGCAAGTGGCCGTTTTTGGGCGCGAGGGGCACACCGGTGCTCGCGAGCGAGACACTATCGGTTTTGCCACCGTGCGCGGTGGTGACGTGGTGGGCGATCACACCGTACTGTTCGCCACTGAAGGCGAGCGCCTGGAGATCACCCACAAGGCGTCCAGCCGGATGACCTTCGCCAAGGGCGCGGTACGTGCCGCACTGTGGCTGGAGGGGCGTGAGCCTGGTTTGTACGATATGCAGGACGTTCTCGACCTGCGTTGATGTCATTGAACGCGGGGTTCAGGTTATACTGCGCCCCGTTTTACACCGCTTCGCGACGGCCTGTCGCATTCTCCTGCCTTTAAGGCTCATTAGCGGTGGACCAAAAAAGCCTTTTTCTGTAAGCTACAGCTTTAGTGTGTCCACTAAAAGCGCGCAGAATAATTCAGTGAACAAGCGGGGTGACGTGTCCATACGTCACTCCGCTTTTTTACAACCTGCGATCGCCCTTTCAGGCTTTATTTACGGGAGGTCTTCTTGACTAAGCCAGCCATACTCGCCCTTGCTGATGGCAGCATTTTTCGCGGCGAAGCCATTGGAGCCGACGGTCAGACCGTTGGTGAGGTGGTGTTTAACACCGCAATGACCGGCTATCAGGAAATTCTTACCGATCCTTCCTACGCCCAGCAAATCGTTACCCTGACTTACCCACACATCGGCAACACCGGCACCACGCCGGAAGACGCCGAGTCTGACCGTGTCTGGTCCGCCGGCCTGGTCATCCGCGACCTGCCTCTGGTGGCGAGCAACTGGCGCAACACGATGTCCTTGTCCGATTACCTGAAAGCCAACAATGTCGTGGCGATCGCCGGTATCGATACCCGCCGCCTGACCCGCATCCTTCGGGAAAAAGGCGCGCAGAACGGCTGCATCATGGCCGGTGACAACATCTCCGAAGCCGCGGCCATCGCGGCGGCCCAGGGCTTCCCGGGTCTCAAGGGTATGGACCTGGCGAAAGTCGTCAGCACCAAGAAACAGTACGAATGGCGCTCCACCGTCTGGGACCTGAAAACCGACGCGCACGCGACGATCGAGGCTTCCGAGCTGCCGTACCACGTGGTTGCCTACGACTACGGCGTCAAGCTGAACATCTTGCGCATGCTGGTCGAGCGTGGTTGCCGCGTGACCGTGGTGCCGGCCCAGACCCCGGCTGCCGATGTCCTGGCCCTCAAGCCTGACGGTGTGTTCCTGTCCAACGGCCCGGGTGACCCGGAGCCTTGCGACTATGCCATCCAGGCGATCAAGGACGTGCTGGAAACCGAGATCCCGGTCTTCGGTATCTGCCTCGGTCACCAGCTGCTGGCCCTGGCCTCGGGTGCCAAGACCCTGAAAATGGGGCACGGTCACCACGGTGCCAACCACCCGGTGCAGGACCTGGATACCGGCGTGGTGATGATCACCAGCCAGAACCACGGCTTCGCGGTGGACGAAGCCACCCTGCCGGCCAACGTGCGTGCGATCCACAAATCGCTGTTCGACGGCACGCTGCAAGGCATCGAGCGTACCGACAAGAGCGCATTCAGCTTCCAGGGCCACCCTGAAGCGAGCCCGGGCCCGAATGACGTGGCTCCGCTGTTCGATCGTTTCATCAACGAGATGGCCAAGCGACGCTGACCGCGTGCAGCCCGAGGGCGGCCCCGTACGCGGCGGCCCCCGCGGGCGCTTCAAAGATTGTTCGACGGCCTAGCCGACTGACCTGCGGATTTGAGTGACAAACCCATGCCAAAACGTACAGACATAAAAAGCATCCTGATTCTCGGCGCTGGCCCGATCGTGATCGGCCAGGCCTGCGAATTCGACTACTCCGGCGCCCAGGCCTGCAAAGCCCTGCGCGAAGAGGGCTACCGCGTCATCCTGGTGAACTCCAACCCAGCCACCATCATGACTGACCCGGCCATGGCCGACGCCACCTACATCGAGCCGATCAAGTGGCAGACCGTTGCCAAGATCATCGAGAAAGAGCGTCCGGACGCGCTGTTGCCGACCATGGGTGGCCAGACCGCGCTCAACTGCGCCCTTGACCTGGAGCGCGAAGGCGTCCTGGAAAAATTCGGCGTGGAAATGATCGGCGCCAATGCCGACACCATCGACAAGGCCGAAGATCGCTCGCGTTTCGACAAGGCGATGAAAGCCATCGGCCTGGAATGCCCGCGCTCGGGTATCGCCCATAGCATGGAAGAGGCCAACGCGGTGCTGGAGCGCCTCGGCTTCCCATGCATCATCCGTCCGTCCTTCACCATGGGCGGCACCGGTGGTGGCATCGCCTACAACCGTGAAGAGTTCGAAGAAATCTGCGCCCGTGGCCTGGACTTGTCGCCGACCAAGGAACTGCTGATCGACGAATCCCTGATCGGCTGGAAAGAGTACGAAATGGAAGTTGTCCGCGACAAAAAGGACAACTGCATCATCGTCTGCTCCATCGAGAACTTCGACCCGATGGGCGTGCACACCGGCGACTCGATCACCGTCGCGCCGGCCCAGACCCTGACCGACAAGGAATACCAGATCCTGCGTAACGCCTCCCTGGCGGTACTGCGCGAGATCGGCGTGGAAACCGGCGGCTCCAACGTCCAGTTCGGCATCTGCCCGGACACCGGTCGCATGGTGGTCATCGAGATGAACCCGCGGGTATCCCGTTCGTCGGCGCTGGCCTCCAAGGCCACCGGCTTCCCGATTGCCAAGGTCGCTGCCAAGCTGGCCGTGGGCTACACCCTGGACGAACTGTCGAACGACATCACAGGCGGCAAGACCCCGGCGTCCTTCGAACCGTCCATCGACTACGTTGTCACCAAGCTGCCACGTTTTGCCTTCGAGAAATTCGCCAAGGCTGACGCTCGCCTGACTACCCAGATGAAGTCGGTCGGTGAAGTCATGGCCATCGGCCGGACTTTCCAGGAATCGCTGCAAAAGGCCCTTCGCGGCCTGGAAGTGGGCGTGTGTGGCCTGGATCCGAAGCTGGACCTGAACGACCCGGAAAGCATGAGCGTGCTCAAGCGCGAACTGACCGTCCCAGGCGCCGAGCGCATCTGGTACGTGGCTGACGCCTTCCGTGCCGGCATGACCGTCGAGCAGATCTTCGGCATGAACATGATCGACCCTTGGTTCCTGGTGCAGATCGAAGACCTGATCAAGGAAGAAGAGAGGGTCAAGACCCTGGGCATGTCCAGCATTGACCGTGACACGATGTTCCGCCTCAAGCGCAAGGGGTTCTCCGACCAGCGCCTGGCCAAGTTGATGGGTGTGACCGAGAAGAGCCTGCGCGCTCACCGTCACAAGCTGGAAGTGTTCCCGGTCTACAAGCGTGTCGATACCTGCGCGGCCGAGTTCGCCACCGACACTGCCTACCTGTACTCCACGTACGAAGAAGAGTGCGAAGCCGCGCCATCGACCCGCGACAAGATCATGATCCTGGGCGGCGGCCCTAACCGGATCGGCCAGGGCATCGAGTTCGACTACTGCTGCGTACACGCCGCACTGGCGCTGCGCGACGACGGGTACGAGACCATCATGGTCAACTGCAACCCGGAAACCGTATCGACCGACTACGACACCTCCGATCGCCTGTACTTCGAACCAGTGACCCTGGAAGACGTGCTGGAAATCGTTCGCGTCGAGAAGCCAAAAGGCGTGATCGTCCAATACGGCGGCCAGACCCCGCTGAAACTGGCGCGCGCCCTTGAAGCCGCCGGCGTGCCGATCATCGGTACCAGCCCGGATGCGATCGACCGCGCCGAAGACCGTGAGCGCTTCCAGCAGATGGTCGAACGCCTGAACCTGCGCCAGCCGCCGAACGCCACTGTGCGTAGCGAAGACGAAGCGGTGCGCGCTGCGGCCGGGATCGGCTACCCGCTGGTGGTGCGTCCGTCCTATGTACTGGGCGGCCGTGCGATGGAAATCGTTTACAAGGAAGACGAGCTCAAGCGCTACCTGCGCGAGGCGGTCCAGGTGTCCAACGACAGCCCGGTGCTGCTGGACCACTTCCTCAACTGCGCCATCGAGATGGACGTGGACGCGGTCTGCGACGGCAAGGACGTCGTGATCGGCGCGATCATGCAGCACATCGAGCAGGCGGGCGTTCACTCCGGTGACTCCGCTTGCTCGCTGCCGCCTTACTCGCTGCCGGGCCACATCCAGGACGAGATGCGCGAGCAGGTCAAGAAAATGGCCCTGGAACTGGGCGTTGTCGGCCTGATGAACGTGCAGTTGGCGCTCCAGGGCGAAGACATCTACGTCATCGAAGTCAACCCGCGCGCTTCCCGGACCGTGCCGTTCGTCTCCAAGTGCATCGGTGTTTCCCTGGCGATGATCGCGGCCCGTGTCATGGCCGGCAAGACCCTTGCCGAGCTGGGTTTCACCAAGGAAATCATCCCGAACTTCTACAGCGTGAAAGAGGCGGTCTTCCCGTTCGCCAAGTTCCCTGGCGTTGACCCGATCCTCGGCCCGGAAATGAAATCCACCGGTGAAGTGATGGGCGTGGGCGATACCTTCGGCGAAGCGTTCGCCAAGGCCCAGATGGGCGCCAGCGAAGTCCTGCCAACGGGCGGTACGGCGTTCATCAGCGTGCGTGATGACGACAAGCCGTTGGTTGCAGGCGTGGCCCGTGATCTGATCAACTTGGGCTTCGAAGTGGTTGCCACTGCCGGTACTGCCAGGCTGATCGAGGCCGCAGGCCTGAAAGTGCGCCGCGTGAACAAGGTGACCGAAGGGCGTCCGCACGTGGTCGACATGATCAAGAACGACGAAGTCACGCTGATCATCAACACCACCGAAGGTCGCCAGTCGATCGCTGACTCCTACTCCATTCGTCGCAATGCGCTGCAGCACAAGATCTATTGCACCACGACCATTGCTGCTGGCGAAGCGATCTGCGAAGCGCTCAAGTTCGGTCCGGAGAAGACCGTGCGTCGCTTGCAGGATCTACATGCAGGATTGAAGGCATGAGCATAACCAAGTACCCGATGACTGTTCAGGGAGCTCGCGCCCTGGAAGAAGAACACGCTCACCTGACCAAGGTCGAGCGTCCGCGCTTGAGCCAGGCGATCGGTGAGGCCCGTGAGCTGGGTGACCTCAAGGAAAACGCCGAATACCATGCCGCCCGCGAGGAGCAGGGCATGGTCGAGGCGCGTATTCGCGACATCGAAGGCCGCATGCAGAATGCGGTGGTCATCGATGTCACGACGATTCCCCACACTGGCAAGGTCATTTTCGGCACCACAGTGGAAATCGCCAACGTCGAGACGGATGAAAGCGTCACTTACCAGATCGTTGGTGAGGATGAGGCGGACATCAAGCTCGGAAAGATTTCCGTCGGCTCGCCTATCGCCCGCGCCTTGATTGCCAAGGAAGAGGGTGATGTGGTCGCGGTAAAGACGCCCGGTGGTGTCATCGAGTATGAGATTGTCGAAGTCCGTCACGTCTGAACGAAGGCGTCCGCTGCGTGCGGGCGCCATGATCTGGCAGCTTGCCCAGATGTTGTGGGTGGGCGGTGTCTGGCTGTTGCACATCGGTTTGCTGCCGGTGCTGGGGCGAGTCGGCCTGGCGCCGCTGCTGATCGATGAAATCGACGGCATGCTGACGGCGCTGCTGGTCGGTTTTTCGGCGGTGTGCGTGATGTTCCAGGCTTTGGTGCTGATTCAGGCCGAGGGCCTGGTCAGTCTATGGCACGACATCCGCGGGCAATTGCTGGTCATGTCGTTGTATGCGTGCGGGATGTATCTTGTCGTGCAGCTTGGCTGGCCGGACGCAGGCCAGTGGCTGGCCTTCAGTTACCTGGTGCTGGGTTTTTCCGGCTTGGTGCTGGTGTTGCAGCCGGTGCCCGGATGGAGCGGCAGGGTGTGCGAGGCACACCCTTGACCCTTTGGCATTACTTGAAGCGGTGGACGTTCGACAGTTGCTTGTTGACGCTGAAGTTCTTGCGATAAATCAGCGCCATCTTGCCGATGACTTGCACCAGGTCCGCCTTGCCGGTCTTGCACAGTTCTGCCACGGCAGCCAGGCGAGCTTCGCGATCGAGGATGTTGAGCTTGATCTTGATCAGCTCGTGATCGCTCAGGGCGCGTTCCAGCTCGGCCAGTACACCTTCAGTCAGACCGTTGTCAGCCACTGTCAGAACCGGTTTCAGGTGGTGGCCAATGGATTTGTATTGTTTCTTCTGCTCTTGAGTGAGCGGCATAATCTGACCCCTGCGTCTGATCTTGTAAAAAGCGGCGGCCAGTTTACCCGAGCGAGTCCGGGACCGCCCACTTAATCACGATCCGTTTTTATTTTAGAGGTGGCCTGTGGCCCGTTCCAAGACTAGCCAGAACTGGCTGAGAGAGCATTTCAACGATCCGTACGTCAAAATGGCGCAAAAGGATGGCTATCGCTCGCGTGCCAGCTATAAATTGCTGGAGCTGCAAGAAAAGGATCGCCTGATCCGCCCGGGCATGACGGTCATCGACCTCGGCGCAGCGCCGGGAGGGTGGTCACAGGTGGCCAGCCGTCTGATTGGCGGGCAGGGGCGATTGATCGCGTCCGACATCCTGGAAATGGACAGCATCCCCGATGTGACCTTCATCCAGGGCGACTTCACGGAAGACGCCGTGCTGGCAAAAATCCTGGAAGCCGTCGGAAATACGCAGGTTGACCTTGTGATTTCCGATATGGCCCCCAATATGAGTGGATTACCCGCTGTCGACATGCCTCGTGCGATGTTCCTCAGCGAGCTGGCCCTGGATCTGGCCGGGCGGGTGTTGCGTCCGGGCGGGGATTTCCTGATCAAGGTCTTCCAGGGCGAAGGCTTCGACGAGTACCACAAGGGCATGCGCAAATTGTTCGATAAGGTGCAGATGCGCAAGCCGTTGTCGTCTCGTGATCGCTCTCGCGAACAGTATCTGCTGGCGAGAGGCTTTCGCGGGGCTGAAGGCGCTGCAAGTGATGAGCGTCTTTGAGGGGTTGCGATAGTTTTTTTTGTATCGCATTGCAAAAGCCGCGGGACGAAAATCATGCGGTCACAGTTTCACATTGGGTTACAGACGGCGCCTGCCAGAGCCGTACGTAATGTAGTAAGTTAGGCCGGTGAATATCATGCGAAGCGCGCGCCAGTAGCGGAGCTTGCTTCAGAGGGTAGTTAATTGAACGACATGGCAAAGAATCTGATCCTGTGGTTGATCATCGCCGCTGTCCTTGTGACCGTGATGAACAACTTCTCCAGCCCTAACGAGCCGCAGACCCTCAACTATTCCGACTTCATCCAGCAGGTCAAGGATGGCAAGGTCGAGCGCGTAGCCGTTGATGGCTATGTGATTACCGGCAAGCGCACCGATGGTGACAACTTCAAGACCATTCGTCCGGCAATCCAGGACAACGGCCTGATTGGCGACCTGGTGGACAACCATGTCGTGGTCGAAGGCAAGCAACCCGAGCAGCAAAGCATCTGGACCCAGCTCCTGGTCGCCAGTTTCCCGATCCTGGTGATCATCGCGGTGTTCATGTTCTTCATGCGCCAGATGCAGGGTGGTGGCGGTGGCAAGGGCGGGCCGATGAGTTTTGGCAAGAGCAAGGCCCGGCTGCTCTCCGAAGACCAGGTCAAGACGACGCTGGCCGATGTGGCCGGTTGCGACGAAGCCAAGGAAGAAGTGGGCGAGCTGGTCGAGTTCCTCCGCGATCCGGGCAAGTTCCAGCGCCTGGGTGGTCGTATCCCGCGTGGCGTGCTGATGGTCGGCCCACCGGGTACCGGTAAGACCTTGCTGGCCAAGGCGATTGCCGGCGAAGCCAAGGTGCCGTTCTTCACGATTTCCGGTTCCGACTTCGTCGAGATGTTCGTCGGCGTGGGTGCCAGCCGTGTTCGTGACATGTTCGAACAAGCCAAGAAGCACGCGCCGTGCATTATCTTCATCGACGAAATCGACGCTGTCGGCCGCCATCGTGGCGCTGGCATGGGCGGTGGTCACGATGAGCGTGAGCAAACCCTCAACCAGTTGCTGGTCGAGATGGACGGTTTCGAAATGAACGACGGCATCATCGTGATTGCCGCGACCAACCGCCCGGACGTGCTTGACCCTGCGCTGTTGCGTCCAGGTCGTTTCGACCGTCAGGTCGTGGTCGGCTTGCCGGACATTCGCGGTCGCGAGCAGATCCTCAAGGTCCATATGCGCAAGGTGCCGATGGGGGACGATGTCGCCGCAGCAGTCATTGCGCGTGGTACACCGGGGTTCTCCGGTGCCGACCTGGCCAACCTGGTAAACGAAGCGTCGCTGTTCGCCGCCCGTTCCGGCAAGCGTGTCGTGGAGATGAAGGAGTTCGAACTGGCCAAGGACAAGATCATGATGGGCGCCGAGCGCAAATCCATGGTCATGTCGGAAAAGGAAAAGCAGAACACTGCGTACCATGAGGCGGGTCACGCCATCGTCGGTCGCGTGGTGCCTGAGCATGATCCTGTCTACAAGGTGTCGATCATTCCGCGTGGCCGTGCCCTTGGGGTGACCATGTTCCTGCCGGAAGAGGATCGCTACAGCCTGTCCAAGCGTGCGTTGATCAGCCAGATCTGCTCGCTGTACGGTGGTCGTATCGCTGAGGAAATGACCCTCGGGTTCGATGGTGTGACCACGGGGGCATCCAATGACATCATGCGGGCGAGTCAGATCGCGCGGAACATGGTGACTAAATGGGGCTTGTCCGAAAAGTTGGGGCCTCTGATGTATGCCGAAGAAGACACCGAGGTGTTCCTGGGGCGTGGTGGCGGTGGTCAGCATGCCAGCTTCTCCGGTGATACCGCCAAGCTGATCGATTCCGAAGTGCGCAGTATCATTGACCAGTGCTATGGCACGGCCAAGCAGATCCTCACCGACAATCGTGACAAGCTTGACGCCATGGCCGACGCGCTGATGAAGTACGAGACCATCGATGCCGAGCAGATCGACGACATCATGGCGGGGCGTCCGCCTCGTGAGCCTCGTGACTGGACAGGTGGCACCGGTACTTCGGGAACGCCGCCGGCCGTACAAGGTGAGCGTCCGGAGACACCGATCGGTGGTCCGGCGGCTGACGTATAAGGCTTGAAATGACTTCTGTTCAGTCCTCGACCCGGTTGCCTTGCGGCAACCGGGTTCTTGATTTGGCCCATACGCATGTCATGGGCATCCTCAATGTCACTCCCGACTCCTTTTCCGACGGTGGGCGCTTCAGCCAGCTCGATGCGGCATTGCGGCATGCCGAGGCAATGGTGGCTGCTGGGGCGACGCTGATCGATGTCGGTGGCGAATCGACCCGGCCCGGTGCGCGGGCAGTGTCGCCCACCGAGGAGTTGGAGCGCGTGGCGCCGATTGTCGAGCGCATACATCGCGAGCTGGATGTAATTATCTCGGTCGATACCTCCACTCCGGCGGTCATGCGCGAAAGTGCACGCCTGGGGGCGGGGCTGATCAACGATGTTCGTTCCCTGCAGCGCGATGGCGCACTCGACGCCGCGGCGGCTACAGGGTTGCCGGTGTGCCTGATGCATATGCTGGGTGAGCCTGGGAACATGCAGGATGCTCCCCAGTATCACGATGTCACCCGGGAGGTTGGCGAGTTCCTGGTGGAGCGTCTGGCCCAGTGCGCCGCAGCGGGTATCGCTGGCGAGCGGATTATTCTTGACCCCGGATTCGGCTTTGCCAAGACGTTGGCTCACAACCTCAGCCTGTTCAAGCACATGGAGGCGTTGCATGCCCTCGGACGCCCCTTGCTGGTAGGGGTTTCGCGTAAGAGCATGATAGGCAATGCCTTGGGGCGACCGGTAGGGGAGCGCCTGTATGGCGGTCTCGCGCTCGCGGCCCTGGCCATTACAAAGGGTGCGCGCATCTTGCGTGTGCACGATGTGGCCGAAACGATGGATGTTGTGCGGATGATCGCTGCTGTGGAATCAGCCGAATAAGAATGACGGAGCACTTATGAGCAAAAAATACTTTGGCACCGACGGTATCCGTGGTCGGGTCGGCGAATACCCCATTACCCCTGATTTCATGCTCAAGCTCGGCTGGGCCGCCGGCATGGCGTTCCGCAAGATGGGCGCCTGCAAGGTGCTGGTCGGCAAGGACACCCGCATTTCCGGCTACATGTTCGAATCGGCCCTTGAAGCGGGCCTGACGTCGGCGGGTGCCGACGTAATGCTGTTGGGACCGATGCCGACACCGGCCATTGCGTACCTGACGCGTACCTTCCAGGGGCAGGCGGGCATCGTGATCAGTGCCTCGCACAACCCTCACGATGACAACGGCATCAAGTTCTTCTCCGGCCAGGGCACCAAGCTGCCTGATGAAATCGAGCTGATGATCGAAGAGCTGCTGGATACGCCAATGACGGTGGTGGAATCGAGCAAGATCGGCAAAGTGTCGCGGATCAACGACGCATCGGGTCGCTACATTGAGTTCTGCAAAGGCAGCGTGCCGACCGGCACCAGCTTTTCCGGCCTGAAGATCGTCGTCGACTGCGCCCATGGTGCAACCTACAAGGTCGCGCCGAGTGTGTTTCGCGAGCTGGGGGCGGAGGTCGTGGTGCTTTCCGCCCAGCCCAACGGCCTGAACATCAACCACAACTGCGGTTCCACCCATACCGAGGCGCTGCAGGCTGCCGTGCTCGCCGAGCAGGCTGACCTGGGGATTGCCTTCGATGGTGACGGTGACCGGGTCCTGATGGTCGATCACACCGGTACGGTCGTCGACGGTGACGAATTGTTGTTCATCATTGCTCGCGACCTGCACGGTCGCGGCAAGTTGCAGGGCGGTGTCGTCGGTACGCTGATGAGCAACCTCGGGCTCGAGCTGGCGTTGGCGGATCTGGATATTCCCTTTGTGCGAGCCAACGTGGGTGACCGCTACGTGATCTCGGAGTTGCTGGAGCGCAATTGGGTGATCGGCGGTGAAAACTCCGGGCACATCGTGTGCTTCGACCACACCACCACCGGTGACGCCATCATTGCTGCCTTGCAAGTGCTGATGGCGCTCAAAGCGCGCAACGAAGGGCTGGCGCAGTCGCGCCAGGCATTGCGCAAATGCCCTCAGGTACTGATCAACGTGCGTTTCGGTGGCGGGGCGAGCCCGATCGAGCATGCCAAGGTCAAGGCGGCTAGCGAGCGTGTGACCCAGGCGATGGCGGGTCGTGGTCGCGTGCTGTTGCGCAAGTCCGGAACAGAGCCTCTGGTGCGTGTAATGGTCGAAGGCGAGGACGAAACACTGGTTCGCGGCTATGCCGAAGAGCTGGCAAAACTGGTTACTGAAGTTTCTGCCTGAATTCGGCTTGCCAGCCATGGAACGGTTGGGTAAGATCTGCGCCCACTTTGACCGACGAGGTACAGCATGCGTCGCCCTATGGTAGCTGGTAACTGGAAGATGCACGGTACCCGCGCCAGCGTCGCTGAGCTGATCAATGGCCTTCGTCATTTGGCCTTGCCAAGCGGTGTTGATGTCGCGGTATTCCCGCCTTGCTTGTATATCAATCAAGTGATTGATGGCTTGAGAGGCAAGTCGATTTCGGTCGGCGCGCAGAATTCCGCGATGGAGCCGATGCAGGGTGCATTGACGGGTGAGATTGCTCCGAGTCAGTTGGTGGATGCAGGTTGTTCCCTGGTCCTGGTTGGACACTCCGAGCGTCGCCTGATCATGGGCGAGCAGGACAAGACCTTGATCCGCAAGTTCGCTGCGGCTCAGGCTTGCGGTCTGATCCCGGTGTTGTGCGTAGGGGAAACCCTCGAGCAGCGCGAAGCCGGCAAGACCCTTGAGGTTGTCGGGCGTCAGCTGGGCAGCATCATCGAAGACCTGGGTGTCGGTGCTTTTGCCAAGGCCGTCATTGCTTATGAGCCGGTCTGGGCCATTGGCACCGGGCTGACTGCTTCGCCGCAACAGGCGCAGGATGTGCATGCAGCCATCCGGGCGCAGTTGGCGGCAGAGAATTCTGAAGTGGCACGAGGTGTGCGGCTTCTATACGGCGGCAGCGTGAAGGCGGCCAATGCGGCTGAGCTGTTCGGCATGCCGGATATCGATGGGGGGCTCATTGGTGGAGCGTCCCTGAATGCAGATGAATTCGGTGCGATTTGTCGCGCCGCGGGAAACTGAGAAAATGCTGGAAACAGTCGTAGTCGTTTTTCATCTGCTGGGTGCATTGGGTGTAGTTGCTCTCGTATTGCTTCAGCAGGGTAAAGGTGCGGATGCTGGCGCGTCTTTCGGTGCAGGTGCTTCAAATACTGTGTTCGGAAGCCAAGGTTCCTCTACCTTTCTTAGTAAGTTTACTGCTATACTTGCCGCCGGTTTCTTCATGACCAGCTTGGGGTTAGGTTACTTTGCTAAAGAGAAGGCTCACGAGCTGACTCAAGTAGGTTTGCCAAACCCAGCCGTTATGGAGGCGCCAAAGCAACAACCGGCTTCTGATGATGTCCCGGTGCTTCAAGAGCAAAAGTCGGCCAACCCGGCGACTGACGTACCTCCAGCTCAAGAGCAGAAGTAAGAAGGTTTCAAACGCTGTATTTGCCGAGGTGGTGGAATTGGTAGACACGCAACCTTGAGGTGGTTGTGCCCATAGGGTGTAGGGGTTCGAGTCCCCTTCTCGGTACCAATTATCAGGAAAGCCCGCGATTGCGGGCTTTCTTGTAGGTGGAAGGGTTACATTGACCCTATAAGGGATCGGTCGTATACTTCCGCCCCAGCTTTGTCGCGGGATGGAGCAGCCTGGTAGCTCGTCGGGCTCATAACCCGAAGGTCGTCGGTTCAAATCCGGCTCCCGCAACCAGTTTCAGGGCCCCTTCCAAGGGGCTTTTTGTTAGCTGGACACTTTACAACGCCGCTGTTCAGGCGGCGTTTCAGGGATGGGCGATTCGCCCATTTTTTTTTATTTGCACAGCATGCACAAACATGCACGAGGGGGTTCAGGTGTCGAGCAAGCTAGAACAGTTGCAGGCCTTGTTGGCCCCGGTGGTCGTGGCCCTGGGCTATGAATGCTGGGGTATTGAGTTTTCGGCTCAAGGTCGCCACTCATTGTTGCGCGTTTATATCGATAAGGAAGGCGGCGTGTTGGTGGACGATTGCGCCATCGTCAGCCGTCAGATCAGCGGTGTACTGGATGTTGAAGATCCAATCAGCACCGAATACACCCTTGAAGTTTCCTCGCCTGGCATGGAACGCCCACTGTTCACGCTTGAACAGTTTGCTTCGTTTGCCGGTGAACAAGTGAAGATCAAGCTGCGTTCTCCTTTCGAAGGACGACGCAACTTTCAAGGCCTTCTGCGCGGTGTAGAAGAGCAGGACGTCGTGGTGCAGGTAGATGACCATGAGTTCCTGTTGCCGATCGATATGATCGACAAGGCCAACATTATTCCCAGTTTTGACTGATACGTGCCAGATACTGCGGATCCCGCGGATCCAATGGCTTGCGAAAGGCGAGGCGTACGATGAGCAAAGAAGTACTGCTGGTTGTTGAGTCGGTATCCAATGAAAAGGGCGTACCGGCTCACGTTATTTTTGAAGCGCTGGAGCTGGCCCTGGCCACTGCTACCAAGAAGCGATTTGAAGACGAAGTTGACTTGCGTGTGGAGATCAATCGCCACACGGGGGCTTATGAGACTTTCCGTCGTTGGACAGTGGTCGAGGAGGCTGACCTGGACGATCCGGCCATCGAGACCTGGCCAAGCAAGGTTGCCCAGACGCATCCGGGCGCCAAGGTCGGCGATGTTGTCGAAGAGAAAATCGAGTCCATCGAATTCGGTCGTATCGCTGCGCAGACTGCCAAGCAGGTCATCGTGCAGAAAGTTCGCGAAGCCGAGCGCGCGCAAGTCGTTGACGCCTATCGCGAGCGCCTGGGGGAAATCATCTCCGGCACCGTGAAAAAAGTGACCCGCGACAATGTGATCGTTGACCTGGGCAACAACGCCGAGGCGTTGCTGGCACGTGAAGACATCATTTCCCGCGAGACTTTCCGGGTGGGCGTGCGACTGCGTGCGCTGCTCAAGGAGATCCGCACTGAAAACCGCGGCCCGCAGTTGATCCTGTCGCGTACCGCGCCGGAAATGCTGATCGAGTTGTTCCGCATCGAAGTGCCGGAAATCGCCGAGGGCCTGATTGAAGTCATGGCCGCCTCCCGTGATCCGGGCTCGCGTGCCAAGATCGCGGTCCGCTCCAAGGACAAGCGCATCGACCCGCAAGGCGCCTGCATCGGCATGCGTGGTTCGCGTGTCCAGGCCGTCTCCGGCGAGTTGGGCGGCGAGCGCGTGGACATCGTCCTGTGGGACGACAACCCGGCGCAGTTCGTGATCAATGCCATGTCGCCTGCTGAAGTGGCGGCAATTATCGTTGACGAAGATGCCCACGCCATGGACATCGCCGTTGGCGCGGACAATCTGGCTCAGGCCATCGGTCGCGGAGGCCAGAACGTGCGTCTGGCCAGCCAGTTGACAGGTTGGACCCTGAACGTGATGACCGAATCGGACATCCAGGCTAAGCAGCAAGCTGAAACCGGCGACATCCTGCGCAACTTCATCGAAGAGCTTGAAGTCGATGAAGAGCTGGCACAGGTGCTGGTGGATGAAGGCTTTACCAGCCTGGAAGAGATTGCCTACGTACCGGTGGAGGAGATGCTCAACATCGACGGCTTTGACGAGGATATCGTCAACGAGCTTCGCGCTCGGGCCAAGGATCGTTTGTTGACCAAGGCCATCGCTACTGAGGAAAAGCTGGCAGACGCCCATCCGGCCGACGACCTGCTCTCGCTTGAGGGCATGGACAAGGAATTGGCGATGGAACTGGCGGTGCGCGGCGTCATTACCCGCGAAGACCTGGCCGAGCAGTCTATTGACGACCTGCTCGACATCGACGGCATTGACGATGAGCGTGCCGGCAAGTTGATCATGGCCGCCCGAGCCCACTGGTTCGAGTAATTAGGCGCGGCCTGAGGAGAGAAATGCATGACGCAAGTCACGGTGAAACAACTGGCCGATGAGGTCAAAACACCGGTAGAGCGCCTGTTGCAGCAGATGCGTGAGGCAGGTCTGCCGCACACCGCCGCCGAGGAACATGTGACTGACAGTGAGAAGCAATCCCTGCTGACCCACTTGAAGAGCAGTCACAAGGTGAAAGTGGAAGAGCCACGCAAGATCACTCTGCAGCGTAAAACCACCAGCACCCTGCGTGTTGCTGGTAGCAAGAGCATCAGCGTTGAAGTCCGCAAGAAAAAAGTCTTCGTACAGCGCAGCCCGGAAGAAATCGAAGCCGAGCGCAAGCGTGAATTGGAAGAGCGCCGCGCAGTAGAGAATGCTGCCCGTCAAAAGGCTGAAGAAGAAGCCAAGCGTCGCGCCGAAGAAGAAGCGCGTCGCCAGCCTGCTGTCGCGCAACCCGCGCCGGTCGAGGCCGTCGCCGCACCTGCACCGGTTGTCGAGCCAGAGCGCGAAAGCGCCCCGGTCGTGGCACCCGCGCCGGCCCCGGTCGACGCTCGCAAGCGTGACGAGCAGCGTCGTCCAGACAAGCCGCGTGCCGACGACAACCGTCGTGGCGGTGGCGATGGCGAGCGCAAGAACGCGCCTCATCGTGCTACGGTCAAGGAAAAGGCGCCAGCACCGCGTGTTGCGCCACGTACTACCGATGAAGAAAGCGATGGTTTCCGTCGCGGTGGTCGCGGCAAGGCCAAGCTGAAAAAACGCAACGCCCACGGTTTCCAGAGCCCGACCGGCCCTGTCGTGCGTGAAGTGAAGATCGGCGAGACCATCACTGTGGGCGATCTGGCCCAGCAGATGTCGGTCAAGGCTGCCGAGATCATCAAGTTCATGTTCAAGCTGGGCACTCCAGCCACCATCAACCAGGTACTGGACCAGGAAACTGCCCAGCTGGTTGCTGAAGAACTGGGCCACAAAGTGACCCTGGTCAGCGACACCGCCCTGGAAGATTCCCTGGCCGAGTCGCTGAAGTTCGAAGGTGAAGCGGTTCCTCGTGCGCCAGTCGTGACCGTCATGGGTCACGTTGACCACGGTAAGACCTCGCTGCTCGACTACATCCGTCGTGCCAAGGTGGCGGCTGGCGAAGCCGGCGGTATCACCCAGCACATCGGTGCGTACCACGTTGAAACCGATCGTGGCATGGTTACCTTCCTCGACACCCCAGGTCACGCCGCGTTTACCGCCATGCGTGCCCGTGGTGCCAAGGCAACCGACATCGTGATCCTGGTGGTCGCGGCGGACGACGGCGTGATGCCGCAAACCGTCGAAGCCGTCCAGCACGCCCAGGCAGCTGGCGTTCCGCTGGTGGTCGCGGTGAACAAGATCGACAAGCCGGGTGCCGACCTCGATCGCATCCGTAGCGAATTGTCGGTTCACGGTGTGACTTCCGAAGATTGGGGTGGCGACACGCCATTCGTTCCGGTCTCGGCGAAGATGGGTACCGGCGTTGACGAACTGCTCGAAGCGGTCCTGTTGCAAGCCGAGGTCCTGGAATTGACCGCTACGCCTTCGGCCCCAGGCCGTGGTGTGGTCGTTGAATCGCGCCTCGACAAGGGCCGTGGCCCGGTTGCGACGGTCCTGGTTCAGGACGGTACGCTGCGTCAAGGCGACATGGTGCTGGTCGGCTCGAACTACGGCCGCGTGCGCGCCATGCTCGACGAGAACGGCAAGCCTATCAAGGAAGCAGGTCCTGCAATTCCGGTCGAGATCCTCGGCCTGGACGGCACCCCGGACGCTGGCGACGAGATGAGCGTTGTGGCCGACGAGAAGAAAGCCCGTGAAGTGGCTCTGTTCCGTCAAGGCAAGTTCCGCGAAGTCAAACTGGCTCGCGCTCACGCCGGCAAGCTGGAAAACATCTTCGAAAGCATGGGCCAGGAAGAGAAGAAGACGCTCAACATCGTCCTCAAATCCGACGTCCGTGGTTCGCTGGAAGCCTTGCAAGGCGCTCTGAACGGCCTGGGCAACGACGAAGTTCAAGTGCGTGTGGTCGGCGGCGGGGTCGGTGGTATCACTGAAAGCGACGCGAACCTGGCACTGGCCTCCAATGCAGTACTGTTCGGCTTCAACGTCCGTGCTGACTCCGGCGCTCGCAAGATCGTCGAGCAGGAAGGCCTGGACATGCGTTACTACAACGTGATCTACGACATCATCGAAGACGTCAAGAAAGCGTTGACCGGTATGTTGGGCAGCGACGTTCGCGAGAACATCCTGGGCGTGGCCGAAGTTCGCGACGTGTTCCGTTCGCCGAAGTTCGGCGCCATCGCAGGTTGCATGGTGATCGAAGGTGTCGTTCACCGTAACCGTCCGATCCGTGTACTGCGTGAAGACATCGTGATCTTCGAAGGCGAGCTGGAATCCCTGCGTCGCTTCAAGGATGACGCTTCCGAAGTCCGTGCCGGCATGGAATGCGGTATTGGCGTCAAGAGCTACAACGACGTCAAGGTCGGCGACAAGATCGAAGTCTTCGAGAAGGTCCAGGTTGCTCGCAGCCTCTGACTCGCGCACTTCAAGAGCTGCACGGGGTAGTCGCATGAACATGCGCTGCCGCGCGAGCGGACTCTAAACGCAACGCCCGGTCTGGCTTTTGCCAGGCCGGGCGTTTGCCGCTTTCAGACCTTGCGGGTTTCACCGTGGGGCAGTAACAGGTAACAAGACATGGCAAAAGAATACAGCCGTACCCAACGAATCGGCGATCAGATGCAGCGCGAGCTGGCCCAACTGATCCGTCGCGAAGTCAAAGACCCGCGCGTCGGCCTGGTCACCATTACCGCTGTGGAAGTCAGCCGTGACGTCGGTCACGCGAAGATTTTCATCACCGTGATGGGCCAGGACAGCGGCGAAGAAATCGCCCAGAGCATCAAGGTGCTCAACTCTGCTGCCGGCTTCCTGCGGATGCAACTGGCCCGGGAGATGAAACTGCGTAGCGTCCCGCAGTTGCACTTCCACTACGACGAAAGCGTTGCCCGGGGTGCACACCTGTCGGCGCTGATCGAGCGTGCCGTGGCTGAAGACAGTCAGCACGCGGCTGAACCCGAAGACACCAAGGAGTAATTCGGTGGCTCAGGTCAAACGTATCCGTCGTAACGTCAGCGGCATCATCCTGCTCGACAAGCCGTTGGGGTTCACCTCCAACGCGGCGTTGCAGAAAGTCCGCTGGTTGCTCAATGCCGAGAAGGCCGGGCACACCGGCAGCCTCGACCCGCTGGCCACTGGCGTACTGCCACTGTGTTTCGGCGAGGCGACCAAGTTCTCCCAATACCTGCTCGATTCCGACAAGGGTTACGAAACCCTGGCGCAACTGGGCAAGACCACCACCACGGCAGACGCCGAGGGCGAGGTTTTGCTGGAGCGCCCGGTGACCGTTGGTCAGGCAGATATCGAGGCAGTACTGCCAGGATTTCGCGGGCAAATCAGTCAGATACCGCCGATGTACTCCGCGCTCAAGCGTGATGGACAGCCGTTGTACAAGTTGGCGCGTGCGGGTGAAGTAGTGGAGCGTGAGCCGCGTTCTGTTACTATTGCGCGCTTGGAATTGCTGGCCTTCGACGGTAATACTGCGCGGCTGGCCGTGGATTGCAGCAAGGGCACCTATATCCGGACCCTGGTGGAGGATATCGGCGAGCGGCTCGGTTGCGGTGCCTACGTGGCAGAACTGCGCCGGACCCAGGCCGGGCCTTTCACGCTGGCCCAGACGGTCACGCTGGAAGAGCTGGAAGCGGCCCATGCCGAAGGTGGCAACGAAGCGATCGATCGTTTCCTGATGCCATCGGACAGCGGGCTGCAAGATTGGCCGCTGCTGCAGTTCTCGGAACACAGTGCGTTCTACTGGCTCAACGGCCAGCCGGTACGTGCCCCGGATGCGCCGAAGTTCGGCATGGTACGGGTACAGGATCACAACGGTCGTTTCATCGGTATCGGTGAAGTGAGCGAAGACGGGCGCATTGCGCCGCGTCGACTGATTCGGTCGGAATGACCGGAACCAGCCTGCGTAACAACAGGCTGGCGAGTGTGGCTGTTAACAGGCACGGTCACTACTCATTTATAGATACAGGGATTTGTCCCTGGCCTGTTGAAGCTGTTTTTTTGAAACAGTTTCCTGACTAAAAGGATTGCCTCATGGCTCTCGACGTTCAAGAAAAAGCTCAAATCGTAGCTGACTACCAGCAAGCTGTTGGTGACACTGGTTCGCCAGAAGTGCAAGTTGCACTGCTGACCGCCAACATCAACAAACTGCAAGGTCACTTCAAGGCCAACGGTAAAGATCACCACTCCCGTCGTGGTCTGATCCGCATGGTAAACCAGCGTCGTAAGCTGCTGGACTACCTGAAAGGCAAGGATCTGAGCCGTTACAGCGCTCTGATCGCTCGCCTGGGTCTGCGTCGCTAATCAGCGATTGCGCTAGAGGTTGGTGGTCTGTCGTACGTCAGTGGGTTTCCCGCTGGCGCATGGCAGGCTCCCAGCCTCAAGTTTTATCTGGATACACGTTTTACCCTGGACAGGCGTCGGGCCGATTCCCGTCATTGCCCAAGAATTTCGCAAGAAGACAAGTTCCCCAAGAGCCACAAAGAAGGTAGGACACCGTGAACCCGGTAATCAAGAAATTCCAGTTCGGTCAGTCGACCGTTACCCTCGAGACTGGCCGTATCGCCCGTCAGGCCTCCGGCGCAGTACTGGTCACCGTTGACGACGACGTCAGCGTGTTGGTGACCGTAGTGGGTGCCAAGCAAGCCGATCCAGGCAAGGGCTTCTTCCCTCTGTCCGTTCACTACCAGGAAAAGACTTACGCAGCTGGTAAGATCCCTGGCGGTTTCTTCAAGCGCGAAGGCCGTCCTTCCGAGAAAGAAACCCTGACTTCCCGACTGATCGACCGTCCGATCCGTCCGCTGTTCCCAGAAGGCTTCATGAACGAAGTGCAGGTTGTCTGCACCGTCGTTTCCACCAGCAAGAAGACCGATCCGGACATCGCTGCGATGATCGGTACCTCGGCTGCCCTGGCCATCTCCGGCATTCCTTTCGATGGCCCGATCGGTGCTGCACGCGTGGCATTCCACGAAAGCACCGGCTACCTGCTGAACCCGACCTACGAGCAACTGGCTGCCTCCAGCCTGGACATGGTCGTGGCCGGTACCGAAGAAGCCGTTCTGATGGTTGAATCGGAAGCCAAAGAGCTGACCGAAGACCAGATGCTGGGTGCCGTGCTGTTCGCCCACGACGAATTCCAGTCGGTCATCAAGGCTGTCAAAGAGCTGGCCGCCGAAGCCGCCAAGCCAACCTGGACCTGGGCTCCACAGCCAGAAGCCACCGCACTGCTGGGCGCGATCCGTGCCGAGTTCGGCGAAGCGATCTCCCAGGCCTACACCATCACCGTCAAGGCCGACCGTTACGCGCGCCTGGGTGAGCTGAAAGACCAAGTGGTTGCCAAGCTGTCCGGCGAAGAAGGCCAGCCGTCTGCTGCCGAAGTCAAAGCGGCTTTCGGTGAAATCGAATACCGCACCGTTCGCGAAAACATCGTCAACGGCAAGCCGCGTATCGACGGTCGCGACACCAAGACCGTACGTCCGCTGAACATCGAAGTCGGCGTTCTGCCAAAAACCCACGGTTCGGCCCTGTTCACCCGTGGCGAAACCCAGGCTCTGGTAGTCGCGACTCTGGGCACCGCCCGTGACGCACAGCTGCTGGACACCCTGGAAGGCGAGAAAAAAGACCCGTTCATGCTGCACTACAACTTCCCTCCGTTCTCGGTAGGCGAGTGTGGTCGCATGGGTGGCGCTGGTCGTCGCGAAATCGGTCACGGCCGTCTGGCCCGTCGTTCGGTTTCGGCCATGCTGCCTGCCGCTGACGTATTCCCTTACACCATCCGTGTGGTTTCGGAAATCACCGAATCCAACGGTTCGAGCTCGATGGCTTCCGTTTGCGGTGCTTCCCTGGCCCTGATGGACGCCGGTGTGCCGATGAAGGCGCCGGTTGCCGGTATCGCCATGGGTCTGGTTAAAGAAGGCGAGAAATTCGCCGTCCTGACCGACATCCTCGGTGACGAAGACCACCTGGGCGACATGGACTTCAAAGTGGCCGGTACCGCCAAGGGCGTCACCGCACTGCAGATGGACATCAAGATCAAGGGCATCACCGAAGAGATCATGGAAATCGCCCTGGGCCAAGCCCTGGAAGCGCGCCTGAACATCCTCGGCCAGATGAACCAGATCATCGGTCAGTCCCGTACCGAACTGTCGGCCAACGCTCCGACCATGATCGCGATGAAGATCGACACCGACAAGATCCGTGACGTCATCGGTAAAGGCGGCGCGACCATCCGTGCGATCTGCGAAGAAACCAAGGCTTCGATCGACATCGAAGACGACGGTTCGATCAAGATCTTCGGCGAAACCAAGGAAGCGGCAGAAGCGGCACGCCAACGCGTCCTGGGCATCACTGCCGAAGCCGAGATCGGCAAGATCTACGTCGGCAAGGTCGAGCGCATCGTCGACTTCGGCGCCTTCGTCAACATCCTGCCGGGCAAGGACGGTCTGGTTCACATCTCCATGTTGAGCGATGCTCGCGTCGAGAAAGTGACCGACATCCTGAAAGAAGGCCAGGAAGTGGAAGTGCTGGTACTGGACGTGGACAACCGCGGCCGTATCAAGCTGTCCATCAAGGACGTGGCAGCTGCCAAGGCATCGGGCGTTTAATCAGCCCTTCGCCTGACCGCTGAACAAGCAAACGCCCCGACTGGTTCGGGGCGTTTTGCTATGTGCTGAAAATCCCTTGTGCCGCAGGTTGCCTGTCCATGGGAGACGATGCTAGGTTTAGCCACCGCCCGTGTAGCTCAGTCGGTAGAGCAGCGCACTCGTAACGCGAAGGTCGCAGGTTCGATTCCTGTCTCGGGCACCATTCCCCTCGTTATTTCACCTTCCTGTTCAACTCCTCGACCGTACGCTTGAGCTGGTCGATGTCACGATCCTGATCGCTGAGTTCGCGTTTCAGGGACGAAATCTCGCTGTTGTTCGAACTTGAGCTGGAGCCGCTGTTGCGCTTGAGTTCTTCCACTTGCTTGGCCAAGTCGTTCAGATCGCTTTGTTGTTCCTTGATCGTGCGCTTGAGATCGTCGATCTCTCTGCTGCTGGAGGTGGAGCTGGACCCGCTGTTGCGCTTGAACTCTTCGATCTGGCGAGCCTGCTCGCTGAGGGTGCGTTTCTGGCTTTCCAGCTCGGCAGTGTTGTCCTTCACCGCTTTTGGCAGGTTCTCCAGGTCGCCCACGCTGATGTTGCTCTTGATGAGTATGTCCTTATCGAAGGAATTGCGAAGTCCGGGAATGTTGTCGGAGGGCAGCGACGTACCGGAGGAAACCTCGACGGCCGCTTGAGTGCCGCCGGCTAATGTCAGGCCGCCGAGTAGCAAGAGGGTGGTAGCAAGCCGGGTCGACGATCGTTTTGAAAAACTGCGCATCACTGGGGGTCCTTGTGAAGTGCCGATATGGCACATGGCTATGACTGGTTGTTTTAACCGATGTTCCCTGGTCCCTCGTTTCTATGGGCCGGATCTTTTGTGGAATAGATGTAAAGAACCATGTAAATCGCCGGTAAAACGTCCTATATTCTTTGCCTGCATGAGCATTGCCCAGCAGTTTTCAAATGATCCCCAGAATGGTCCTGAAGGCCAGGTAAACCGGGCTTCACACGGTTTCTTGCGTCAGAGAGATCCTTGATGATCCAGATCCATCTTCCATTCCCCAGATCAACGAGAACGCCATGACTGTTAAACCATTGTCCCAAGAAGCCAGACACGAAGAAGCACTGAAGAAGTACGTTCTGGATGCGCCGCAGTTGCTGGAAGAGATCAAGGACTTGTCCGCCGACGATCAGAAAGACCAGATCCAGTGGGCGTTCGAGGATGAGGCCGAAGCCCAGGGGCTGCAGCCTTGGGAGTTGACCCTCAAGTACACCAGCACACCTGAAGAGTTCGAGGCGCAGCGCCTTGCGTTGCACAAGGAAGCGGCCGAGGTGCTGGGTGTTGAATGGGAAGAATACTGCGAGATGAATAATCTGGTGGTTTGAAAAAACGCGGCACGATTGAACGCTGTGGCGAGGGAGCTTGCTCCCGCTGGGCTGCTCAGCAGCCCCAAAGACAGGGCCGCTTCGCGCTGGAGCGCCAGCCCGGCCCGGCGGGAGCAAGCTCCCTCGCCACGGTTTTATTCTTTTGGATGCTTGTCAGAGGCTCAAGCGCATCGACAGGTCCACCGCCTTCACATCCTTGGTCATCGCCCCGATTGAGATGTAGTCCACCCCGGTCTCGGCAATCGGGCGCAACGTGTTTTCGTTGATTCCGCCGCTGGCCTCCAGCTTCGCCTTGCCGCCGTTCAGGCGCACGGCTTCACGCATGTCGTCCAGGCTCAGTTCGTCGAGCATGATGATGTCGGCGCCGGCCGCCAGGGCTTGTTTCAATTCTTCCAGGCTTTCTACTTCGACTTCCACCGGTTTGCCCGGGGCGATCTTGTGGGCGGCGCAAATGGCCTGGGCGATGCCGCCGCAGGCGGCGATGTGGTTTTCCTTGATCAGGAACGCGTCGTACAGACCGATGCGGTGGTTATGGCAGCCGCCGCAGGTCACGGCGTACTTCTGGGCAAGTCGCAGCCCAGGCAGGGTCTTGCGCGTGTCCAGCAGCTTGACCTGGGTGTCGGCGACAAAATCCGCCAGGTAGCGTGCCCGGGTGGCAACGCCCGAGAGCATCTGCAAGAAGTTCAGCGCGCTGCGTTCGCCGGTCAACAGCGAGCGGGCCGGGCCTTCAAGATGAAACAGCGCCTGATCTGGGTTCGCCCGTTCGCCGTCGCGCACTTGCCAATGCACCGCGACGCGCGGGTCCAGTTGCCGGAACACGGCATCGACCCAGGCCGTACCGCTGATGACCGCCGCTTCGCGGGTGATGATGGTGGCCTTGGCCAGGCGTTCGGCGGGGATCAGTTGCGCGGTGATGTCGCCACTGCCGATGTCTTCGAGCAGCGCGCGGCGCACGTTGGCTTCGATTTCGGCGGTCAGATCGGCGAGACGTAGATTCGGCATGACAGGCTCCACAGACAAAGTGGGCCGATTATAGGGCCAGGCCGTGAGCGAACCCAAGGCGCGGGATGTCTACCGCAGGTATTGAAACGGTATTTGGTCGCCTCCTCGCAACGTTTGCGCATTTGTCCGGTCACTTATTGCGCTGGATTTCGAGTTGGATCACAGAGTCCGCTGGTGCGACGGGGTTGTTTTGCAGATAATCCGCCTTTCGATTGACGTCATGTCTTTGACGTCCAGCGCCGAAGAATGCCGTTACAGGAGGTCGGGATGCACAACGACGGGAATGTAGTGCCTTTACACAAGGTTTCTGCCGATCAGGCGATTCGCTCGCCCCTCGCCCGTCTGCCTGTGATTCTGCTTCAGGTCCGCGACAAGGCCGCCCAGCAGTTACGCCAGGGGTTGCAGGGGCTGTTCGATAATGCCGACGACACCCTGTTCGAAATGGCCGACCGGGCGCGTCACAATGTCGACCAGAACTTGTATTTCGAGGCGATGCGGGACCTGCGGCTCAAGCGCAAGAGCATCGAGCGCGAGTTCATCGAACAGTTTTTCGAGGCGTTTGTCAGTCTTGCCCAGTACGACCTGACCCACGCCACCCTGGCGCCCATCCTGGCGCAAGGTAGCCCGGCCCAGCGCGGCCATGACGACCTGGAGCGCCACCTGGCGGTGGAGGCCATGGTCACCCGGGTGCTCAGCCGTGAAGGCGGCGCCCTCGATCAATTGACGGTCCGGCTCAGTGCACTGCTGGCCCGGCCGCTGTCGAGCCAGCAAAATCCCCTGAGCCCGACGCTGCTGTGCGAAAGCTTCCTGCAGGCGGGGCGCAACCTGGGCGTGGGGATCAAGGTCAAGCTGATCCTGCTCAAGCTGTTCGAACGCTATGTGCTCAGCGAGTGCGACCAACTCTACGCCGAGGCCAATCAATTGCTGGCCGCCACTGGCATCCTGCCGGACCTCAAGGTGTCGCCGTCGCGGCGCGCATCGGATCGCGCCGAGGACCATCCCCGGCCCAAGAACGAGGCGGCGGCGAAGTCCCGGGCCGGTGAAGTCGACGACAGCGTGCAGGAAGTGTTCGCGGCGTTGCAGAAGTTGTTGCAACGGGTCCGTGGCAGCGTGGCGCCGACCCTGGAGGTCAGCGCGCCGGCCCAGCCGATCTCCACCGGTGATCTGTTGCGCCTGTTATCCCATTTGCAGCAATACGTGCCGGCACCGGCGGTTCAGGACGAGTTCGATCTGCGCAGCCAGCTCGAGCAACTGCTGACCCGGGTCAGTGTGCGCAGCGGCAAGTCCCGGGTGGTGGAAGGCGCGGACGAGGACGTGATCAACCTGATCTCGATGATGTTCGAGTTCATCCTCGACGACCATAACCTGCCGGACTCTTTCAAGGCGCTGATCGGCCGCTTGCAGATCCCGATGCTCAAGGTCGCGGTGCAAGACAAGAGCTTCTTCAGCCGAGGCAATCACCCGGCCCGCCGGCTGCTCAATGAAATTGCCGCGGCGGCCATGGGCTGTGGTGATTGCGATGATCATCAGCGCGACAGTCTTTACCAGCGCATCGAACAGGTGGTGCAGCGTTTGTTGAACGACTTCGTCGATGACCCGGCCATTTTCTCCGAGCTGCTGGCCGACTTCCTGGCATTCACCAGCGACGAGCGCCGCCGCAGCGAACTGCTCGAGCAGCGCATTCGGGATGCCGAGGAGGGGCGGGCCAAGGCTGAATGGGCGCGTCAGCGTGTCGAAGGGGCCTTGAATCAGCTCATGCTGGGCAAAGTGTTGCCGCTGGCGGTGGTTGAGTTCGTGCAGCAGGCCTGGAGTCAGGTGTTGCTGCTGACCTGCTTCAAGCACGGCGAGCGCTCAGCCGAGTGGCAGGCGGATGTCCTGACCCTTGAACAGTTGATCTGGAGCGTCCAGCCCCATGATGAGCCTGACGCGGGCGTGCGCTTGTTGGCGATGGTGCCGGAATTGCTCAAGGCGCTGCGCGATGGCCTGAGTCGCTCGGCGTTCGACCCGTTCGCCACCAGTGAGTTTTTCGCCGAGCTGGAGGTCTTGCACGTGCAGGCGCTCGAACGCATGGGCCAGGCGTCGGAGCAGGGCGAGTCGGCTGAGTCGCCGGTGATGGTCCGGGTGCGGGAAAAAATCTCACTGCGTGCGCCGCAGAAATCTACGGCGGACGCGTTGGTCGGCTTGCCGGCCGATGATGCGAGCTTGCGCCAGGTCGATCAGTTGCGACTGGGCAGTTGGGTCGAGTTCCAGGAGGACGAAGACAACCGCCTGCGCTGCAAGCTGGCGGCGATCATCGAATCCACCGGCAAGTATGTCTTCGTCAATCGCACCGGCCTGAAGGTTCAGGAGCACAGCCGTACCAGCCTGGCCCTGGAGTTTCGCCGGGGAGCGGCGCGCGTGTTGGACGATACGTTGTTGTTCGATCGGGCGTTGGAGTCGGTCCTGGGCAATCTGCGCCAGCTCAATCGCGGCAAGTGATCGTCTAGTGTCCTGTATCACGGCATACTGACGGCATCGACCGCTGTCATCGAAGGAACCTGTATGCAGTTGGACCCCGCGAGCGGTTGGTGCGATGGCGTGCGCCATTGCCCATCGCCCAACTTCAATGCGCGCCCCGAGGGCGAGATCTCCCTGCTGGTGATCCACAACATCAGCCTGCCGCCCGCGCAGTTCGCCACGGGCAAGGTGCAGGAGTTTTTCCAGAATCGCCTGGATGTCACGGAACATCCCTACTTTGCCGGCATTGCCGATCTGCGCGTGTCTGCGCATTTTCTGATCGAACGTGACGGTGCCGTTACCCAGTTTGTCTCCTGTCTGGACCGTGCCTGGCATGCGGGTGTCTCGTGTTTCGAGGGGCGGGAAACGTGTAACGATTTTTCCCTGGGCATCGAACTTGAAGGCACCGATGATCTGCCCTTCACTGACGCTCAGTACGTCGCGTTGGTGGACCTGACCCGGCAGTTGCAAGCGGTGTTCAGAGCGATCACGGTGCCGCGCATTTGCGGGCACAGCGATATCGCGCCGGGGCGCAAGACCGATCCGGGACCGGCATTCGACTGGGTTCGCTATCGTGCGGCCCTGACAGAAGGGGAAGGACAATGAGTTTTCTGGTTTTGCTGCTGGCCGTCTGGATCGAGAAGTTCTCGGCGTTGCGCCAGCGCGTCCAGCGCGACGGTGGCTGGCGGCACGAGCTGAACAGGCTGGAAGCAAGCCCGCGCTTGCTCAACCGGCCCTGGCTGGTGCTGCTGGTGATGATCCTGCTGCCCGCGGCACTGCTGGCGTTGCTGCTGTGGATGCTGGAGCCGGTAGCCTATGGTCTGCTGGCATTGCCGGTGCATCTGCTGGTGGTGATTTACAGCTTGGGCCGCGGTGATCTGCTGGCGGCCCTGGGACCCTTTCGCGACGCCTGGCGGCGGGAGGATCTGCAGGCAGCCGTCCATGTGGCCAAGCGCGACCTGGGCCTTGAAGCCGGCAACGGTGAGCAGTTGTTGGCGCGGGTTCAGGGGTATGTGCTGTGGCAGGCCTACCAGAGCTTTTTCGCGGTGATTTTCTGGTACTTCCTGCTGGGGCCGGTCGCGGCGCTGAGCTATCGACTGCTGGCGCTGGCGGCCGAGCATAGCCAGAACCCTGGCGTGGCCGAGCGGGCCGGGCAATTGCGCCATGCCTTTGACTGGGTGCCGGCGCGTCTGCTGGCGGCGAGTTTCGCCCTGGTGGGCAATTTCGTGGCCGTCAGCCGGATCATGTTGCATGAGCTGCTGAACTGGAACATCAGCGCCGCCCAACTGATCGATAAGGTCGGCCTTGTGGCGGGCGAAATACCCGAACCTGCGCCGGGTTCGGACGGCATCAACAGCCTGGATCGGCTCTGGGAACTGCTGCTGCGCGCGGCGGTGCTCTGGTATGCCGGGTTTGCGTTGTGGACGGTGTTGGCCTGATCAACGTAGCTGCAGGGTTGTAGCAAGACGCTTTTGTAGCGAGGGAGCTTGCTCCCGCTCGGCTGCGCAGCAGTCGCAAGACCGGACAAAGCGATCCTCCGGAAGAAACCCCGGGGCCTGCTTCAGGCCAGCGGGAGCAAGCTCCCTCGCCACGGTACGCGTTTCAGGACTACAGTCGTTAACCTTAAGTTACAAATCCTCCCGCCTTTTTAGGCTATACAGGGGCAGCGCCCGAATAGTGGCTTTCTGCTGTCTCTGCGCGCACTCATAAAAATAAGAACATTCCCGGGAGGCTTCCTTGTGAAGAGTTTGCTCTGGCCCGCTGTCGCGCTGATGAATCGCCTGAGCTTCGGCATGAAGTTCAGCCTGATCAGCGTGTTGTTCCTGTTGCCGATGCTGGTGACCAACTTCTTTCTGGTGCGCGATTCCTATCGGGAATGGCTGGGTACGCAAGTGGAGCTGCAAAGCCTCGACCTGCTGGGCAGCAGCCTGGCCCTGCGCCGGGATCTGGAAACCCTCAACAACCTGGTGCAGATCAACGCCAGCCTGGGTCAATCGGGCAAGGCCGGTGATGTCGAAGCGAAGATCGGGGTCCTTGAGCAACAAGTTCTCGCACGCCTGCAAGGCCTGCGCGCCGTGGCCGTCGAGCCTGAGCAGGCCATCGCTTTCGATGCCAAGCGTGATGAGCTGATGGCGGCCTTCAAGGCGCAGCAGGGCGAACGCTCGCTGCAAAGCAAAAGCGCCCTGATTGGCAAGTTGCTCAACCATGCGCAGATGTTCAGCCAGCTCATCGCCAGCCAGGCGGGACTGGGCCGCGACCATCAGGGGGATATCCGTCAGCTCAGTGAGCTGAGCATCGGCGTGACACCCAGGGTCACCCAGACCCTGGGCGAAGGGCGTGCGCTGGGGGCTTCGTCATTGGGGTTGGGGTTTCTCAATTCGGCGTCGAGTACCCGGTTCGACGAGTTGCTGGCCCAGATCGAAAAACTCCAGGGTGAATATGACTTGAAGCTGCAAGACGCCCTCGGCGCCAGCAAGGCTGCCGACCAGGCGTTGGCCGGGCTGGCCAATGACAGCAAGGGCACGCTCAAGAAGGCTTCGGAATTGATCGAGGAACACGTGGTGATGGCCGACACCCTCGATGCGCCCTGGCTGGGGTTCTATGAGCAGATCAGCGGCCTGATGGAACAGACTTACCGGCTCGACGACGCGACCTTGGGCTTTCTCGGCGCCCAGTTGCAGCAGCGCCTGGAGCAGAATCGCAGCCACATGGTGCTGCAAGCGATGGCGCTGGCCGCGGTGTTCCTGTTGATTGTCTACCTGTACGCCGGTTTCTACGCATCGACCCGTACCACGCTCCGGTATTTGGGGCGGATGATGGACAAGGTGGCGGCCGGCGACATGACGGTCAATTTCGTGGCCCGCAGCAAAGACGAACTGGGCGAACTGGGTGAGGTGTTCAACGGTACGGTGGCGAAGATCCATGACCTGATCGAGCAGGTCGGCCGCACCGTCGTCGAGGTCGAGCGCCAGGCCGGGCAGGTGGAAACGGTGTCGGCGCGCAGCAACCAGGCCGTGGCCGGGCAACGCAGCCAGATCGAACAGGTGGCCACGGCGATGAACCAGATGTCGGCGACGGCCCAGGAAGTGGCGCGCAGCGCCGCCGCGGCGGTGAGCAGCGCCCACAGCGTGAACGACGAGACGCTCAGCGGGCGAGGGTTGGTGGAGTCGCAGCAAGGCAGCATTGTCCGGTTGGCCGGCGAGATCGACCAGTCGGTGCAGGTGATCAATCAGCTGGCGAACGACAGCCAGGCCATCAGCCGTGTACTGGAAGTGATCAAGAGCATCGCCGAGCAAACCAACCTGCTGGCCCTCAACGCCGCCATCGAAGCGGCCCGGGCCGGTGAGCAGGGGCGCGGTTTCGCGGTGGTGGCCGATGAGGTCCGCACGCTGGCGAAGCGGACCCAGCAATCGACCGAGGAAATCGAAGCGATGATCACTCGGCTGCACGGCGGCGTGGGGGCGGCGGTCAGGGCAATGGGCACCAGCCATGAGATGGCCAGCGGCACGGTCGGCCAGGCGGAGAAGGTCCAGCAGGCGCTGGAGAATATTCTCGGTGCGGTCGGCATGATCGTCGATCAGAACCAGCAGATCGCCGCCGCTGTGGAGCAACAGACCGCCGTGGCCCACGACATCGATCAGAACATCGTCGAGATCAACCGCGCGGGCGAGCGCACGGCGCAAGGTGCGCACCAGACCGAAGACGCCAGCCGCGAACTGTCTGCCCAGGTGGTGCGGCTCAAGCAGTTGATCAATGCGTTTCGGGTGTGATTCCAGGCCCACCACAAACCCGCTCCCACATGTTTTTACCAGTTGAACAGTTGGCGGGCGTTGATGCTGCTGGCCTCGGCCAATCGCTCCGGGCTCACTGCCATGATCCCGGCCAGCGCCTCGCAGATCGCCGGCAGATGCGCCGGGCTGTTGCGCTGGCCGGGGAACATCGCCGGGGCCATGTCGGGTGAGTCGGTTTCCAGCACCACGGCGTCGAGTGGCAGTTTTGCCAGGACCCGGTGCATGCGCAGGGCCTGGGGCCACGTGGCGGCACCGCCCAGGCCGAGCTTGAAGCCAAGCTTGAGGTATTCGCGGGCCTCTTCATAACTGCCGGCGAAGGCGTGGATGATCCCCCCGCGCTTGAGGCCAATGCGCTTGAGGGTCGCGATCACGTCGGCGTGGCTGCGGCGCACGTGGATCAGCGCCGGCAGCTCGAACTCCGCCGCCAGTTGCAGTTGCGCCTCGAACAGCGCCTGCTGACGCTCGCGATCCAGGGTCTGGATGTAGTAATCCAGGCCGATTTCACCCACCGCGCACAGCTGCCGGTGCCCAGCCAGACGGTTCAGCCATTCGCGCAGTTGCACCAGGTCGTCGGGACGATGCTGGTCGAGGTACACCGGGTGCAGGCCCAGGGCGGCGTGCAGGTCGGGGTCGCTTTGCACCAGGTCCCAGACCCGTTGCCAGTTGTCCCGATACACCCCCAGCACCACCATCTGCCTTACCCCCAGGGCGCGGCTCGCTGCCAGCAGTGCCGGGCGATCTGCGTCGAAGTCCGGGAAGTCCAGGTGGGTGTGGGTGTCGATCAACGCCATGCTCGGGTCCTGGTCAATGCTCAGCCTTGGTGAATGCGCTGCTTGAACGTCCGCGCAATGGCTTGCACGCCCGGTTGGTAGTCACCGTTCTCGATGGCTGCCAGGGCCAGCTCCAAGGCCTTGTCGGCAATCAGCTGATGCTGTTGGGACATGGCGTTGACCGGCAGCGGCAGGAAGTCCAGCAATTGCGTGTCACCAAAGGTGCCCAGGCGCAGCGGGCGCGACTTGAGCGGGAAATCGTGCAGCGCGTCGAACACGCCTTGCAGCAGCACGTAGGAGGTGGTCACCAGCGCATCGGGCAGATGCCCCAGGCGAGTGAGCATTTCATTCATCAGTTGCCGGCCGCACTCACGGCTGAACGACTCCCCGTGTTCGATCAGCACCTGGCCTTCGAAACCGGCCAGGGCTTCGCGAAAGCCGGCGGTCCGTTCCTGGCTGATGCTCAGTTCGGGACGGGCATTGATCAGGGCGATTTGTCGGGGTTGGGTCTGGAGCAGGCTGCGGGTCAGTTGCAAACTGGCCTGGTGGTCGTCGCTGATCACCGAGCAGAAATGCGCAGGTTCCATCACCCGGTCGATGGCGATGATCGGAATGCCCTTGGCTTGCAGTTGCTGGTAGCTGTCGTCCCCGGTCGGCAGGCAACTGGCGACGATCAGGCCGTCGCAGCGCCGGGCCCGGAACAGCTGCAACAGTTGCCGTTCACTGTCGGGGGCGTCGTCGGAGCTGGCGATCAGCAACTGATAGCCCCGCGCGCGGGCACCTTGCTCCAACAGCTTGGCAATGCGTGCGTAACTGGGGTTTTCCAGGTCGGGCAAGATGAAGCCCAGCGTGCGGGTATGCCGACTGCGCAGCCCGGCGGCCTGGGGGTTTGGCGTAAAGCCATGCTCCTGGACCACCGCGCGCACCCGTTCGACGGTGGCGCTGCTGATGCGTTGCTGTTCGGCCTTGCCGTTGATGACGTAGCTGGCGGTGGTCACTGACACACCGGCCAGTTGGGCAATATCGCTGAGTTTCAACCCGGTTTCCCTTTGTTTTTTCGAGTTAGCCCGACAAATAGGGCCATCCTACCCGATTAAGAATGACCGTCGCTGTCTGAACGCGAACGACAAGTTGCACTTCAAGGATGAGAGATTATCGAGTAACGTGCCAATCTTTCTAGATTAAACGTTTCAGCAAGCGTATTTTCAAGGCTAGCAGGATTTTTGGCCCTTCTGCCGTGATCACGCCAAAAGTCATCCTGCAACGCTAAGCTGATTCATTCAAAACAATACCTGGCGCCAATTGGCCGCCAAAAAGGAGAAAGCATGCTCGAGCTCACTCTAGAGCAGATATCCATGGCTCAGACCGCTGTGGATAAAGACGCTGCACTGCAACTGCTCGCCGACAAACTGGTGGCCGATGGCTTGGTGGCTGAGGGTTACCTCGCCGGCTTGCAGGCTCGCGAAGCCCAGGGCTCGACCTTTCTTGGCCAAGGTATTGCCATCCCCCACGGCACCCCGCAGACCCGCGACCTGGTTCATTCGACCGGTGTGCGTCTGCTGCAATTCCCTGAGGGCGTGGATTGGGGTGATGGTCAGATCGTCTACCTGGCGATTGGTATCGCGGCCAAGTCCGACGAACACCTGCGCCTGCTGCAACTGCTGACCCGCGCCCTCGGCGAGACTGACCTGGGCCAGGCCCTGCGCCGTGCCGGTTCCGCCGAAGCGTTGCTGAAGCTGCTGCAAGGTGCGCCGCAGGAACTGGCCCTGGATGCGCAGATGATCGGCCTCGGTGTGTCGGCTGACGATTTCGAAGAATTGGTCTGGCGTGGCGCCCGTTTGTTGCGCCAGGCCGACTGCGTGAGCAACGGCTTTGCCGGGGTCTTGCAGCAAGTGGACGCGTTGCCCCTGGGCGATGGCTTGTGGTGGCTGCACAGCGAACAGACCGTCAAGCGTCCGGGCCTGGCCTTCGTCACCCCGGACAAACCGATTCGTTACCTGGGCCAGCCCCTCAGTGGCCTGTTTTGCCTGGCCAGCCTCGGCGAGGCGCACCAGGCCTTGCTGGAAAGGCTCTGTGCGCTGTTGATCGAAGGCCGTGGCCACGAACTGGGCCGCGCCACCAGCAGCCGCAAGGTGCTGGAAGTCTTGGGCGGCGAGCTGCCTGCCGACTGGCCCAGCGCACGCATCGGCCTGGCCAACGCCCATGGCCTGCATGCGCGTCCGGCGAAGATCCTCGCCCAGTTGGCGAAGAGTTTCGAAGGCGAGATCCGCGTGCGCATCGTCGATGGCCAGGACAGCGCCGTGTCGGTCAAGAGCCTGAGCAAGTTGCTCAGCCTCGGCGCCCGTCGCGGCCAAGTGCTGGAACTCATCGCCGAGCCGAGCATTGCCGCCGATGCGCTGCCGGCGTTGTTGGCGGCCATTGAAGAGGGCCTGGGCGAAGACGTCGAGCCGCTGCCGCCATCGAGCGCGCCGCAGGAAGCGGTCGTGGCCGAAGTTGCCGAGGTCGTGGTGGCGCCCGCACCGGGGAGCCTGGTCCAGGCCGTTCCCGCCGCGCCGGGCATTGCCATCGGCCCGGCCCATGTCCAGGTGCTGCAAGCCATCGACTATCCGCTGCGCGGTGAGTCGCCGGCCATCGAGCGCGAGCGTCTGCAAAATGCCCTGAACCAGGTGCGCCGCGACATCGAAGGCCTGGTCGAACGCGCCAAGGCCAAGGCCATCCGCGAAATCTTTATCACCCACCAGGAAATGCTCGACGATCCGGAGCTGAGCGACGAAGTCGACACTCGCCTGAAGCTGGGCGAGAGCGCACAAGCGGCGTGGATGGGCGTGATCGAAGCCGCCGCCAAAGAACAGGAAGCCTTGCAGGACGCCTTGCTCGCCGAACGTGCCGCCGACCTGCGCGACGTCGGTCGGCGGGTGCTGGCGCAACTGTGCGGCGTCCAGACCCCGAGCGAACCCGATCAGCCGTACATCCTGGTGATGGACGAAGTCGGTCCGTCCGATGTGGCGCGCCTCGACCCAAGTCGCGTGGCGGGGATTCTCACTGCCCGAGGCGGCGCCACCGCTCACAGCGCCATCGTTGCCCGGGCCTTGGGTATTCCAGCGCTGGTGGGCGCCGGTGCGGCGGTGTTGCTGCTGGCGCCGGGCACCTCGCTGTTGCTCGATGGCCAGCGCGGTCGCCTGCACGTGGACCCCGACGCCGCCACCTTGCAACGCGCCGCTGAAGAGCGTGACACCCGCGAGCAGCGTCTCAAGGTCGCTGCCGAGCAGCGTCATCAAGCGGCGCTGACCCGTGACGGTCATGCCGTGGAAGTGTTTGCCAACATTGGCGAGAGCGCCGGCGTCACGGGCGCGGTGGAGCAGGGCGCCGAAGGCATCGGCTTGTTGCGCACCGAACTGATCTTCATGGCCCATCCTCAGGCACCGGATGAAGCGACCCAGGAAGCCGAATACCGCAAGGTGCTCGATGGCCTGGCCGGGCGACCGCTGGTGGTGCGCACGCTGGATGTCGGTGGGGACAAACCGCTGCCGTATTGGCCGATCGCCAAAGAAGAAAACCCGTTCCTTGGCGTGCGCGGCATTCGCCTGACCTTGCAGCGTCCGCAGGTCATGGAAGCGCAACTGCGGGCCTTGTTGCGTTCGGCGGACAATCGACCGTTGCGGATCATGTTCCCGATGGTCGGCAGCGTCGAGGAATGGCGCCAGGCCCGGGACATGACCGAGCGCTTGCGCCGGGAAATCCCCGTGACGGACCTGCAACTGGGGATCATGATCGAAGTGCCGTCCGCCGCGTTGCTGGCACCGGTGCTCGCCAAGGAAGTCGACTTCTTCAGCGTCGGCACCAACGACCTGACCCAGTACACCCTGGCGATCGACCGGGGTCACCCGACCCTGTCGGCCCAGGCCGATGGCTTGCACCCGGCGGTGCTGCAACTGATCGACATCACCGTGCGCGCGGCCCATGCCCATGGCAAATGGGTCGGCGTGTGTGGCGAGCTGGCGGCCGATCCACTGGCGGTGCCGGTGCTGGTGGGCCTGGGCGTGGACGAACTGAGCGTTTCGGCCCGCAGCATTGCCGAGGTCAAGGCGCGGGTCCGCGAATTGAGCCTGGCGCAGGTACAAACCTTGGCCCAAGAGGCATTGGCCGTGGGCAGCGCCGACGACGTGCGCGCATTAGTGGAGGCCTTGTAATGGCTAGGATTCTTACCCTGACCCTCAACCCGGCGCTCGACCTCACGGTAGAGTTGGCGCGGCTGGAGCCGGGCCAGGTCAACCGCAGCGATGGCATGCACTGCCACGCCGCAGGCAAGGGCGTGAACGTGGCGCAGGTGTTGGCCGACCTCGGCCATACGCTGACGGTCAGCGGCTTTCTGGGCGAGGACAACGCCCAGGTGTTCGAGACCCTGTTCACCCAGCGTGGTTTTGTCGACGCTTTTATCCGCGTCCCTGGCGAAACCCGCAGCAACATCAAGCTGGCCGAGCAGGACGGGCGCATCACCGACCTCAACGGGCCGGGCCCGGTGGTCGATGAGGCTGCCCAGCAGGCCTTGCTGGAACGACTGGACAGCATCGCCCCCGGCCACGACGTGGTCGTGGTGGCGGGGAGCCTGCCCCGGGGCATCAGCCCGCAATGGTTGCAGGCGTTGATCGCGCGGTTGAAAAAACTCGGCTTGAAGGTCGCCCTCGACACCAGCGGCGAAGCCTTGCGCGTTGCGCTGGCGGCGGGGCCCTGGCTGATCAAGCCGAACACCGAGGAACTGACCGACGCCCTGGGTTGCGAGGTGGTGAGCGAGACGGCCCAGGCGCAAGCGGCGCAGCGCCTGCACGTCCAAGGCATCGAGCACGTGGTGATTTCCCACGGTGCCGACGGCGTGAACTGGTTCAGCGTCGGTTCGGCGCTGCATGCCTCGCCGCCCAAGGTCAGTGTCGCCAGTACCGTGGGCGCCGGGGATTCGTTGCTGGCGGGCATGCTGCATGGCCTGCTCAGCGCCGACACCCCGCAGCAGACCCTGCGCACCGCCACGGCCATCGCGGCCATGGCGGTCACGCAGATCGGTTTTGGCATCCACGACACCGCGTTGCTGGCGTCGCTTGAACAGGGCGTGCGCGTGCGCCCCCTGACAGAACAATAAGAGGGTTCGCAAGATGAAATTAGCCATTGTGACGGCCTGCCCGAACGGCATGGTCACCAGTGTGTTATGCGCCCGTCTGCTGGACGCGGCGGCCCAGCGCCAGGGTTGGAGCACCAGCGTCGAAGTCCATGACGCGGCCCATCCGGAACGCCAGTTGTCGACGGCCACCCTGGAGGCCGCCGAGTGGATCTTGCTGGTCGCCAGCGGCCCGCTGGACTTGTCGCGTTTCGTTGGCAAGCGCGTGTTCCGCAGCACCCCGGCCCAGGCCCTGCAAGACGTCGATTCGCTGCTGCGCCGTGGCACCGAAGAGGCCCAGGTGCTGCAGGCCGCGGATGTCGTCGCGGACGAACCTTCGGCGCAGCCCGGCGAACGCGCCCCGCGGCTGGTGGCTATCACCGCGTGCCCGACCGGCGTCGCCCACACCTTCATGGCCGCCGAAGCCTTGCAGCAGGCGGCGACGAAATTGGGTTATGAGCTGCGAGTGGAAACCCAGGGCTCGGTCGGTGCGCGCAATCCATTGAGCGCCGACGTCATCGCCGACGCTGATGTGGTGTTGCTGGCGACCGACATCGAAGTCGCCACCGAGCGTTTTGCCGGCAAGAAAATCTACCGTTGCGGCACTGGCATCGCTTTGAAACAGGCCGAAGCCACCCTGAAAAAAGCCTTGGCCGAGGGGCGTGAGGAAAGCGTGGCGAGCGGGGCGGCAAGCCCAGCCAAAGCGGAAAAAAGCGGGGCCTACAAGCACCTGCTGACGGGGGTGTCGTTCATGCTGCCCATGGTGGTGGCCGGTGGTTTGTTGATCGCCCTGTCGTTCGTGTTCGGCATCACCGCGTTCAAGGAGCCTGGCACGCTGGCGGCGGCGCTGATGCAGATTGGCGGCGACACGGCGTTCAAATTGATGGTGCCGTTGCTGGCCGGCTACATCGCTTATTCCATCGCCGACCGTCCGGGCCTGGCGCCGGGCATGATCGGCGGGATGCTGGCGAGCACCCTCGGTGCGGGCTTCATCGGCGGGATCATCGCCGGTTTCCTCGCCGGTTATGCAGCCAAGGCGATCAACCGCTACGCGCGCCTGCCCCAGAGCCTGGAAGCGCTCAAGCCGATCCTCATCATCCCGCTGCTGGCGAGCCTGTTCACCGGCCTGGTGATGATCTACGTGGTGGGCAAGCCGGTGGCGGGCATGCTCGAAGGCTTGACCCATTTCCTCGACAGCATGGGCACCACCAATGCGATTCTGCTGGGTGTGCTGCTGGGGGGGATGATGTGCGTCGATCTCGGCGGGCCGATCAACAAAGCGGCCTATGCCTTTTCGGTGGGGCTGTTGGCTTCCCAGAGTTACGCCCCGATGGCCGCGACCATGGCTGCCGGCATGGTCCCGCCGATTGGCCTGGGCATCGCCACCTTCATCGCCCGGCGCAAATTCGCCCAGACCGAACGTGAGGCCGGCAAGGCGGCGCTGGTGCTGGGGTTGTGCTTCATCTCCGAAGGGGCGATTCCGTTCGCCGCCAAGGACCCGCTGCGAGTGATCCCGGCCAGCATCGCCGGCGGTGCGCTGACCGGTGCATTGTCGATGTACTTCGGCTGCAAACTCATGGCGCCTCACGGCGGGTTGTTCGTGATGCTGATCCCCAACGCCATCAACCATGCGCTGTTGTACCTGCTGGCGATTGTCGCGGGCAGCCTGTTGACGGCCGTGGCGTATGCGCTGCTCAAGCGCTCGGAAACGGTGGAGATGGCGTTGGAGCCGGCCAAGGCGTGATCGCTTTTCTGTGAACACCAATGGCCCCCCTGTGGGAGCGAGCCTGCTCGCGATAGCAGTGCATCAGCAACAACCCTGTTGTCTGACACTCCGCAATCGCGAGCAGGCTCGCTCCCACAGGGAATGGGGTTGGCGGTCAATAGACATCCCGCCGATACCGCCCCTGCTCGATCAGCCGCTCCACTTCTGCCGCGCCCAGCACTTCGTTGAGCACCTGGTCCACCCCCGCGGCCATGCCCTGCAAGCTGCCGCAGATGTAGATCGCCGCGCCGTCGTCCAGCCATTGCTTGAGCAGTGGGGCGGCTTCGCGCAAGCGGTCCTGGACGTAGATCTTCTGATCCTGATCGCGGGAGAAGGCCAGGTCCAGGCGCTCCAGGTCGCCAGAGGTCACCCATTCCTGCAGCTCATCGCGGCAGTGGAAATCGTGTTCGCGATGACGCTCGCCAAACAGCAGCCAATTGCGCTGCATACCTTCGGCGATGCGGGCCTTGAGCAGGCTGCGCAGGCCGGCCAGGCCAGTGCCGTTGCCCAGCAGGATCATCGGTACACCCTGGCGTGGCAGATGGAAACCACTGTTGCGCCGCACCCGCAGGCTGATGGCGCTGCCCAGCGGTGCATGCTCGGTGAGCCAGCCGGAGCCGACACCCAGGCTGCCGTCGGGGTGACATTCCTGGCGCACGATCAGTTCGAGTACGCCATCGGCCGGAATCGAGGCAATGGAGTACTCACGCATCGCCAACGGTGCCAGCGCCTCCACCAGTGCCTGGGCATGCAGGCCCACCAGGTGTGCACGGTTCTGCGGCAACTGGCGGCTGGCCAATGCCTGCTCCAGGGTGTGCGGCAAGCCGTCGACCTGCACGCGCGCGTTGCCGCTAAGGCCCAGGCCGTCGAGGAAATGTTCGATGGCCCACAGGTCGTTGCGCGGCAGGACCTCCACCAGGTCACCGGCCAGCCAACTGCTCGGGCCGGGGGCGGAGAGACCCAGCAGGTACACGCCCGAACCGCTGCTGTCGGGGTTGAGCAAGGTGCGTTGGCCCAACGTCCAATGCTCGAAGGCGGGTGCCTGCCAGGTGTCGGTCGAGGGCTGGCCGGTCAGCTCGGCCAGTTGCTGTTGCCAGTGTCGCAACGCATAAGGGTCGCCGCTGTCGACTTCCACCGGGGCGAACAGGGTCTTGCCGCCGTGCTCGGCCAGCCAGGCGTGCAGGCGCCGGGCGAAGCCGCAGAAGTGTTGGTACTGCCGGTCGCCCAGGCCCAGTACGGCATAGCGCAGGTGCGCGAGGCTCAACGCCCGGCCCAGCACGTTGCGTTCGAAGCCCCGGGCGCTGTCCGGCCCTTCGCCGTCACCAAAGGTGCTGACGACGAATAACGCCTGAGTGCAGTCGTTCAAGTCTTGCTCGCTGAGGTCGGCCAAGGGTTGGACCTTCACCGGTAATCCACCGGCCTGGAGTTGGCCGGCGGTCTGCCAGGCCAGTTGCTCGGCGAAACCGCTCTGGCTGGCGAAACCGATCAGCCACGCCGGTGCATCGGTCGGGTTGGCGGACAGCACCTGGCGCGCCTGTCGGACCTGGCGTTTCTTGCAACGTCGGTCCAGGTACAGCAGCCAGCCGGTGATGAAGAACAGCGGCATGCTCAGCGCGGCGACGGTCACCAGGATCCGTCCGGCCAGGCCGAAATAGCTGCCCACGTGCAGCGCATAGACGCTGGTCAGCAACTGCGCCTTGAGGCTCTTGTCGCCGTAGCGGCTGTGCTGCTCGACCGTGCCGGTGGCCGGGTCGATGATGAGTTGATTCAGCGCCCGGTCGTGGGGCGAGTTCTTCAGCAGGTAGAACACCGTGGCGGGCTGGCCGGCCACCGGCGGCATGCGCACGTTATAAGACGACAGGTCTGGGCCGGCGGCGCTGTAGATGCTGCTCCACATGGCCCGATAGTCGGCCACCGGCGGCGGGCCGCTCGGCACCGGAGCGCGATTGCGTACCCGCTCCGCTTTCGGCGAGTCGGAGAGCAGGCGGGTCACGCCTTTGTTGTACCAGTCATAGGACCAGGTGAGCCCGGTCAGGGCGGCGAGCAGGTAGAACGCCAGGCACCACGTGCCGGCCACCGAATGCAGGTCCCAGTTGAAGCTGCGGCCCTTTTTCGCCCAGTCAAGGGTCAGCCATGCACGCCAGTTTTTCCATTGGCGCGGCCAGCGCAGGTACAGCCCGGAGAGGCAGAAGAACACCAGGATCAACGTGCACGCACCGGTGATCTGCCGGCCCACGTCATCGAGGGTCAGGACCCGGTGCAACTTGAGCACCACGTCGAAGAACGCCTGGCCCGTCACGTCGCCCATGAGTTGCGCGGTGTAGGGATTGAAATAGCGCATGGGGCCGCGCTTTTCCCCGGGAGGTGCGGCGAAAATCACCCGTGCGGCGTGCTCGCTGTCAGTCTCGACCCAGAGCATGGCGACGGTTTTGCCGGCGGTAGCCTCGATCTGCTCCACCAGTTCGGCGAGCGGCAAGACGCCGGTTGGTTGCTTCTCGACCATCAGCACCTGTGGGTTCAGTGCCCGCAGGATCTCGTCCTGGAACGAAACCGTCGCACCGGTAATGCCCATCAACGCCAGGACCAGCCCGGCACTGATGCCGAAAAACCAGTGCAACTGGAACAGGGTTTTCTTCAACACGTCACCCGCCTTGTTCATTCATGACTGTTCAACACGGCGTGCATTATGCCATTTGTTATCGAGAAGCATTCATGATAAGTGCAAAAAGTCCTGAGCCGTGGGACTCATGCGCAAGGGGCGAACCTGCTTGCGAGAGCGGCAGGGCCGTTACCGCGCTATCGATGGCCTGCTCGCATCGCGGACCGATGGGGACCGGTTCTTGTGGCGGCGTGTCATCTATGTTCCGTAAACCATTTCAATCAATGCGGAACAAGTTCGTCCGTGACATTGCATCATTTTCTAATATTTATGTTTTTTTCGGTCTTTGACTTCGTTTGCAGCAATACCCTAGTGTGCCGTGACTGCGATTTAATGAATTTTCAAATCACTTGAAGACACCATTGCAGTCACGGAATTGAATAGCCGCAGAATTAAATAGCTACAGAATTAAATAGCCACAGAATTAAATAACCACAGAATTAAATAACCACGTAATTAAAGGATTAATTATGAGTTTCAATGCACTCTGGGATGATGCGCTCCATGCTGCCTCGCCTGACGACATCACCCGATTTGCCCAGTTGGCGCCAAAGACACTGTCCAACGCTTCGGCCCCGGAACGGGAGGGCGAGTCCCGTGGCAAAGGGTTGTTGCTGACCAAGAAACAAATCATCGACCTGCGCAAATATGAAGCGGCTGCCCTGGCGCTGCCTTTTACCCTGGGCGATGTGAAGGATTATCTGAATTTTGGTGACGCAGCGGGCGGCGGCGTCGGGCTCAAGGCCGATGACTTCCTGAAGACCTTCAGTGCTACCCGACGTCATGCCCAGCGCTGGTCGCCGTTGCGTGAAGCCATCATGTTGACCGGCAGTCAGTTGAAACTGTTTGCCTCCAGCATGCTCACTTACGGCGAGGCCATGGAAGAGGTCTACGGGGAAGTCAGGACGGCCGTTCAACTTGATCAATATCAGGTCAATACACTGGAACAACTAAAAAGACTGGAACTGCAACTGGGCGATAAGTTCCTGGGAATTGAAGTGGATCCGGACGATGTCGATGATTTTGGCGCCTATCTTGAAAAGATCTTTAATCACGTCGAGAGGAATCTGAAGAGTGTCAGCGCGATCAAGGAAACGTTGGCGACGTTTGGTTACGATCTGCGCGTGTACATCCTGCCTGAGATCAAACTGCGCCTGGGTTTGATTGGTAGTAGTTCGTTGCCGGCCGACGTCAGCATCCTCAAGCAGCAGGTCGATGAGCGCGCCTTGCAAATCGACGAGAAGAACGCCGCCTATAAAGCCGCTGTGGAAAAGTCCATCGGTGCCGCGGCCGGGTTGAATCTCGTCGGCCTGGCCCTGGCGATTTATCTGGGCGTCGAAGCGGAAAACATTCGGGCCGAGAGGAATCGCCTGTACAAGGAGCAGGAAGAGGCGCTCGAAACACTCAGGGCCAGGAACCAGACCCTGGGTTCCCTGAGTCGGGTCAAACATGACCTGCAAGGGCTTGAGCTGGTGGCTGTCGATGCGGATATCGCTACGCAGAACCTGATGCACGTCTGGAATGTCATGCACCTCTACCTGCAAAGCTCCCAGGAAGCGGTGGCCGGGATTACCGACGCGTTGCGACTCCGGCAATTCATGGCGGCGTTCCGTGAAGTGGTCAAGCCGTGGAAGCAGATCGAGAGCGATGCGGATGCGTTGATCGCGGTGTTCAAGGAAGCCGACACCGAGTACGAGCGCAATTATGGCGTGCGTCCCCGTTTTGCCGGCTACACCGCATTGCGGGCAGGTTATCCCAATGTCGATCTCAATCTCATGGCCGAGAGCGGCGCGCGGGTACAAGAGTCTGCGGTCCAGGCCCTTACGCTCTTCACCCGATGGAACTACCTGCCAGCCTTGTATGAGCGGTTCAGTGCCCTGGCGAGCGACGTGCGCACCAGCGCCGATGTCTTGAGCCATGCGGCTCTGAGCACGAAGATCAAGCTCGAAGTCGAACTGGGGCGCCTGGAAAGGCTGGAGAAAGAGTGGGCGAATGAGGAGGATGAGCAGGAAATTGCCGACATCCAGGCCGACCGCGCCAAAGCGCTGGACAGTATCGGGACGCTGCTGGGGCAATCAACCCGTCGACTCTTCGGCCAACTGTCGGCCATCAATGCCACCTTCGATCGCCGCTTGACCCTGGGATTCATTGACGATCTTGAAAAAGACCAGCGCGCTGTCGAGGCCACCCTCGTGCAATTGAAACAGGAGCACGCCGAGGGCCAGGACAAACGCCGTGTGCTCACCGAGGCGCTCAATGCACTCAAACCCAGTGGCGTCGAGCAGATTGGCAACGATCTGCTGCTGACGGTGGACGAGATCACCAAGCTCGGTATCGCGCCGCCCCAGGTGCAGTTGGTCATGTTTGCTGTCGAGCAGCTGAAAAAGACCCTCGGACAAGTCGGCGAAGGGTTGCGCTTGCTCGACCTGTTGCGCCAGCGCGACAAGCTGGTGGCGGGCATCCAGGCCCTGGCGCGGGACATCGAGCTGAACGAGGCCGGGCTCGCCTCGCTCAAGGGCAAAGTCGAATTCCTCCAGGTCCTTCATGCCCTGGACGATGAGCGTCGACGCTACGTGGCTGAATATCAACGCGCGCTCACAGGTTTCCAGTTGTTTGCCGAGCAGGCGAAGACCGGCAGTCAAGCCGAGCTGGCGGAACATCGCGCCGGTTTCATCAGCCGGATACGGCAGTTCCTCGTGTTCCTGGAGCCGCTGTCGCTGCCCCTGGCACCTCGTTGAACCTCGACCAAAGGGCGATGGCGGTGAGCTGTCGATGAGTAGATGACACGACCGTCGGGATGGGCTGCGCCCCGTGCACGGCTGACCGACGGTCGTTCTGGTTTGGATGACCGGTCATGTCGGATTATTTACTGGACGCGAAGGACTTTGCGTCCTTGAGAGAATACATGAGTTTCCTGAGTGATCTTCCTGGCGCACTGGCGGAGATCAAGCGCTTTTCAGACGATTTCCAACGCTCGGGCCACGTACTGATGACCCCGCCCGATGCCCAGGCGCTGACGCGGGCCGCCATTGCCAATGAAGGGCGTTGGCGGGCGATTGCCATGGTCGTTCCGTCACTGAGCACCATGGGCCGCCAGTTGGTGGCGCAAACGGCCACGTTTCTCGCAGAGCTTGAACAAGTGGCGCAAGGCGCGACCGGCCCGGCGCGTCGCCAGCCCCTCGGGACGGTCGATCCGTTGCGCTTCACACCGATCAACGCAGGATCGCAAGGGACCAATCGTCCGCCTGATGTCCTGTACCTGATCAACAATCTCTGTTTGCGGCTGAATCAATGCGCGAAGGTCACTGCGCATTTCAAGTCCCTGATCGTTGAAGTTTCGCAGACGATCCACCGCATTTTCGTGCGTTTTATCGAGTCATTGGCATTGCGGCTGTGTGTCTGCGATGCCCCGGTCTCGAAGATCGAGGCGTACTACAGCCTGGGGCGCATCGCCTTGCCGAACATGCAGTACGACCCGGCGCAGCAGCATTCCCAGGCGCAACGTCGAGCAAAGGCCAATGAGCATCTGAAGGTGTTGAATGGGTTATACGCACGCGCCATCTCAGCCGGTAATAACTTTGCCGACTTCTGTCATCGCATGAATTATTTCCTGGTCTGTATGAAGGACGAGCTTCAATCCAACGATCAGCACTGCAGCCTCAGACGCGCCAGAAGTTCGATGGCCCAGCTGGCTTATCCGCTGGAAGAACTGAGCCAGATGGTAGATGCCCTGATCGACATGTCTGCCCGACTCAAGGCATGAAAAAAGCCCGTGACAGACGTCACGGGCTTTCGGGGTTACGCAGCCAGTGGCTTACACGTAATACGATTTCAGCGGCGGGAAGCCGTTGAATTCCACCGCGCTGTAGCTGGTGGTGTAGGCGCCGGTCGACAGCCAGTACAGGCGGTCACCGATGGCCAGGTTCAACGGCAGGCCGTACTTGTAGTTTTCGTACATGATGTCGGCGCTGTCGCAGGTCGGGCCGGCGATGACCACTTCTTCCATCTCGCCTTTCTTCTCGGTCCAGATCGGGAACTTGATGGCTTCGTCCATGGTTTCGATCAGGCCGGAGAACTTGCCCACGTCCGTGTACACCCAACGCTCGACCGCGGTACGGGATTTACGTGCAACCAGCACCACTTCGCTGACCAGGATACCGGCGTTGGCGATCAACGAACGGCCCGGCTCCAGGATGATTTCCGGCAGGTCGTCGCCGAAGTCTTCCTTGAGGAAACGGATGATTTCCTCGGCGTAGGTTTCCAGGCTGTTGGTACGGGTGATGTAGTTGGCCGGGAAGCCGCCACCCATGTTGATCAGCTTCAATTCGATGCCGTCTTCTTCCTTCAGGCGTTCGAAGATCACTTTGACCTTGGCGATCGCCGCGTCCCAGACGCTGATGTCGCGCTGTTGCGAACCGACGTGGAACGAGATGCCGTACGGCACCAGGCCCAGGTCACGGGCCAGGATCAGCAGGTCCATGGCCATGTCGGTCTGGCAGCCGAACTTGCGCGACAACGGCCAGTCGGCGGTGGTCGAGCCTTCGGTCAGGATGCGGACATAGACTTTCGAGCCCGGTGCGGCCTTGGCGATGTTGCGCAAGTCGGCTTCGGAGTCGGTGGCATACAGGCGCACGCCCTTCTCGTAGAAGTAGCGGATATCGCGGGATTTCTTGATGGTGTTGCCGTAGCTGATCTGGCCCGGGGTCACGCCGCGGCCCAGCACCTTGTCCAGCTCATAGATCGAGGCGATGTCGAAGTTCGAGCCTTTTTCCTTGAGCAGGTCAATGATTTCCACTGCCGGGTTGGCCTTGACGGCGTAGTACACCTTGGCGAATTCGAACCCGGCGCGCAGGTCGTCATAGGCCTGGGCGATCATCGCGGTGTCGATCACCACGAACGGGGTTTCCTGCTTGTCGGCGAACGCTTTCATTTTCTGGAAAGTTTCGCGCGCGAAATAGTCTTCGACCTGGATCGACATACTTGGGACTCCTACTGGCAAACATCAGGATCAATGGGTGTAAGGGGCGGTTAGCCCTCGTGAACGTCCTCCGTATCCCCACTTTGGTTCGCCTACTTCCCAAGGCATTGCCGCCGAAAGCAAAAAGGCCATCCAGGTCGTTTGAGAGCTACTGCGCTTGGCAATACTGCGTTGGGAAGAGGCTCGGAATGCTCATTTACAATCAGTAAATTCCGCTTCCTCGCCTCTTCCCGCCTTGTCTTGCCTGCGCTCGCTACGCTCTCAAACGACCTGAAATAGGATGCCCTTGGCCTTGCTGTCTCGTCGTCAGTACTTGAGCCGGATGGATCGTTTCCAGCATGGACGTTCGGCGCGAACTTTAGGGCGTGAGGGGCCTGAGATCAACTAAAAATGTCGCGTTTTTGCACACATCCGTCGTGCGGCCCACGACGGCTCATGATGTAACCGACCTGTGTGACGGATTGATGTTCCTTCGGATCTGTTTCGCTGCCGCACGCCAAGCCTTCCCACCTCGCCCTGGCGGGGAGCGATCACCTCGGCACGGGTGGTCCATGGGCGGTGTTTCGGGCTATACTCCCGGCCCTTTTTTGAATCACCTGCCAGGCGATTTCCCATGACCAAACAGGCCGCCGAAGTCGCGAAACGCCGCACTTTCGCCATTATTTCCCACCCCGATGCCGGTAAGACCACCATCACCGAAAAGCTCTTGCTGATGGGCAAGGCGATTGCGGTGGCCGGCACGGTGAAATCCCGCAAGTCCGACCGCCATGCCACTTCCGACTGGATGGAGATGGAAAAGCAGCGGGGTATTTCCATTACCACGTCGGTCATGCAGTTCCCGTATCGCGAGCACATGATCAACCTGCTCGACACCCCGGGCCACGAAGACTTCTCCGAAGACACCTACCGCACCCTGACGGCGGTCGACTCGGCGTTGATGGTCCTCGACGGTGGTAAAGGCGTCGAGCCACGGACCATCGCGCTGATGGACGTCTGCCGCCTGCGCGATACGCCGATCGTCAGCTTCATCAACAAACTCGACCGTGACATCCGCGACCCGATCGAACTGCTCGACGAGATCGAGGCCGTCCTGAAGATCAAGGCCGCGCCGATCACCTGGCCGATTGGTTGCTACCGTGACTTCAAGGGCGTGTACCACCTGGCCGACGACTACATCATCGTCTACACCGCCGGTCACGGCCATGAGCGCACCGAAACCAAGATCATCCAGAAGCTCGACTCTGACGAAGCTCGCGCGCACCTGGGCGACGAATACGAGCGTTTCATCGAGCAGTTGGAACTGGTGCAGGGCGCCTGCCATGAGTTCAACCAGCAGGAATTCATCGACGGCCAGATGACCCCGGTGTTCTTCGGGACCGCGTTGGGCAACTTCGGTGTGGACCATGTGCTCGACGCCGTGGTCGATTGGGCCCCGCGCCCGCTGCCGCGCGTGGCCAACGAGCGCACCGTGGAGCCGGTGGAAGAGAAGTTCTCAGGCTTCGTGTTCAAGATCCAGGCGAACATGGACCCCAAGCACCGCGACCGCATCGCCTTCATGCGCATCTGCTCGGGCAAATACGAAAAAGGCATGAAGATGCGCCACGTGCGCACCGGCAAGGACGTGCGCATCGGCGACGCCCTGACCTTCTTCTCCTCGGAACGCGAGCAACTGGAAGAAGCCTTTGCCGGTGACATCATCGGTTTGCACAACCACGGCACTATCCAGATCGGCGATACCTTCACCGAAGGCGAAGCGCTGGGCTTCACCGGCATCCCGCACTTCGCCCCGGAACTGTTCCGCCGCGTACGCCTGAAGGATCCGCTCAAGTCCAAGCAACTGCGCCAGGGCCTGCAACAGCTGGCCGAAGAAGGCGCGACCCAGGTGTTCTTCCCGGAGCGCAGCAACGACATCATCCTCGGCGCCGTCGGCGTGCTGCAGTTCGATGTGGTCGCCAGCCGCTTGAAAGAGGAATACAAGGTCGAATGCTCCTACGAGCCCATCACCGTGTACTCGGCCCGCTGGATCGAATGCAGCGACAAGAAGAAGCTTGAGGAATTCTCCAACAAGGCCGTGGAAAACCTCGCGCTGGACGGCGGCGGTCACCTGACCTACCTGGCCCCGACCCGGGTCAACCTGGCGTTGATGGAAGAGCGCTGGCCCGATGTGAAATTCCGCGCGACGCGTGAGCATCACTAAGCACTGAGCGTCAAACCCGAAAACCCCGCGCCGAAAGCCGCGGGGTTTTTTATGGCCCAGGCTTAAGCCTGGAGGGTTCCCCTGTGGGAGCAAAGCTTGCTCGCGATAGTGGTGGGTCAGTTCGCATCGCTATTGAATGGATCGCCGCCATCGCGGGCAAGCCTTGCTCCCACATAGGACTTCGGGCGTTAGTCGTTTTGGAGATAACCCTTATTCGAAACCAATCTGTCCGCCCCGGGCAATTCTGTCGGTCCCACAGCGTCCTATCTGGTGAACCGGCCTGTTCAGAACTAGATTTTCCTTAGCGCCATCAGGCCCCGGCTTCATCCGGAACACAAAAGGAATCGGCTATGAACATGTTTCTACGCGTACTGTTGTTGATAAAACTGGTGGTGATGCTATCGCTCGGCTCATCCATGGCGTGGGCGCAATGCAATGGGCAGGAGGAACACGCATCGAGTGGGCAAGGGGTGCAAGGCGAGTTGATGCTGGCGGCAGCGGATACGGATTCGGACGAAGAGGATGACACCGACTCGCATCCGGACGAGCCGGACGACGGCTCACCTCCTGATGATGAAGAGGAAGGCGATAGCCAGACGTAGATTTCAAGCAAAGAAAAACCCCTCCAGCTCACACTGATATTCAGTGGTGGCTGGAGGGGTTTTTCTTTTCCTGACGCTATCCCTGTGGCGAGGGAGCTTGCTCCCGCTGGGCCGCGCAGCGGACCTTCTTTTGGGCCTGCTGCGCAGGCCAGCGGGAGCAAGCTCCCTCGCCACAAGTGCTTTATGCCATAAGTGCTTTGCTGCCTTTTGCCTTACGCCGCGCCGTCGAGGAATTGCTCGGCGTAGTGGCACGCTACCAGCCGATTATCGAGCGCACGCAAGGCCGGTTCTTCGGTCTTGCAGCGCTCGGTCGCGTACGGGCAGCGCTTGTGGAAGGCGCAGCCGGGCGGTGGGTTGAGCGGGTTGGGCAATTCGCCGACGATCTTGATCTTCGGCTTGTTCGGGTCCGGGTGAATGGTCGGGGTGGCCGACAGCAGCGCCTGGGTGTACGGGTGCAGCGGACGGCTGTAGATCGCCTCGTTGGGGCCCATTTCCACCGGGCGGCCGAGGTACATCACCATCACATCGTCAGCGACGTGTTGCACCACCGCCAGGTTGTGGGAAATGAACACGTAGGCGGTGTTGAACTCCTGCTGCAGGTCCATGAACAGGTTCAGCACCTGGGCCTGGATCGACACGTCCAGCGCCGAGGTCGGTTCGTCTGCCACCAGCACCTTGGGTTGCAGCATCATGGCGCGGGCCAGGGCGATGCGCTGGCGCTGGCCGCCGGAGAACATGTGCGGATAGCGCTGGTAATGCTCGGGGCGCAGGCCCACCTGCTTCATCATTGCCTGGACTTTCTCGCGCCGCTCGGCAGCCGACAGGCTGGTGTTGATCAACAACGGCTCGGCCAGTTGATCGCCGATTTTCTGCCGCGGGTTGAGGGACGCATACGGGCTCTGGAAGACCATCTGCACGTCTTTACGCAGTTGCTTGCGTTCGGCCTTGTTGGCGCCGGAGACTTCCTGGCCGGCGATTTTCAAGGAGCCCGAAGAGGGTTCTTCGATCAGCGTCAGGGCCCGGGCGAGGGTGGATTTGCCGCAACCGGATTCGCCCACCACGGCCAGGGTCTTGCCGGCTTCGAGTTCGAACGACACACCGTTGAGGGCGCGCACCGTGGCGTGGCCCTTGAACATGCCGCGGGACACTTCGTAATGACGGGTCAGGTCACGGGCGGTAAGTACGACGGCCATCACGCCACCTCCTGGTTCAACGGGTAGAAGCAGCGGGCGAGGCTGTTGGATTTCGGATCGAGGGCCGGCCGTTGCTGGCGGCAGTTGTCTTGCACGTAGGGGCAGCGCGGCGACAACAGGCAGCCTTGCGGACGGTCGTAGCGACCGGGCACGATGCCGGGCAAGGTCGCCAGGCGCTCGGCGCCCATGCTGTGCTCCGGAATCGCCGCCAGCAGGGCTTCGCTGTACGGGTGCGCGGGAATGTCGAACAACTGCGGCACCTGGCCCACTTCCACCGCCTGGCCGGCGTACATCACGCACACGCGCTGGGCGGTTTCAGCCACCACCGCGAGGTCGTGGGTGATCAGCACCAGGCCCATGTCCTGCTCTTTTTGCAGGGCCAGCAGCAGGTCCATGATCTGCGCCTGGATGGTCACGTCCAGTGCGGTGGTCGGTTCGTCGGCGATCAGCAGTTTCGGCTCGCCGGCAATTGCCATGGCAATCGCCACGCGTTGGCTCATGCCGCCGGACAGCTGGTGCGGGTAGGCGTTCATGCGGCTGGCGGCGCCGGGGATCTCGACTTTTTCCAGCAGTTCGATGGCGCGCTTGCGGGCGGCCTTGCCGGACATCTTCAGGTGCAGGCGCAGCACTTCCTCGATCTGGAAGCCCACGGTGTAGCTGGGGTTGAGCGCGGTCATCGGGTCCTGGAAGACCATCGCCAGGTCCTTGCCGACGATCTGTCGGCGCTGGCGGGCGCTCAGCTTGAGCATGTTCTTGCCATCGAAGTTCAGCGCGTCGGCGGTGACGATGCCGGGGTGCTCGATCAGGCCCATCAGCGCCATCATGGTCACGGATTTACCCGAGCCCGATTCGCCGACGATGGCCAGTACTTCGCCTTTTTCCACGCTCAGGTCCAGGCCGTCGACCACCGGCACGGCGGTGGCGTCGCCGAAGCGGACGTTGAGATTCTTGATTTCTAGCAGTGACATGGGAATCTCCTCAGGCGGCATTCTTGAGTTTCGGGTCCAGCGCATCGCGCAGCCCGTCGCCCATCAGGTTGATTGCCAGCACGCTGAGCAAAATAGTCAAACCAGGCAGGCTCACCACCCACCAGGCGCGTTCGATGTAGTCGCGGGCCGAGGCCAGCATGGTGCCCCACTCAGGCGTTGGCGGCTGCACGCCCAGGCCGAGGAAGCCCAGGGCGGCGGCGTCGAGGATCGCCGAGGAAAAGCTCAAGGTCGCCTGCACGATCAGCGGCGCCATGCAGTTGGGCAGCACGGTGATGAACATCAGGCGCGGCAGGCCGGCACCGGCCAGGCGGGCGGCGGTCACGTAGTCGCGGTTCAGTTCGCCCATCACGGCGGCGCGGGTCAGGCGCACGTAGGACGGCAGCGACACGATGGCGATGGCGATCACGGTGTTGATCAGGCCTGGGCCGAGGATGGCGACGATCGCCACGGCCAGCAGCAGCGAAGGCAGGGCCAGCATGATGTCCATCAGGCGCATGATGGTCGGACCCAGGATTCGCGGGAAGAACCCGGCGAACAGCCCCAGCAGGATGCCCGGGATCAGCGACATCACCACCGACGACAAGCCGATCAGCAGCGACAGGCGCGAACCCTGGATCAACCGCGAAAGCAGGTCGCGGCCCAGTTCGTCGGTACCCAGCAGGAACTGGAGCTGTCCACCTTCCAGCCAGGCCGGCGGCGTCAGCAGGAAGTCACGGTATTGCTCGCTCGGGTCGTGAGGGGCGACCCACGGTGCGAAGATCGCGCAAAACACCACCAGGACCATGAACAGCAGCCCGGCCACGGCGCCCTTGTTGCGGGAAAACGCCTGCCAGAATTCTTTGTACGGGGACGGGTACAGCAGGCTTTGATCGACTGCTACCGAAGGAGTTGGAGTACTCATGGATTTGATCTCAGCGCTGATGACGGATGCGTGGGTTGGCAAAGCCGTAGAGGATGTCCACGACGAAGTTGACCAAAATCACCAGGCAGGCGATTAACAGGATGCCGTTCTGCACCACGGGATAATCCCGGGCGCCGATAGCTTCGATCAACCACTTGCCGATGCCCGGCCAGGAGAAGATCGTTTCGGTCAGCACCGCGCCGGCCAGCAGCGTGCCGACTTGCAGGCCGACCACGGTCAGCACCGGGATCAGCGCGTTGCGCAGACCGTGCACGAACACCACCCGCGCAGGCGACAGGCCCTTGGCCTTGGCGGTGCGGATGTAGTCCTCGCGCAGCACTTCGAGCATCGAGGAACGGGTCATGCGGGCGATCACCGCCAGCGGGATGGTGCCCAGCACGATGGCCGGCAGGATCAGGTGGTGCAGCGCATCGAGGAAGGCGCCCGGCTCATCGGACAGCAGGGTATCGATCAGCATGAAGCCGGTTTTCGGCTCGATGTCGTAAAGCAGGTCGAGCCGCCCCGACACCGGGGTCCAGCCCAGGGACACCGAGAAGAACATGATCAGGATCAGGCCCCACCAGAAGATCGGCATCGAATAACCGGCGAGGGAGATGCCCATCACCCCATGGTCGAACAGGGACCCTCGCTTGAGTGCCGCGATCACCCCGGCCAACAGGCCCAGGACACCGGCGAACAACAGGGCGGCCATGGACAGTTCCAGGGTCGCGGGAAACAGGGAACTGAACTCGGTCCATACACTTTCACGGGTACGCAGCGATTCGCCGAGATCACCGTGGGCCAGTTTGCCGACGTAGTCCAGGTACTGGGCATACAGCGGTTTATTGAGGCCAAGGCGTTCCATTGCCTGAGCATGCATTTCGGGATCGACCCGACGTTCGCCCATCATCACTTCCACGGGGTCGCCGGGGATCATGCGAATCAACGCGAAGGTCAGCAAGGTGATGCCGAAGAACGTGGGGATCAACAATCCCAGTCGGCGGGCAATAAAACTAAACATCTTCAGGTGTACCTCATCAGCCGGTTAGGCGTGCCCGGCCTCTCTCAGGGTCAAGAGCGGCCGGGCGTTTTCTTATCTACTTCACCTGGGTGGTGGCGAAGTTGTTGGTGGTGAGCGGGCTGATTACATAGCCCTCTACGTTGTTGCGCATTGCCGTGAACATGCGAGTGTGGGCCATGCTGATCCACGGTTGGTCCTGGTTGAAAAGCACCTGGGCCTGTTCATAGAGCTTGATGCGCTCCTGCGGGTTCACTGTGGCGCGGGCCTGGTCGATCAGCGCCTGGAACTTCTCGTTGCACCAGCGCGCGTAGTTTTCGCCGTTCTTGGCGGCCTCGCAACTGAGCATAGGCGTCAGGAAGTTGTCCGGGTCGCCGTTATCGCCCGCCCATCCGGCGGAGACCATATCGTGCTCGCCGTTCTTCGCGCGCTTGAGCATTTCGCCCCATTCCATCACGCGGATGTCGACCTTGATCCCGACCTTCGCCAAGTCGGCCTGCATCATCTGCGCACCGAGCATCGGGTTGGGGTTGGTTGGGCCGCCGCCGTTGCGGGTGAACAGGGTGAACACGGTGCCTTCCGGCACGCCGGCTTCCTTGAGCAACTGGCGGGCCTTGTCCAGGTCGCGGGTCGGGTTCTTCAGGTCATGGTTGAAGCCCAGCAGCGTCGGCGGGTAGGGGTTGACCGCGACGGTGGCGTTGCCCTTGCCGAACAGCGCGTTGACGTAGGCTTCCTTGTCGAAGGCCAGGTCGATGGCTTTGCGCACCCGCACGTCGCTCATGTACTTATGGCTGGTGTTCAGGGCCGTGTAGGAAACGGTCATCGCGTCCAGCTCGGTGACCTTCAGGTTCGGATCTTTCTTGATGCTCGGGATATCGTCGGGTTTGGGGTACAGGGCGATCTGGCACTCGTTGGTCTTGAGCTTTTGCATGCGCACGTTGTTGTCGGTAGCGATGGCCAATACCAGCGCATCGGCCGGTGGCTTGCCGCGGAAGTAGTCCGGGTTGGCCTTGAAGCGTACCTGGGCATCCTTGTTGTAGCGCTGGAAGACGAACGGCCCGGTGCCCACCGGCTTGCTGTTGAGGTCGCCGGCCTTGCCGGCCTTGAGCAACTGGTCAGCGTATTCGGCCGGGTAGATCGAGGAGAAGGCCATGGCGATGTCGGCCAGAAACGGCGCTTCGCGGCGGGTCAGGGTGAACTTGACCGTGTGCTCGTCGACTTTCTCGACGTTCTTGAGCAGTTCCTTGAAGCCCATGCTTTCAAAGTACGGGAAACCCACGCTCGACAGTTTGTGCCATGGATGATTCGGGTCCAGCTGGCGCTGGAAGCTCCAGACCACGTCGTCGGCGTTCATGTCGCGGGTCGGCTTGAAGTAGTCGGTAGTGTGGAACTTGACACCCTTGCGCAGGTGGAAGGTGTACGTCAGGCCATCGTCACTGATGTCCCAGGATTCGGCCAGGGCCGGAATCACCTCGGTGGTGCCGGGCTTGAAGTCGGCCAGGCGATTGAAAATGGTTTCCGCCACGGCATCGGCGGTGACTGCAGTCGTGTACTGGACCATGTCGAAGCCTTCCGGGCTGGCTTCTGTGCAAACCACCAAGGGCTTGGCGCTGGCGCCAACGGCGACACTCAGCAACGCGGCGGCGATGGCAGCGCGTAGGGGAGTCATGTTCATCGTCAATCCTCTGCAATCGGTTAAATGGCAAAAGACCGGACGGGCGACCTCGTGAGTCGACCGCCCGGTGGGAGTTTAGAGAATGTTGAACGGGATGGTGGTGACCAGGCGGAATTCGTTGATGCTGCCGTCGGCCTGATTGCGGCTGGAGCGATGCTCGGTGTAGGTGGCGCGGATCGCCGTGGCCTTCAGAGGACCGCTCTGTACGGCGTAGGAAGCGCCGACGCCGGTTTCATAGTGGTTCTCGTCATCCATGCCACGGACGTCATAAGCGGTGCCGGTGTAGTGGGTGCCGTCGATGCCCCAGCCGCGAGCGCGGTAGACGTTGAACTTCAGGCCAGGCACGCCGTACTCGGCCATGTTGATGCCGTAGGCGATCTGGAAGGATTTCTCGTTCGGGCCGTTGAAGTCCGACAACAGGGAGTTGGCCAGGTAGATACCGTTGGTTTCGTGCAGGTAGTCGAAGTATTCGTTGCCGTTCACTTCCTGGTACGAGAAGGTCAGGCTGTGTGCCTGGTGGGCCAGGCCCAGCGACAGGGAGTAGGTGTCGTTGTCGATTTCACCCATCTCTTTTTTGCCTTCGTCCACGGTCTTGTAGTAGTTCAGGCCGGTGGTCAGCGCCAGCACCGAAGCGTCGCCCAGTTCGTGGGTGGCGCCGAAGTAGTACTGGTTCCAGAAGTCTTCGACCTTGGAGGCATACAGGCTGGTCTTCAGGCTCTTGAGCGGCTGGTAGTTCAGGCCGGCGACGCTGACTTTGTCGGTCTCGGCATTGTTGTTGGTGTACTCGGAGCGGAATTTCGACAGGCTCTGTTCGGTACGTGGCGATACACGGTCAAACACACCGGCGTCGAACGACAGGTTGTTGAACTCTTCGCTGTGCAGGCTCACACCTTCGAAGCTCGACGGCAGCGCACGGTTGCCGATGACATCGACGATAGGGGTGCTGAAGTTTTGACGTCCGGCGGTCAGCGTGGTGTTGGAAATCCGTGCCTTGACGTTGGCCAGGCCCAGTTTGCTCCATTGGTCCACGGCGTCGCCGTTGTTTTCGGCCAGCGTCCGGTTACCGCCGTTGGCGATGTCTTTGCGGCTGCGGTCCAGAACCACTGCGTTGTACGCCGCAACTTCGGTGCTAAAGCCTACGGTGCCTTGGGTGAAGCCCGAGGTGTAGTTGAGGATGGTGCCCTGGACCCAGTTGATACGACGATCGGTGGGGAGCGTCTCGCCGTGTTTCTGATAGCTGAAACTGCCCCGCTTGCGCAGCTCGTTGGCGTACCAGTTGCGAGTGGTGCCCGACAGGCTCTGGCCGTCGAGAAAACCCTTGGCTTCGGATTGCGCTTGGGTGCTCGCCAGTTCGGTCGGAACGAAATCCTGGCTCTGGGATTCTGCAAAGGCCGTCGCGGTGATGCTGCTGATGGCCAAGGCCAGTATCGCGGTGCTGCTCAATTTCATGGGTAACGCTCCTTTTCTTTCTTTTTTTTTGCCGGTCTTTTTTGGTGATACGGCTATGGTTTTTACAACTCATTCCCAGCTTGCAAACGTTTGCATGAGGCCTGATCGGCGAATTCAGGCAAAACGCCTGCGTGAGGACTCCAAAGGAGTCCTCGCTGCATGGCTAAGCGGTTATGGGTTCAGGCTGACGCCCGAGAACACGTTGCGACCGAAGGGGCTGACTTTGAACCCTTCTACTTTGGCACTCAGCGGCTGGTTGACCGTCGAGTGGGCAACAGGGGTGATCGGCACTTGCTGCTTGAGCAACTGCTGGGCCTGTTTGTAGAGCGCGGTGCGCTGGTCGCGGTCGGTGACGACCTTGGCCTGCTTGATCAGCTTGTCGTAATCCGGGTCACACCACATGGAGTAGTTGTTGCCGCCAATGGCGTCGCAGCTGTACAGCGTGCCCAGCCAGTTGTCCGGGTCACCGTTGTCGCCGGTCCAGCCGATCAGGCTGATGTCGTGCTCACCGTTCTTGGTGCGCTTGATGTACTCGCCCCACTCGTAGCTGACGATCTTCACCTTCAGGCCGATCTTCGCCCAGTCGGCCTGGAGCATTTCGGCCATCAGCTTGGCGTTGGGGTTGTACGGGCGTTGCACGGGCATGGCCCAGAGGGTGATTTCGGTGCCTTCCTTGACCCCGGCGGCCTTGAGCAGCGCCTTGGCTTTTTCCGGGTTGTAGGGCGTGTCCTTGATGGTGTCGTCGTAGGACCACTGGGTCGGCGGCATGGCGTTGACCGCCAACTGCCCGGCGCCCTGGTACACGGCGTTGAGAATGCCTTGCTTGTTCACCGCCATGTCCAGCGCCTGGCGTACTTCGACCTGGTCGAACGGCTTGTGGCGGGTGTTGTAGGCAATGTAGCCAAGGTTGAAACCGGGCGTCTCGATCAGTTGCAGCTTACTGTCGTCCTTCAATGCCGGCACGTCGGCGGGACGTGGATGCAGGGTCACCTGGCACTCGTTGGCCTTGAGCTTCTGCACCCGCACCGAGGCGTCGGTATTGATGGAGAAGATCAGGTTGTTCAGCTTGACCCGTTCCGGCGCCCAGTACTGTTTGTTGGCGACGTAGCGGATGTTGGAGTCTTTCTGGTAACTCTTGAATTCGAACGGCCCGGTGCCGATTGGCTTCTGGTTGATGTCGCTCGGCTTGCCGCTCTTGAGCAACTGCTCGGCGTATTCGGCCGACAGGATCGCGGCAAAACTCATGGCGATGTTCTGGATGAACGCGGCGTCCACCTTGTTCAGCGTCATGACCACCGTCAGCGGGTCGGTCTTCTCCACCTTGGCGATGTTCTTGTTCAGGCTCATGCCGTTGAAGTACGGGAACTCGGTGGGGTAGGCCTTACGGAACGGGTGCTGCGGATCGAGCATGCGGTTGAAGGTGAACAACACGTCGTCGGCATTGAAATCCCGGGTCGGCGTGAAGTAGTCGGTGGTATGAAATTTCACGCCTTCGCGCAGGTGAAAGGTGTACGTCAAGCCATCTTCGGAAATGTCCCACTTGGTCGCCAGTCCCGGTACGACGTTAGTCGCGCCTTTTTCGAACTCGGCCAGGCGGTTGTACAGCGGTTCGGCGGCGTCGTTGTCGGTGGCCGTGGTGTACTGCGCGGTGTCGAAACCGGCCGGGCTGCCTTCGGAACAAAACACCAGGCTGCCAGCGGCGGCCTGGGTCACGGACGTCGCGGCCAACAGGCCGGTGCCCAGCAAAGCGGAAAAAACCAAGGTATGGCGCATGACGCTCCCTCTCTTGTTCGGGGTGTTTTAACAGTGAACCGGTGTCCGTCCGGGACAGCTCCGGGCCACTGAGCTCATTCCATTGCGTAGCGATGCCGCAGGGCAGGCAAGCCGTCCTGGTCCCGACGGTATGAGCCGTGAGCCAAGCGGTAAATGCGTAACGCCTGAAAAACTTGTGGGAAAAGGCGATACGTCCTAAACCAACTGCTGTGGTACGCAGTGCTTTTGGAGGTAGGCGATTTCCTGGAGTCTTGGCTTAAAGCAACGGTGTGCCGAGGGAGCAAGCTCCCTCGGCACAGGTCACCTTATTTGCTGACGCTGACGCCGTAGAAGGAGTTCAAGCCGAATGGGCTGATCTTGAAATCCTGCACGTTGGCGCGCATGGGTTGATACACCGTCGAGTGAGCGATAGGTGTCATGGGCACGGCATCCTTGAGGACGTGTTGTGCCTGTTTATACAGTTCGGTGCGCTTGGACTGGTCGGAGGTGCGCTTGGCTTGCTTGACCAGATCGTCGAATTTCTTGTCGCACCACTTGGAGAAGTTGTTGCCGGCCAGCGAGTCGCAGCCGAACAGCACGTTGAGCCAGTTGTCCGGGTCACCGTTGTCACCGCTCCAGCCGATGATCATCGCCTGGTTCTCGCCACCTTTGGAACGCTTGATGTACTCGCCCCACTCGTAGCTGACGATGTTCACGTTCAGGCCGATCTTCTTCCAGTCGGACTGCAGCATCTCGGCCATCAGCTTGGCGTTCGGGTTGTACGGACGCTGGACAGGCATCGCCCACAGGGTGATGTTGGTGCCTTCCTTGACGCCGGCTTCCTTGAGCAGCGCCTTGGCTTTCTCAGGGTCGTACTTGGCGTCCTTGATGGTGGTGTCGTAGGACCATTGGGTCGGCGGCATGGCGTTGACGGCCAACTGGCCGGCGCCCTGGTAGACCGAGTCGATGATCTGCGGCTTGTTGACCGCCATGTCCAGCGCCTGGCGGACCTTGAGGTTGGCCAGCACGTTCGGCTCGTTGCTGCCCTTGACCTTGTCCATCACGTTGTAGGCGATGTAGCCCAGGTTGAAGCCCGCCTGGTCAGGCATCTTCAGGTCCTTGTCTTCCTTCAGCGCCTTGAGGTCGGCCGGACGAGGGAAGAGGGTGATCTGACACTCGTTTTTCTTCAGTTTCTGGATGCGGACCGACGGGTCGGTGGTGATGGCGAAGATCAGGTTGTCGATCTTCACATCTTCAGGCTTCCAGTAGTCCTTGTTGCCGGTGTAGCGGATGTTGGAGTCTTTCTGGTAGCTCTTGAACACGAACGGACCAGTGCCCACAGGCTTCTGGTTGATGTCGCTGGCCTTGCCTTCCTTGAGCAGCTGCGCGGCGTACTCGGCGGACTGGATCGAGGCGAAGCTCATGGCCATGTTCTGGATGAACGCGGCGTCGACATCCTTGAGGGTGAACTTGACGGTGTGGTCGTCGACTTTCTCGACCTTGGTGATGTTGGTGTCCATCCCCATGTCGGTGAAGTACGGGAATTCGGTCGGGTAGGCCTTACGGAACGGGTCATCCTTGCTGATCATGCGATTGAAGGTGAACAGCACGTCGTCGGCGTTGAATTCGCGGGTTGGCTTGAAGTACGGGGTGGTGTGGAACTTGACGCCTTCACGCAGGTGGAAGGTGTAGCTCAGGCCGTCTTCGGAGATGTCCCACTTCGTCGCCAAGCCAGGAATCACAGCGGTGCCGCCGCGTTCGAACTGGGTCAGGCGGTTGAACATGGTTTCTGCAGAGGCGTCGAAGTCGGTTCCGGTGGTGTACTGACCAGGGTCAAAACCGGCCGGACTCCCTTCGGAGCAGAACACCAGGTTAGTCGCAGCGGAAGCGAAGGGTGCGCTGGCCAATAAGCCTGCGCCGACTAAAAACGGAATGACCGCGTGTTTAAGCATGTTGGCCTCATGATTTGTTGTCATTTTTGGATTTGAGGGCGACCTCGTGAGTCGTCCTGCGGATACTTATGCAGGCCCCATACCCAATGCAAGATCCTGAACGGCCACAAGTCTGAAACAGTGGCACGAACGTACCTTAATGTCGCATCTGTGTAACTTCTGACGCAGTTGATCGTTTGCGTGTGTTTTTTAGGGGCAAGTTGTGCGCTTTTTCGGTGCGTATAGGGGGTGTATTGCACTGGGAGGGTGCGGGTTTTGCTTCTTCAAACCCGCAGGGTAGAGGGGGTTCGTGGTGGGATAGGGGGGCGATTGAGATGCCTGTTTATCGGTCGGGCGTTGCACCGTCATCGTTCACGGTTTGGGGGTTGCACTGGGTGATACTCTCGCGTGGCTATTTCTCCCGGCCGTATTCCGATCTAACTGTGGACAACTGTGGGAGCGGGCTTGCTCGCGAAGGCTCACTATCCGTGGCGAGGGAGCTTGCTCCCGCTGGTCTGCGCAGCAGACCCCAAACCTGACACCTCGGTGTGCCAGATGATTGGAGTCGCTGTTTTTAGGGCCGCTGCGCAGCCCAGCGGGAGCAAGCTCCCTCTCCACGGGTTTAGTTGTTGGCCGTGGGGGAGTGCGCATCCTTCAAGACGGTAGGAACGATCGGCTTGCTTGTGACGAAACATCCGACAAGCTTTTAAGGTTGTGCCTCGGAAATGCGCTCTCTAACCTTTTGCTTGTCGCTGCCATTCAGCGGCCGGGCGTGAGAAACCCGAATAATAGGCATCCAACCTCTATACCTGCATAATTGCCGGCAGCTTATCCGTTGCCTGTAGATGCGTTATGGCGGCTGTGTGCGGGCAGACTTCGGTCTGGCCGGGTACCTATTCTCGGATTTCTCACCCCTGCACATAGCTGCCACCCCTTTGCCGAGTGAGAAACGGCGAGTGATGGCCCACATCACTGAATAGGTACAAATAAATGGATAAGTCAGTCCCCGATCCACCCTTCAACAGAACCAACCCCCTTTCCGGCTTCGATTCCGTCGAAGACCTGCTCAGAGACCGAGCCGCCGCCGAGCGCGCACTCAATCATTACCTCAACCCGAAACCTTCAGAACCAAGCACCGATCAGCGCATCGACAGCCTGTTCTCAGTCACCGCCAAAGCCGACGCCGATACGCTGCTGACCAGCACCTGCGAAACCCTGGCCTCGGTAAAAGCCATGGCCGAGGACCTCGCGTTCGAGGTGGACGGTACGCGGCGCAGTGTGGCACTGGGGATTCATCAGTTGGTGGAGTTGTGCCAGTTGCTGGTGGATAAGGCACTGGATCAGGTGCAAGCGTCGACCAGTCCGACTGAGGTGTAGGCAGGGTGGTCCAACTGATGGTTGGACCCCAGCCTGTGAGCGGGGGGGCTTGCTCCCTCGTCATTTTGTACAGGTCCGAGTTGTTGGGTGCATGGTTGACTGTTGTACAGAACGTTGTACTATGCGCGAACTCAACCGTCACCGTTTTTGCTGGATGGTTGAGGGGGCACCGAGGTTTCGCCAGGTGTCAGATAACCTTGATTTCCCGCTTACGAGCATGGATTTCAAGTACTCCGCGACTCAGCGGAGGAGACAAGTGCCCCGCTTCGATTCTGCGGGAAACTCTCAAATCACCAGGACGGTCCTGGTTTCGCCTGAGCTGGCCTCAGGAGGGAATTAGACGATGCATGTAATAACTTTCAGCCAGGCTCGTGCCGGCCTGAAGCAGACGATGGACGATGTATGCCGAGATCATGAGCCCACGGTCATTACCCGTCAGCGTGGTGATCATGTCGTAATCCTCTCATTGGAGGACTACAACTCAATGGCCGAGACGATGTATCTGTTGGGTACAGAGTCGAATGCCACGCGCTTACGCCGTTCTGTTGCGCTGCACAAAGCCGGGAAGGTCTTTGCCAAGGAGCTCCCTTTAAATGTCGGCAAAACAGAAACAGAAGAACAAAGCTAACGCCCGCGAGAACGTGGTTGTTGCATTCGTGCCAGACGGTTGGGAAGACTACCAATACTGGGACGCAAACGATCCAGGCAAACATGCGACGGTGAACGAGCTTATCGAGGCATGCCTTCGCGACCCATTCAAGGGAATCGGTCGACCCGAACCGTTGAAAGGTGATTTAACAGGCTATTGGTCACGCCGTATCGACAAAGAACATCGCTTTGTCTATGCCTATGAAAATGACACGCTGACAGTCATTTCATGCCGCTTCCACTACACGAAGTAACGCCCGACAAAAAGCCCGCAGTTGCGGGCTTTTGTATTTGTGGTGTGATCCACCACCTGTCCCTGTGGGAGCGAGCTTGCTCCGGGCGGCGATCCGACGATGGCGTCGCGTCAGTCGACGTCCATGCTGCTGAACCACCGCCAGCGGGAGCAAGCTCCCTCGCCACAGGGTGTTTCGTCGTCTTATTGCATCAACACCTCAATCGCCCCATCCGCCGTCATGCTCACCTTGCTGGTGCCCGCTTCCACGTCAGGCGTGACGGATTCGGCGTCCATGGACGCGCCTTTCATCATCATCGGGGCGCGCATGAAGGGTTGTGGGTAGCCATTGGCGTTGAGGTTCAGGCTGACGATCTTGTAACCCTTGCCGCCCAGGGCTTCGGTGGCCAGTTGGGCGCGGGCCTTGAAGGCGTTGACGGCGTCCTTGAGCAGGGCGTCTTCGCTGGTCTGGCGGGTGGCGGTGGAGATGGCAAAGTCCATGCCGCCCATTTTCATGTCGGCCAGCAATTCGCCGGTGAGTTTTGACAGGGCGGCGAAGTCGGCGCTTTCCAGGCGCAGTTCGGCGCGCTCGCGCCAGCCGGTGATTTTCCCGCCCTTGTTGTCGTAGATCGGGTAGCTGTTACGGCTGCCCTGGCGCAGGTCGATGCCCTTGACTTGCTTGGCCTGGCCGATGGCTTTGTTCAGCGTGGTGCTGACGGCGGCGGTGAGCTTGGCCGGGTCGGTGTTCTGTTCCTCGGTGTAGAGGGTGACGATCATCAGGTCGCGGGCCACTTCCTGGCTGGCTTCGGCGCGTAGGGAAACCTGGTTGTAATGAAGTTCATCGGCGGCCAGCGCCGGCAAGCTGGCGACAGTGCCGAGGCTGAGGGCGAGCAGGGCGGCGTGGCGACGGAACGTGTGCATGAAAAGCTCCTTGGAAGGTGCGCAGGGTTGAGGTCCGGTCTGCGTGAACGGTAAGACTCTAGCTTTTTGGATCCGGTTCGCACAGTTACAACTTCTATACAGGTCCTGCCCGGTGATGGACTTTTGTGGCGAGGGAGCTCGCTCCCGCTGGGCCGCGTAGCGGACCGTCTTTCTGGGCCTGCTGTGCAGGCCAGCGGGAGCAAGCTCCCTCGCCACAGGGGGATGTATGGAGTTCAGCGGCTGTGGCGCTTTGCCGCATATCTGTCAGCGCCACCCGTGCCTTGGTTATACTCCGTGCGATTCGCCTGGAGCGCTCATCAGGAGAGCTCATGCTCATCCCTTTGCAAATGACTTCTGCCTCTCGCCAAAACCTCTGGCGCCTGACATTCATCCGCATTCTGGTCCTGGCCGCCCAGGCCGGCTCGGTGGGGCTGGCCTATCGCTTCGACCTGTTGCCATTGCCCTGGCTGCAACTGGCGATCACCCTGGCGTGTTCCACGGTGCTGTGCGCGCTGACGGCGATTCGGTTGAACACCTCGTGGCCGGTGACCGAGCTGGAGTACGCCCTGCAACTGGCCGGCGACCTGTTTATCCACAGCGCACTGTTGTATTTCTCCGGTGGCTCCACCAACCCCTTCGTCTCTTATTACCTGGTGCCGCTGACTATCGCCGCCGTGACCTTGCCCTGGCGCTTTTCGTTGATTCTTTCGGGCATTGCCCTGGCGCTGTATACCTTGCTGCTGGTGCGCTTCTATCCTTTGGAAACGTTCCCCATCGCCCGGGAAAACCTGCAAATCTACGGCATGTGGTTGAGTTTCGCCCTGGCTGCGGCCGTCATTACGTTCTTCGCCGCGCGCATGGCCGAAGAGTTGCGCCGCCAGGAAGAGCTGCGGGCCATTCGCCGCGAAGAAGGCCTGCGCGACGAGCAACTGCTGGCCGTGGCCACCCAGGCCGCCGGCGCGGCTCATGAGTTGGGCACGCCGCTGGCGACCATGAGCGTGCTGCTCAAGGAGATGTGCCGGGACCATTCCGACCCGGCGCTGCAAGAGGATCTCAGCGTGTTGCAGGATCAGGTCAAGCTCTGCAAGGAGACCCTGCAATACCTGGTGCGTGCGGCCGAGGCCAACCGTCGGCTGGCCATCGACATGCAGGACGTCACTGACTGGCTCAACGAGGCCTTGAGCCGCTGGCACTTGATGCGTCCTGAAGCCAGTTATCGCCTGCGGCGCCTCGGCCAGGGCCCGGTGCCGCGCATGGCACCGCCGCCGGACCTGACCCAGGCGCTGTTGAACCTGTTGAACAACGCCGCCGATGCTTGCCCCGAAGGCATGGAGGTGACGCTGGACTGGACTGCCTTCGATTTGACCATCAGCATTCGAGACCACGGCGCGGGTGTGCCGCTGGCAATCGCCGAACAAATCGGCAAACCTTTCTATACCACCAAGGGCAAAGGCTTGGGCCTGGGCCTGTTTTTGAGCAAAGCCAGCGTGACACGCGCCGGCGGCTCGGTGAAACTCTACCCCCATGAGAGCGGTGGCACGCTTACCGAGCTGCGCCTGCCCCATGCCGACCGAGGAAACGAACATGAGTGACGAGATCCAAGTCGACGGCGAAGAGCTGCCGCACCTGTTGCTGGTAGATGACGATGCCACTTTCACCCGCGTCATGGCCCGGGCCATGTCCCGTCGTGGGTTCCGGGTCAGCACCGCCGGTTCCGCCGAGGAGGGCCTGGCCATCGCCCAGGCCGACCTGCCGGACTATGCGGCCCTGGACCTGAAAATGGACGGCGATTCGGGCCTGGTGCTGTTGCCCAAGTTGCTGGAGCTGGACCCAGAGATGCGCGTGGTGATCCTCACTGGCTATTCGAGCATCGCCACGGCCGTCGAGGCCATCAAGCGCGGTGCCTGCAATTACCTGTGCAAGCCCGCCGACGCCGATGACGTGCTGGCGGCGCTGTTGTCCGAGCACGCCGACCTCGACACCCTGGTGCCGGAAAACCCCATGTCGGTGGATCGCCTGCAATGGGAGCACATCCAGCGGGTGCTGACCGAACACGAAGGCAACATCTCCGCCACGGCCCGCGCCCTGGGCATGCATCGGCGGACCTTGCAGCGCAAATTGCAGAAGCGTCCCGTGCGTCGCTGAACCTGCGCTGAACGGATGTTGTCCACCCCCTCGCGACACATCGGGCCGTTGCTCTATGATCGGCCCGAATCCTTCTCTTTATTGAGCTTTAACCATGAATCAGAACGCTGAATATTCCGCGGTCAATGACGCAGTGCGCGGGCAGTTTTTCCGCCGTGTCTGGCAAATGACCACGCCATACTGGCGCAGTGAGGAGAAGGGCAAGGCCTGGACACTGTTGATCGCCGTCATCGCGCTGTCGCTGTTCAGCGTGGCGATCTCGGTGTGGATCAACAGTTGGTACAAGGATTTCTACAACGCCCTGCAAGAGAAGGACAGCGCGGCGTTCTGGCAGTTGATCCTGTATTTCTGCGGCATCGCGGCGGTGGCGATCCTCGGCGCGGTCTATCGGCTGTACCTTACGCAGATGCTGACCATTCGCTGGCGGGCCTGGCTCACCGAGCAGCATTTTGCCCGCTGGCTCAATGACAAGAACTACTACCGGCTGGAGCAGGGCGGCTACACCGACAACCCGGACCAGCGGATCTCCGAAGACCTCAACAGCTTCACCACCAACACCCTGAGCCTGGGCTTGGGGCTGCTGCGTACCGTGGTCAGCCTGGTGTCGTTCTCGATCATTTTGTGGGGCGTGTCAGGCAGCATCGAAGTGTTCGGCTACACCATCCCTGGCTACATGTTCTGGTGCGCGCTGGTGTACGCGGCCGTGGGCAGCTGGCTGACGCACCTGATCGGCCGTCGCCTGATCGGTCTGAACAACAACCAGCAACGCTTCGAAGCCGACCTGCGTTTCTCCATGGTGCGGGTGCGCGAGAACGCCGAGAGCATTGCGTTGTACAACGGCGAGCCCAACGAGAACCGTCGCCTGAGCGATCGGTTCGGCCTGGTCTGGCATAACTTCTGGGACATCATGCGGGTGTCCAAGCGCTTGACCTTCTTCACCTCCGGTTATGGTCAGATCGCGATCATTTTCCCGTTCATCGTCGCCGCGCCGCGCTATTTCGCCGGCAAGATCCAACTGGGCGAGCTCATGCAGATCAACTCGGCGTTCGGCAACGTGCAGGAGAACTTCAGCTGGTTCATCAGCGCCTATGCCGACCTCGCCGCGTGGCGTGCCACCTGTGATCGTCTGCTGAGTTTCCGCCAGGCCATGAGCGACAACGAACAGCGCGCGCCGGCCATCGATGTGCAAGCGCAGGGCAACGCGTTGAAGGTGCGCCACCTGGGGTTGGACCTGGCCGATGGGCGTCACCTGCTGAGCAACGCTGACATGACCGTGGAACCGGGCGAGCGGGTGATGCTCAGCGGCCGTTCCGGCAGCGGCAAGTCCACGCTGCTGCGCGCCATGGGGCATTTGTGGCCTGCCGGGCATGGTCGGATTCTGTTGCCGGCGGCGCGTTATCTGTTCCTGCCGCAAAAGCCTTACCTGCCCATCGGCACCCTGCGCGACGCGTTGAGTTATCCACAGCCGGGCGCCACGTACCCGCAGGAGCGTTATGCACAGGTGTTGGAAACCTGCCGCCTGCCGCACCTGGTGACGCGATTGGATGAAGCCAACCACTGGCAGCGGATGCTTTCTCCCGGTGAGCAACAGCGCCTGGCCTTCGCTCGTGCCATGCTCTACGCGCCACATTGGTTGTACATGGACGAAGCCACGTCGGCGATGGACGAAGAAGACGAAGCGACCCTGTACCAGGCGTTGATCGACCAGCTGCCAGGCCTGAGCATCGTCAGCGTGGGTCACCGAAGCAGTTTGAAACGTTTCCATCCGCGACATGTGCGTATTGAAAATGGCCAACTGCTGGAGCGCACCGTGACCGCCTGAACCCTGCAAAACCTGTGGGAGCGGGCTTGCTCGCGATGAAGGCGATTCGGTTCAACTGCCAGACCCGGGTATCAGCCCCCACGGTGATCGTACAACCACGTTGCGCTATGATGTTGCCATTCAGCCGCTTGCCGAGACACAGACACATGGAAAACCCGATCGACGTACCCCGCCTTCCCCGCAAGCGCCGCAGCCTGGCGCAGGAGCTGGTGACGGTGCTGACCGAGCAGATTCGCGATGGGTTGCTCAAACGCGGCGATAAATTGCCCACCGAGTCGGCGATCATGGAGGCCCATGGCGTCAGCCGCACGGTGGTGCGCGAGGCGATTTCCCGCTTGCAGGCGGCCGGCCAGGTGGAAACCCGCCATGGCATCGGCACCTTCGTGCTGGACACGCCGAGCCCGAGCGGTTTTCGCATCGACCCGGCCACGGTGGTCACCTTGCGTGACGTGTTGGCGATCCTGGAGTTGCGCATCAGCCTGGAGGTGGAATCCGCTGGCCTGGCCGCACAGCGCCGCAGCGACGAACAACTGGCGACGATGCGCGCCGCTCTCGACGCCTTGAAGGAAAGCGCCGCCCACGCCAGCGACGCGGTGGCCTCGGACTTCGCCTTCCACCTGGAAATCGCCCTGTCCACCGGCAACCGTTATTTCACCGACATCATGACTCACCTGGGCACCAGCATCATCCCGCGTACCCGGCTGAACTCGGCGCGCCTGGCCCACGACGACCAACAGCACTACATGGACCGCCTGAGTCGCGAGCACGAGGAAATCTACGAAGCCATCGCCCGCCAGGACTCCGACGCGGCCCGCGCGGCCATGCGATTGCACCTGACCAACAGCCGTGAGCGGCTGCGCCAGGCCCATGAAGAGGCGCAGGCGCAGGGCTAGAAGGGCTGGCCCCACCGCTGTGGGAGCAAAGCTTGCTCGCGACAGCGGTGGGCCTGTCCCTGTGTTAGGGATTGATGGACCGCCATCGCGAGCAAGCTTTGCTCCCACAGGTCTGAACCCAGATAACCCGTATAACCTGTGGCGAGGGAGCAAGCTCCCTCGCCACAGGGGAATGCTGTCAGGCTGTAGATCTGGGTGCCTGCCTGACAAATCGCAGGCGCGCAGTCCTACGCCTTGATCCGCAACATCTGCGCCTCGGATGTATCGGGATCCCAGCCGCTTTCGTAGCTGACCTGGTAACGAAGCTCAACCAGTTGGCCGCTGAACGCTATCAAGTCGGCGTTGGTTAGCGTCACTGTCACATCCTTGCGTGGCGTACCTTCCTCTCCCTCGGTCAGACGTGTAAACGCACCTACCTGGGTGGGAGGCGTCGAGCCGACGCCCAGCGTCAGTTGGGCGTTCGAGTACGGTTTGAACGCTGTATCCGGAATCTTCACGGTTAACGTCGTTGTCTTTGACAGGCTGATCGCGGCTTCCCCTGTGGCTGGAAAATCCTTGAGCATGGGCTTCGCATACGTCGTCATGATGTTGCTCCCGGTGAGGCGGCCCTGATCGTCGCGTACGGGCGACTCACTTAAAAGATCAGAAAAGGGACTGCGGCCGGGCGTGGCACGGCCATGCCAGGGTTATGCCTGCTTCCCAGGACTGCGCCTACTGGCAGAGTCGACAGTGGCGATGAGCGGTCCAGGCGCTCGGCCGACCAGTTTCATCGATTCTCCAATCCTGCTCAAAAGCCCGATTTATAAAGCTTGCAGACAAATGTCCAAGCCCCGCCACCCGCCAAGAGACGAAATACAGTTGACGTTCATATTTTAAGTTGTACGATGACCTACAACTTCACGTGAAGCTCAACCGTTTCCTACAACACATCATTTGCGTCCAGGGTGTTCGAATAATGAATCCACAAGAACTGAAGTCCATCCTCTCGTCTGGCCTGCTGTCGTTCCCGGTCACCGATTTCACTGCCAACGGCGATTTCAACCGCGACAGCTACATCAAGCGCCTTGAGTGGCTGGCCCCGTATGGCGCCTCTGCACTGTTCGCAGCGGGCGGCACCGGTGAATTCTTCTCCCTGGCTGCCAGTGAGTATTCGCAAGTCATCAAGACCGCTGTCGATACCTGCGCTTCCAGCGTGCCAATCCTTGCCGGTGTCGGCGGTGCAACCCGCCAGGCCATCGAATACGCTCAAGAAGCCGAGCGCCTGGGCGCCAAGGGCCTGTTGCTGCTGCCGCACTACCTGACCGAAGCCAGCCAGGACGGCGTGGCGGCCCACGTTGAAGCCGTGTGCAAATCGGTGAAGATCGGCGTGGTGGTGTACAACCGCAACGTCTGCCGCCTGAACGCCACTCAACTGGAACAACTGGCCGAGCGTTGCCCGAACCTGATCGGCTACAAGGATGGCCTGGGCGATATCGAGCTGATGGTGTCGATCCGTCGTCGCCTCGGCGAGCGCTTCAGCTACCTGGGCGGCCTGCCGACCGCAGAAGTCTACGCCGCGGCCTACAAGGCCCTGGGCGTGCCGGTCTACTCCTCGGCGGTGTTCAACTTCATCCCGAAAACCGCGATGGATTTCTACCACGCCATTGCCCGCGACGATCACGCCACCGTTGGCAAGATCATCGACGACTTCTTCCTGCCGTACCTGGACATCCGCAACCGCAAGGCCGGTTACGCGGTGAGCATCGTTAAGGCCGGTGCCAAGATCGTTGGCTATGACGCAGGTCCCGTGCGCACGCCGCTGACTGACCTGCTGCCAGCCGAGTACGAAGCCCTGGCCGCGTTGATCGACAAGCAGGGCAAGCAGTAACAGACCCGACAAGGCCGCTGAGCAATCAGCGGCTTTTTGCGTTGGTCGTTCCTACGCTTGGCGTGGGAATGCCGCCAGAACCAGACAGGCTTTTTGTAAGGAGGAGCATTCGTGGCAGATTCAAAGCGTTTCGATAACTACATCAACGGTCAGTGGGTGGCCGGTGCTGACTACTGCACCAACATCAACCCGTCTGATTTGTCCGATGTCATCGGTGAATACGCCAAGGCTGACGCAGCGCAAGTCAATACCGCCATCGAAGCCGCCCGTGCCGCGTTCCCGGCCTGGTCGACCTCGGGCATCCAGGCCCGTCATGATGCGCTGGACAAAGTCGGCAGCGAGATCCTCGCCCGTCGCGAAGAGCTCGGCCAACTGCTGGCACGGGAAGAGGGCAAGACCTTGCCCGAAGCCATTGGCGAAGTGACCCGCGCCGGTAACATCTTCAAGTTTTTCGCCGGTGAATGCCTGCGCCTGTCGGGCGATTACGTGCCGTCGGTGCGTCCGGGCGTCAACGTAGAAGTGACCCGTGAAGCCCTTGGTGTGGTCGGCCTGATCACCCCGTGGAACTTCCCGATTGCGATTCCTGCGTGGAAAATCGCCCCGGCCCTGGCCTACGGCAACTGCGTGGTGATCAAGCCCGCCGAACTTGTGCCGGGCTGTGCCTGGGCCGTGGCCGAGATCATTTCCCGTGCCGGTTTCCCGGCCGGCGTGTTCAACCTGGTCATGGGCAGCGGCCGTGTGGTCGGCGACGTGCTGGTCAACAGCCCGAAAGTCGACGGCATCAGCTTCACCGGTTCCGTGGGCGTGGGTCGGCAGATCGCCGTCAGCTGCGTCTCGCGCCAAGCCAAGGTGCAATTGGAAATGGGCGGCAAGAACCCGCAGATCATCCTCGACGACGCCGACCTCAAACAGGCGGTCGAATTGGCGGTGCAGAGCGCGTTCTACTCCACGGGCCAGCGTTGCACGGCATCGAGCCGGCTGATCGTCACCGCCGGCATCCACGACAAGTTCGTCGCGGCGATGGCCGAGCGCATGCAGTCGATCAAGGTCGGCCATGCGTTGAAGGCCGGCACCGATATCGGCCCGGTCGTTTCCGAAGCCCAGCTCAACCAGGACTTGAAGTACATCGACATCGGCCAGAGCGAAGGTGCGCGGCTGGTCAGCGGTGGCGGCCTGGTGACGTGCGACACCGAAGGTTATTTCCTGGCGCCGACCTTGTTCAGCGACAGCGAAGCCTCGATGCGCATCAGCCGCGAGGAGATTTTCGGCCCGGTGGCCAACGTCGTGCGCGTGGCCGACTACGAGGCCGCACTGGCAATGGCCAACGACACCGAGTTCGGTCTGTCGGCGGGTATCGCCACCACCTCGTTGAAGTACGCCAACCACTTCAAGCGCCATTCCCAGGCGGGCATGGTGATGGTCAACCTGCCGACCGCCGGCGTGGATTACCACGTGCCGTTTGGCGGGCGCAAAGGCTCGTCCTATGGTTCGCGTGAGCAGGGTCGCTACGCGCAAGAGTTCTACACCGTGGTGAAGACCACTTACATCGGATCGTAACTGCAACACCGGCGGGGCCGGTTATCCAGCCCCGTCGTACAATCTGCTGACCCGCATAAAAATAAATAGTGGGAGTACCGTTACATGCAAGCGACCAAGCCGACTCACGTCCGCTATTTGATCCTGCTCATGCTGTTTTTGGTGACAACGATCAACTACGCCGACCGCGCCACCATCGCCATCGCAGGCTCCAGCCTGCAAAAAGACCTCGGCATCGATGCCGTGACCCTCGGTTACATCTTCTCCGCCTTCGGCTGGGCCTACGTGGCCGGGCAGATTCCCGGCGGCTGGCTGCTCGACCGTTTCGGGTCGAAAAAAATCTATGCCCTGAGCATCTTCACCTGGTCGCTGTTCACCGTGCTGCAAGGCTATGTCGGTGAATTCGGCATGTCCACGGCCGTGGTCGCGCTGTTCATGCTGCGCTTTCTGGTCGGGCTGGCCGAAGCGCCGTCCTTCCCGGGCAACGCGCGCATCGTTGCTGCCTGGTTCCCCACCGCAGAGCGCGGCACCGCCTCGGCGATCTTCAACTCGGCGCAGTACTTTGCCACCGTGTTGTTCGCACCGCTGATGGGCTGGATCGTCTACCGCTTCGGCTGGCAGCACGTGTTCGTCGTGATGGGCGTGATCGGCATCGTGTTCTCGCTGATCTGGCTGAAAGTGATCTACAGCCCGCGCCAGCACCCGATGATCAACGAGGCCGAGTTCAATCACATCGCCGCCAACGGCGCGATGGTCGACATGGACCAGGACAAGGGCAAGGAAAAGAAAGCAGACGGTCCGAAGTGGGATTACATCCGCCAACTGCTGACCAACCGCATGATGCTCGGCGTCTACCTGGGCCAGTACTGCATCAACGGCATCACTTACTTCTTCCTGACGTGGTTCCCGGTGTACCTGGTGCAAGAGCGCGGCATGACCATCCTCAAGGCGGGTTTCATCGCGTCCTTGCCGGCGATCTGCGGTTTCATCGGCGGCGTCCTCGGCGGGGTGATTTCCGACTACCTGCTGCGCAAGGGCCACTCGCTGACTTTCGCCCGCAAGGCGCCGATCATCGGTGGCTTGCTGGTGTCCAGCAGCATCGTGGCTTGCAACTACGTCGACATCGAATGGATGGTGGTGGGCTTCATGGCCCTGGCCTTCTTCGGTAAAGGCGTCGGCGCACTGGGCTGGGCGGTGGTGTCCGACACCTCGCCAAAACAGATCGCCGGTTTGAGCGGTGGCCTGTTCAACACCTTCGGCAACCTGGCGTCGATCACCACGCCTATCGTCATCGGCTACATCATCAGTGCCACCGGTTCGTTCAAGTGGGCGTTGGTGTTTGTCGGTTGCAACGCACTGGTGGCGGTGTTCAGCTACCTGGTCATCGTCGGGCCGATCAAGCGTGTCGTGCTCAAGGAACCAACGGCCAAGGATGCCGGCATCTCCAGTCTGTCCGAAGCGAAATCCTGAAGGAGCGGCGTCAATGCAATTGATTGAACATGCCGATTCGCCCCGCTACATCCGCTTGCACGAGCGCGATAACGTGGTGATCGTTGTCAACGACCAGGGCGTACCGGCCGGGACCGAATTCCCGGACGGCCTGGTCACCGTGGACTTCGTGCCACAGAGCCACAAGGTCACCCTGCAGGACATTCCCGAGGGGGGCGAGGTGATTCGCTACGGCCAGGTCATCGGCTATGCGCTGCAACCGATCCGTCGTGGCAGTTGGGTCAAGGAAGACCAACTGCGCATGCCCACCGCACCGCCGCTGGATAGCTTGCCGCTGTCCACTGACGTGCCAGCGGCCGATGCGCCGCTGGAGGGCTACACTTTCGAAGGCTACCGCAACGCCGACGGGACTGTCGGCACGCGCAATATCCTGGGTATCACCACCACGGTGCAGTGCGTGACCGGCGTGCTGGACCATGCGGTCAAGCGCATCAAGGACGAATTGCTGCCCAAGTACCCGAACGTCGATGACGTGGTGGCGCTGACCCACAGCTACGGCTGCGGCGTGGCGATCACCGCCACTGACGCCTATATTCCGATCCGCACCGTGCGCAACCTGGCGCGCAACCCGAACCTGGGCGGTGAAGCCCTGGTGATCAGCCTGGGCTGCGAGAAATTGCAGGCCGGGCAGGTGATGCATGAAGGCGACAGCTCGGTGGACCTCAGCGAGCCGTGGTTGTATCGCTTGCAGGACGCCAGCCACGGTTTCACCGAAATGATCGAGCAGATCATGGAACTGGCCGAGACCCGCTTGAAGAAACTCGACCAGCGCCGTCGCGAAACCGTACCGGCCTCGGAGTTGATCCTGGGCATGCAGTGCGGCGGCAGTGACGCGTTTTCCGGCATCACCGCCAACCCGGCCCTGGGCTATGCCTCGGACCTGTTGTTGCGCGCGGGGGCGACGGTGATGTTCTCCGAAGTCACCGAAGTGCGCGACGCGATCTACCTGCTGACTTCCCGGGCGCAGACTCCGGAAGTCGCCCAGGAGCTGGTGCGCGAGATGGACTGGTACGACCGTTACCTGGCCAAGGGCGAGGCCGATCGCAGCGCCAACACCACGCCGGGCAACAAGAAGGGCGGTTTGTCGAACATCGTCGAAAAATCCCTGGGTTCGATCGTCAAGTCGGGCAGCAGCGCGATCAACGGCGTGCTCGGCCCGGGCGAGCGCTTCAAGCACAAGGGCCTGATCTTCTGCGCCACGCCGGCCAGCGATTTCGTCTGCGGCACGCTGCAACTGGCGGCGGGGATGAACCTGCACGTGTTCACCACCGGTCGCGGCACGCCGTACGGCCTGGCGATGGCGCCGGTGGTGAAGGTCTCGACCCGCACCGAACTGGCCCAGCGCTGGCCGGACCTGATCGACATCGACGCCGGGCGGATCGCCACCGGGCGTGCGTCCATCGAGGAGTTGGGTTGGGAACTGTTCCACTACTACCTGGACGTGGCCAGCGGCAAGAAGCAGACCTGGGCCGAGCGACACAAGCTGCACAACGACATTACGCTGTTCAACCCGGCGCCGATTACCTGATCCCACAAACGCCAAATGCCCCTGTGGGTGCGGTGAGTGTGGATCTGAGTCCAGCAAAGCCTCCAGTGGGAATGCCCCCTGTGGCGAGGGAGCTTGCTCCCGCTGGCTTGCGAAGCAAGCCCAAAGCTGGCGACTGCTTCGCAGCCGAGCGGGAGCAAGCTCCCTCGCCACGGTTGATGTGAGTCCTATGGGAGCGAGCTCGCGATGATGCTCTACCAGACGCCAGTGCCGTGGGTGGCTTATCATTAGCCACCTAACGACATCCTCCCTCTGAAGGTCCCCGGCATGCTGGCCATTTTCCTCGAAACCCTGAACATCACCGCGCCGGTGTTTGCCATGTTGTTCCTAGGGGTGTTGCTCAAGCGCATCGGCTGGATCAACGACAATTTCATCCACACAGCCTCGTCCCTGGTGTTCAACGTCACCATGCCGGCGCTGTTGTTCCTGGGCATCCTGCATGCCGACCTGCACGCGGCGTTGCAGCCCGCCCTGCTGATCTATTTCGCCGTCGCCACCCTGGTGAGTTTCGCCATGGCCTGGGGCTGGGCGATCTGGCGTTGCCCGCGCCAGGACCGTGGCATCTACACCCAGGGCGCGTTTCGCGGCAATAACGGCGTCATTGGCCTGGCACTGGCGGCGAGCATGTACGGTGACTACGGGATCTCCCTGGGGGCGATCCTCGCCGCGCTGGTGATCCTGTTCTACAACACCCTGTCGACCATCGTGCTGGCGGTCTACAGCCCAGTGATCAAGTCCGATCCATGGAGCATCTGCAAGAGCGTGATCAGCAACCCGCTGATTATCAGTGTCATCAGCGCGGCCCCCTTCGCCTATTGGCAGATCGGCCTGCCGACCTGGCTCGAGACCTCGGGCAAGTACCTGGCGCAGATGACCTTGCCCCTGGCGCTGATCTGCATCGGCGGCACGCTGTCGCTGGTGGCCTTGCGCAAGAGCGGCAAGATGGCCTTGAGTTCGAGCCTGGTGAAAATGGTCGGCCTGCCACTGCTGACCACCCTGGGCGCCTGGCTCTGGGGTTTTCGCGGGGCGGAGTTGGGGATCCTGTTCCTGTACTTCGGCAGCCCGACGGCGGCGGCCAGCTTCGTCATGGCCCGGGCGGCGGAGGGCAACCATGAACTGGCGGCGGCGATCATCGTCATCACCACCTTGATGGCGGCGATTACCACCAACCTGGGGATTTTCGTGTTGCAGTGGGGTGGGTGGATCTAGGGTCTGTACGAAAAGTCTTGAGACGAAGGTCAGGCAAGGCGAAAACAGCCGAGGAAGCGGAGTGTACTGGAGTACATGAGCATTCCGAGGCTGTTTTCAACGCAGCATGAACGAGTATCAAGCCTTTTCGTACAGAGCCTAGGTCTGAGGTTGTGGTGTTCTTCAGGTCCTCTTCGCGAGCAAGCCCGCTTCCACAGGGTTCTTTGGTGAACTCAAAATCTGCATTCACCTCACATCCCCTGTGGGAGCGAGCCTGCTCGCGATAGCGATCTAACGGTCACTCAGGTTTCTGATAACTGTCGATCACTTCCTGCGCTGCCCGAAACGCATCGATCGCCGCCGGCACGCCCGCGTACACCGCGCAATGCAGCAACGCCTCGCGAATCTCTTCCACGGTGCAGCCGTTGTTCAGCGCGCCACGCACGTGGCCCTTGAGTTCCTGTGGGCATTTGAGGGCGGTGAGGGCGGCGAGGGTGATCAGGCTGCGGGTCTTGAGCGGCAGGCCCTCGCGGCTCCAGACGCTGCCCCACGCATGTTCGTTGACGAAGTCCTGCAACGGCTGGGTGAATTCGGTGGCGTTGCCCAGGGCGCGGTCGACGAAGGCGTCGCCCATTACCTGGCGACGCATGTCCAGGCCGGTCTTCGGTGTGTCGGTCATGGCAAATCCCTCTTGTGGTGTTGGCGGCGCCAGGCGCGCACGGAGGTGAACAACAAGAACGTGAGCAACACCGGCAGCACATAGAACAGCATCAAGCGTTCCAGCTGGCCGGCCAGCGGCATGCCGGTGGTGAACGACATCACGTGCAGTCCATAGGCCACGTACAAGCCCAGCAACGCCAGGCCTTCGGCACGGGTGACGCGGTAGCCGGAATAGAACACCGGCAGGCACAGCACCGCTACGCCGAGCATCACCGGCAAGTCGAAGTCCAGTGCGTTGGGCGAAACCGAGAGCGGCGTCGGCGCGGCGAGGGCGGTGACGCCGAGCACCCCCAGCAGATTGAACAGGTTGCTGCCGATCACGTTGCCCACGGCGATGTCCCGCTGGCCACGCAGGGCGGCGATCAGCGAGGTGGCGAGCTCGGGCAACGAGGTGCTGACCGCGACGATGGTCAGGCCGATAATGCGCTCCGAAAGGCCCAGGTCCATGGCCACTTCCACCGCCGCACCCAACAGCAGGTGCCCGGCAAAAATCAGCATGGCCAGGCCCAGCACGATCATCGACAGGCTCTTGGGCCAGGACGCCCGAGCCCCTTCGATCGCCACCGCGTGCGGACGACCGGAGTGGCGTGACTGGCGCAGCAGCAAGCCCAGGTACACCGCCAGGGCGATCAGCAGCCACACCCCGTCGAGTCGCGTCAGTTCTTCGTTCCAGGCCAGCACGAACACCAGCAGGCTGGCGCCGATCATCAGCGGGATGTCCAGGCGCACCAATTGGCGCGAGACACGCAACGGAATGATCAGCGCCGACAGCCCGAGGGTGACGAGGATGTTGAAGATGCTGCTGCCGATCACGCTGCCCACGGCGATGTCGGCGTTTTGCGTCAGGGTTGCCTGCAGGCTGACGGCCATTTGCGGTGCGCTGCTGCCCAAGGCGACGACGCTCAGGCCGATGATCAATGGCCGCACCTGCAAGCGCGCCGCCAGGCCCACGGCGGCACGCACCAGCAGCTCGGCACCGGCGATCAGCAACAGCAGGCCGCCGGACAGTTCGATCAGGCTGAGCAGTGGTAGGGCGCTGAGGAGGGGAATGGCGGGCGCTCCGTCTATCAGTCGTCGAGGGCTTGCACACGTACCCGGGCGGTGCCGCTGCGCAACATGCCCAGTTGTTCGGCCGCTTCGCGGGATACGTCGATCAAGCGACCACGAGTATAGGGGCCGCGGTCGTTGATGCGGACCACGACACTGTCGTTGTTGCCCAGGTTGGTGATCTTTACCCGTGTGCCGAACGGCAACTGGCGATGGGCCGCGGTCAGGCTGTGCTGGTCGAAGCGCTCGCCACTGGCGGTGCGCTTGCCGTGGTGCTTGGCACCGTAATATGAGGCGATGCCGGTCTGGTCATAGCCGTGTGAGTCGACCGTCCCGCTCTGGCTGGCGCAACCGGCCAGCAGGGACAGCAGGGCGCAGGCGCCGAGGAGACGCTTCATGTAGGGTTTTCCAACTACAGATATGGGAGCTCGCCAGTAGAAGCTAAGCCAGTAGGGGCTAAGCCTGTGGGAGCAAAGCTTGCTCGCGATGAACGATAACGCGGTCCACTGACGGATCGAGGCGTCTTCATCGCGAGCAAGCTTTGCTCCCACAGGCTCGCTCCCACAGGGAATTGAGCCAGATTCAAAGACTGGCTCCATGGCCATCAGCCCTCGAGCTTGCTTTTGAGCAGTTCGTTGACCTGTTGCGGGTTGGCCTTGCCCTTGGAGGCTTTCATGGCCTGGCCGACGAAGAAGCCGAACATCTTGCCGCGCTTGGCTTCGTCTGCCGCGCGGTACTGCTCGACCTGCTCGGCGTTGGCCGCGAGCATTTCATCGAGCACGGCGCTGATCGCGCCCGTGTCGGTGACCTGCTTCAAGCCGCGCTTCTCGATGATCTCGTCGGCGCTGCCTTCGCCATTGGCCATGGCTTCGAAGACCATCTTGGCGATCTTGCCGGAGATGGTGTTGTCCTTGATCCGCAACAGCATGCCGCCCAACTGCTCGGCAGAGACCGGCGACTCGTCGATTTCCAGGCCCTGCTTGTTCAACAGGCTGCCCAGCTCGACCATGACCCAGTTGGCCGCCAGCTTGGCGTCGCCGCCGATGCTCACGACTTTCTCGAAGTAGTCGGCCTGTTCGCGGCTGGTGGCCAGGACGTTGGCGTCATAGCTCGACAGCCCGAATTGCGCCTGGAAGCGTTCGCGTTTCTGCGGTGGCAATTCCGGCAGGGTAGCGCGCACGTCATTGAGGAACGAGTCCTCGATGACCACCGGCAGCAGGTCTGGGTCGGGGAAGTAACGGTAGTCGTTGGCTTCTTCCTTGCTGCGCATCGGACGGGTCTCGTCCTTGTTCGGGTCGTACAGGCGGGTCTGCTGGATGACCTTGCCACCGTCCTCGATCAGTTCGATCTGGCGCTGGATCTCGCTGTTGATCGCCTTCTCGATGAAGCGGAACGAGTTGACGTTCTTGATCTCGCAGCGGGTGCCGAATTCGGCCTGGCCTTTCGGGCGGATCGACACGTTGCAGTCGCAGCGCAGCGAACCTTCGGCCATGTTGCCGTCGCAGATGCCCAGGTAGCGCACCAATGCGTGGATTGCCTTGACGTAGGCCACGGCTTCCTTGGCGCTGCGCATGTCCGGCTCGGAAACGATTTCCAGCAGCGGCGTGCCGGCACGGTTCAGGTCGATGCCGGTGGCACCGTTGAATTCTTCGTGCAGGCTCTTGCCGGCGTCTTCTTCCAGGTGCGCACGGGTGATGCCGACGCGCTTGACCGTGCCGTCTTCCAGGGCGATGTCCAGGTGGCCCTTGCCGACGATCGGCAGTTCCATCTGGCTGATCTGGTAGCCCTTGGGCAGGTCCGGGTAGAAGTAGTTCTTGCGGGCGAACACGTTGTGCTGGCCGATCTCGGCGTCGATCGCCAGGCCAAACATCACCGCCATGCGCACCGCTTCGGCGTTGAGCACCGGCAACACGCCGGGCATACCCAGGTCGACCAGGCTGGCCTGGGTGTTGGGCTCGGAACCGAAGGTGGTGGAGCTACCGGAAAAGATTTTCGACCGGGTGGTGAGCTGGGTATGAATCTCCAGCCCGATCACGACTTCCCATTGCATGTGTTTCTCCTCAGAAGCCGGTTGGGGTGCGGGTGTGCCAGTCGGTATTGAGCTGGTACTGGTGCGCCACGTTGAGCAGGCGGCCTTCCTGGAAATACGGCGCGAGCAACTGCACGCCCACCGGCAGGCCATCGACGAAACCGGCCGGCATGGACAGGCCCGGCAAGCCGGCGAGGTTGGCGGTGATGGTGTAGACGTCTTCCAGGTACTCGGCGACCGGGTCACTGTTCTTGGCGCCGAGTTTCCAGGCTGGGTTCGGCGTGGTCGGGCCGAGGATGATGTCGACCTCGTTGAAGGCAGCCATGAAGTCGTTCTTCACCAGGCGGCGGATCTTCTGCGCCTTGAGGTAATAAGCGTCGTAGTAGCCGGCGGACAGCGCGTAGGCACCGACCATGATCCGGCGCTGCACTTCGGCGCCGAAGCCTTCGCCACGGGAGCGCTTGTACAGGTCCACGAGGTTTTCCGGGTTTTCGCAGCGGTAGCCGAAGCGCACGCCGTCGAAGCGCGACAGGTTCGAGGACGCTTCTGCCGGGGCGATCACGTAGTACGCGGGAATGGCGTGCTGCATGTTCGGCAGGCTGATTTCCTTGATGATCGCGCCGAGTTTTTCCAGCTCTTTAACGCTGTTGTGGACCAGCTCGGCGATGCGCGGGTCGAGACCGGCGCTGAAGTACTCCTTCGGCACGCCAATGCGCAGGCCTTGCAGCGAACCGTTGAGGCTGGCGCTGTAGTCCGGCACTGGCTCATCGATGCAGGTGGAGTCGTTCGGGTCGAAGCCGGCCATGCCTTGCAGCAGGATCGCGCAGTCTTCGGCGGTGCGGGCCAGCGGGCCCCCTTGGTCGAGGCTGGAGGCGTAGGCGATCATGCCCCAGCGCGACACGCGACCGTAGGTCGGCTTCAGGCCCGTGAGGTTGGTGAACGCCGCCGGCTGGCGAATCGAACCGCCAGTGTCGGTCGCGGTGGCGGCCGGCAACAGGCGCGCGGCCACGGCAGCCGCCGAACCGCCGGACGAACCGCCCGGTACGTGTTCCAGGTTCCACGGGTTCTTCACCGCGCCGTAGTAGCTCGACTCGTTGGCCGAGCCCATGGCGAATTCGTCCATGTTGGTCTTGCCCAGGGTCACGGTGCCGGCGGCGGCCAGCTTGGCGACCACGGTGGCGTCATAGGGGGCCTTGAAGTTGTCGAGCATCTTCGAGCCGCAGCTGGTGCGGATGCCCTGGGTGCAGAACAGGTCCTTGTGGGCAATCGGTGCGCCGAGCAGGGCGCCGCTCTCACCATTGGCACGACGGGTGTCGGCGGCCTTGGCCTGGCCCAGGGCCAGTTCTTCGGTGAGGCTGATGAAGCTGTTGAGCTGCGGGTCGAGCTGGGCGATGCGCGCCAGCAGAACCTTGGTCAGCTCTTCGGAGGAAAATTTCTTGTCGGCGAGTCCGCGGGCGATCTCGGCCAGGGTCATGTGATGCATGAGAGGCTCTTTCCCTTTAGTCGATGACTTTCGGAACCAGGTACAGGCCGTTTTCGACCGACGGTGCGATGGACTGGTAGGCCTCGCGATGATTGGACTCGGTCACGACGTCGGCGCGCAGGCGCTGGCTGGCTTCCAGAGGGTGGGCCAGCGGTTCGATACCGTCGGTATTGACCGCCTGCATCTCGTCGACCAGGCCCAGGATGCTGTTCAGGGCAGCGGTGATGTGTGGAAGATCGGCTTCATTGAGGCCCACGCAGGCCAGATGAGCGATTTTTTCCACGTCGGAGCGTTCAAGCGCCATGGGATTCTCCAGCGGAAAACAAAACGGACGCAGTCTGTCCGTGAGTTGGATTATCGGAACACTACCGCCTTTTTACGGTCCTACGGCCGCAATTGTAGGGTTTGGTGCACAGAAAAGCGGCCAATTTACCATATTGGCGCCTTGCCCAAAATCCCTGTCGTTGTTAGAGTTTGCCGCACTTTTTTACCCACGCGTTGCCTAGGGTCCCTTTCCCATGTTCAAGAAACTGCGTGGCATGTTTTCCAGCGATCTTTCCATCGACCTGGGCACTGCCAACACACTTATTTACGTGCGCGAGCGCGGTATCGTCCTGAATGAACCCTCGGTCGTGGCTATCCGCACCCACGGCAACCAGAAGAGTGTCGTGGCCGTCGGTACGGAAGCCAAGCGCATGCTGGGCCGTACACCGGGCAACATCGCCGCCATTCGCCCGATGAAAGACGGCGTGATCGCCGACTTCAGCGTCTGCGAAAAGATGCTGCAGTACTTCATCAACAAGGTTCACGAAAACAGCTTCCTGCAGCCCAGCCCTCGTGTGCTGATCTGCGTTCCATGCAAATCCACCCAGGTGGAGCGTCGCGCCATCCGTGAATCGGCCCTCGGTGCCGGTGCCCGCGAAGTGTTCCTGATCGAAGAGCCCATGGCCGCTGCCATCGGTGCCGGCCTGCCGGTAGAGGAAGCCCGCGGTTCGATGGTCGTCGATATCGGTGGTGGTACCACTGAAATCGCACTGATCTCCCTCAATGGCGTGGTCTATGCCGAATCCGTGCGTGTGGGCGGCGACCGTTTCGACGAAGCGATCATCACCTACGTGCGCCGCAACTACGGCAGCCTGATCGGCGAATCCACCGCCGAGCGCATCAAGCAGGAAATCGGCACGGCCTACCCGGGCGGTGAAGTGCGCGAAGTCGACGTTCGCGGTCGTAACCTGGCCGAAGGCGTTCCACGTGCGTTCACCCTCAACTCCAACGAAGTGCTCGAAGCCCTGCAAGAGTCGTTGGCGACCATCGTCCAGGCGGTCAAGAGCGCCCTGGAGCAGTCGCCGCCGGAACTGGCGTCGGACATCGCCGAGCGCGGCCTGGTGCTGACCGGTGGTGGCGCGCTGCTGCGTGACCTCGACAAGCTGCTGGCCCAGGAAACCGGGCTGCCGGTGATCGTTGCCGAGGACCCGCTGACCTGCGTTGCCCGTGGCGGTGGCCGTGCATTGGAAATGATGGACAAGCACACCATGGACCTGCTCTCCAGCGAATAAGTCTGTCGAGTCCATGTTGTTCGCTCCCGGGCAGCACTTTGCAGTGCTGCCCGTTGGCGTTTATCTTCTGTCATTCGTATCCAGGCCGGTTTGATACCGTATGAATAAAGAGAACATTTGCCTGGGAGGAGCGGCTTATTAAACCGCTTTTCGCCAAGGGCCCCTCACTGGGTGTGCGCCTGCTGGTGCTGGCCGTGCTATCGGTCGCGCTGATGGTGGTCGATGCCCGCTTCACGCTGCTCAAACCCGTGCGCAGCCAGATGTCGCTGGTATTGATGGAAGCCTACTGGATCACCGACCTGCCGCAACGGTTGTGGCAAGGTGTGGCCAGTCAATTTGGCAGCCGGACCGAACTGGTCGCCGAAAACGAAAAACTCAAGACCGAAAACCTGCTGTTGCAGGGGCGCATGCAGAAGCTGGCGGCCCTCACCGAGCAGAACGTGCGGTTGCGCGAGTTGCTCAATTCTTCTGCGCTGGTCAACGAAAAGGTCGAAGTGGCCGAGTTGATCGGCATGGACCCGAATCCTTTCACCCACCGTATCCTGATCAACAAGGGTGAGCGCGACGGCGTGGTCCTCGGCCAGCCGGTGCTCGACGCCCGCGGCCTGATGGGGCAGGTGGTGGAGCTGATGCCCTACACTTCCCGCGTATTGCTGCTGACCGACACCACCCACAGCATCCCGGTGCAGGTCAACCGCAACGGCCTGCGCGCGATTGCCAGCGGCACCGGTAACCCGGAACGCCTGGAACTGCGGCACGTGGCCGACACCGCCGACATCAAGGAAGGCGACCTGCTGGTCAGCTCCGGCCTCGGTCAACGCTTCCCGGCCGGTTATCCGGTGGCCACGGTCAAGGAAGTCATCCATGACTCGGGCCAGCCATTTGCCATCGTGCGCGCGGTGCCGACGGCTGCGCTGAACCGCAGTCGCTACCTACTGCTGGTGTTCAGCGACAACCGCACACCCGAGGAGCGCGCCAACGACGCTGCAGCCGCCCAGGAAGCGCAGGATCGACAAGGCGCCGAATCGACCACCGCTCCGGCGACCGCGGCCCCTGTCCCGGCCATCGTGCCCAAGCCTCAAGCGCCGGCACCGGCCACGCCAGCGCCGGTCACACCGGCTGCAACGCCTGCCCGCTCGGCCACCCATGCCCCGGCCACCCAGCATGCCCGGCCCGCCGCCAAGCCACCGGCCGCTACGCCGCCTGCCGCGCCCGCCAACAGGGGAGAACGAGAAGAATGAGCACCACGCACTCCGGTAACGGCTGGATGGTCTGGCTGACCTTTGCCCTCGGCCTGCTGCTGAGCGTTTCGCCGCTGCCGCAGTTCATGGAGATCCTGCGGCCGTTGTGGCTGGCCTTGCTCCTGGCTTTCTGGGCGCTGGCCCTGCCACACAAGGTCGGCATGGTCACCGCCTGGTGCCTGGGGCTGGCCGAGGACGTGCTCTACGGCACGTTGCTGGGACAGAACGCGCTGATCCTGACGCTCATCACCTTCCTGGTGCTGTCGCTGCAGCAACGCTTGCGGATGTTCCCGATGTGGCAGCAAAGCCTGGTGATCCTGGTGATCTTCGGTTTGGCGCAGTTGGTGCAGTTGTGGCTCAGCGCGCTGACCGGCAACCGTCAGCCGACCCTGGCGCTGGTACTGCCGGCCTTGGTCAGCGCCTTGCTCTGGCCCTGGATCAGCTTCGGTTTGCGCGGCCTGCGCCTGCGATTCAAAATCAACTGATTGGCCCAGGATATCTACACTTTTTTTTGATGACTTACACCCTGTGGCGAGGGAGCTTGCTCCCGCTCGGTTGCGTAGCGACCGTAAAAAATCAGGGCCGCTGCGCAGCCCAGCGGGAGCAAGCTCCCTCGCCACAAAAGCTGTTTGCGTTTGGAAGCCCGTGCTTTGAGAGGGAGATGTCTTGATGAAGCCGCTTTACCTCGCCTCAGGCTCGCCGCGTCGGCGTGAATTGCTCACCCAGATCGGCGTGCCGTTCACCACCGTCAGCGCGGACATCGACGAAACACCTCTGGATCATGAAACCCCATCGGCCTATGTCGAGCGCCTGGCGCGTGGCAAGGCCGAGGCCGGGCGTCGCGCCTTGAGCGCCGACCTGCCGGCTTGCGTGCTCGGCGCCGACACGGCCGTGGTGCTCGAGGGGCGGATTCTCGGCAAGCCGCTGGACCAGGCCGACTCCCTGGCGATGCTCTTGGCGCTCTCGGGACGCGATCACGAAGTGCTCACCGCCATCGCCCTTCTGGACGGCCAGCGTTGCGAGTCTCGCGTGGTCCGCAGCCGGGTGCGTTTTCGTGGGATTACCGAACAGGAGGCGCTGGCCTACTGGGCCAGCGGTGAACCCCGGGACAAGGCGGGTGGCTATGGCATCCAAGGGCTTGGGGCGGTGTTCGTCGCCGGGCTTGAAGGCAGTTATTCGGCCGTGGTCGGCTTGCCGCTGTGCGAAACCGCGCAACTGCTGGGCCATTTCGGCATACCCTGTTGGCAAACCTTGAGCGCGCCGAGCGCCGTCTGACAGATGCGGCCATAATCGTGAACATGCCTGAACGAGACCCTGCCATGAGTGAAGAGATCCTGATCAACATCACGCCGATGGAATCGCGCGTGGCGGTGGTCGAAAACGGTGTGCTGCAAGAAGTGCATGTGGAGCGCACGCAAAAGCGCGGCATCGTGGGCAATATCTACAAGGGCAAGGTGGTGCGGGTCTTGCCGGGCATGCAGGCGGCGTTCGTCGATATCGGCCTGGATCGCGCAGCATTCATCCATGCGTCGGAAATTTCCATGCGCGAGGGGCCGGCTGTGGAGAGCATCGGCGCCTTGGTCCACGAAGGGCAGAGCCTGGTGGTGCAGGTCACCAAGGACCCCATCGGCTCCAAGGGCGCGCGGCTGACCACGCAATTGTCGATCCCGTCGCGCTACCTGGTGTACATGCCGCGTACCGCCCATGTCGGTATATCGCTGAAGATCGAGGACGAAGCCGAGCGCGAGCGCCTCAAGCAGGTGGTCAGCGACTGCGTGGAAAAAGAAGGCATCAAGGAGGCCGGAGGCTTCATCCTGCGCACCGCCGCCGAAGGGGCTGGCGCCGATGAAATCCTCATGGACATCCGTTACCTGCGCAGGCTCTGGGACCAGATCGCCGCGCAGATCAAGACCATCGCCACCCCCAGCGTCATCTACGAAGACCTGGGCCTGGCGCTGCGCACGCTGCGCGACCTGGTCAGCCCCAAGATCGAGAAGATCCGCATCGACTCGCGGGAAACCTTCCAGAAAACCACGCAGTTCGTGGCCGAGCTGATGCCGGAAATCGCCGACCGCCTGGAGCATTACCCCGGCGAACGACCGATTTTCGATTTGTACGGTGTCGAGGACGAGATCCAGAAAGCCCTTGAGCGCAAGGTGCCGCTCAAGTCCGGTGGCTACCTGGTGGTCGATCCTGCCGAAGCCATGAGCACCATCGACGTCAACACCGGCGCGTTCGTGGGGCACCGCAACCTGGAAGAAACCATCTTCAAGACCAACCTGGAGGCGGCCACGGCCATTGCCCGCCAGCTGCGCCTGCGCAACCTGGGCGGGATCATCATCATCGACTTCATCGACATGGAAGATGAAGAGCATCAGCGCCAGGTGCTGCGAACCCTGGAAAAACAACTGGAGCGCGATCACGCCAAGACCAACATCATCGGGATTACCGAGCTGGGCCTGGTGCAAATGACCCGCAAGCGCACGCGCGAAAGCCTTGAGCAGGTGCTGTGCGAGCCGTGCACCAGTTGCCAGGGCCGGGGCAAGCTCAAGACCCCGGAAACCGTGTGTTACGAAATCTTCCGGGAAATTCTCCGGGAAGCGCGCGCCTACCAGGCCACCGGCTATAGAGTGTTGGCGAACCAGAAAGTGGTGGATCGCCTGCTCGATGAAGAGTCAGGCAACGTCGCGGAGCTGGAGGCCTTTATTGGCCGGACGATTCGCTTCCAGGTGGAAACCATGTACTCCCAGGAACAATACGACGTGGTGTTGCTCTGAAGGGCTGGGAAGCGGCAGGCCCCGCGTATTTGAAAGCCTTGGCCAGGGGAGCCCACTGACATGGAGCGTCTGACACGCTTTTTCGCGACGCTGACCCGTTGGGGGTTGGGCCTGTGCGCGCTGTTGCTGGTGCTGCTGGCACTGTATGTCAGCCTGGGCCGCGAGCTGGTCCCGCTGGTGGCCGAATACCGCGCCGAGGTCGAGACCCAGGCTACGCAAGCGTTGGGCCTGCCGGTGCACATCGGCAGCCTGGACGGTAGCTGGAGCGGCCTGGCGCCCGTGCTGGCGGCACGCGACGTGGTGGTCGGCGACGACGTCAATGCGCTGCACCTGGATCAGGTGCGGGCCGTGCCTGACCTTTGGCAAAGCCTGCTGGCGCGCCAGGTGCGCATTGCTCACCTGGAACTCAGCGGCTTGAAGGTCAGCGTCAAGGAGGGCGCCGATGGCAAGTGGGCCCTGGAAGGCCTGCCGGTGCAGGGAGACCAGCCGCTTGACCCGCAACAATTGTTCGATCGCATGCAAATGGTTGCCAAGCTGTCATTGCTCGATAGCCAGGTCACCTTGCAACCGCAGGATCAATCGCCGCTGACCCTGACCTACGTTGGCCTGAGCCTGCGCACCGGTGTCACGCGCCAGCGCCTGGACGCCCGCCTGACATTGCCAGACGGCCAGCCCGTGGCGCTGAACCTGCGCACCCGCATCCGCGCCAGCGACTGGCAGAACGGCGAGGCCGAGGTTTACGTGAGCCTGCCGCAGAGCGATTGGTCCAAATGGCTGCCGAAACGCCTGACCCAGCAGTGGCATTTCTCCCAGCTCAAGGCCGGCGGCGAATTCTGGTTCAGTTGGGGCCAAGGCGCGCTGCAAAGCGCGGCCATGCGTCTGAACGCACCGCAACTCCAAGGGGCCTACGCCGAGCGCAAACCGGTGCAGATCCATAACCTGGCGCTCAACGGCTACTACCAGCGCAGCAGCGAAGGGTTCACCGCAACGTTCGACTCCCTGGCGATGAGCCTTGGGGAAACCCGCTGGGAGTCACGTCTGCAACTGCAACAGAGCAACGCCACCGACAAGGCCGAAGAGCGTTGGCATCTGCAGGCCGATCGCCTCGACCTGACACCGATCACACCGTTACTCAATGCCTTGGCGCCGCTGCCAGAGGGCGTCGCGACGGCCATCGATCGACTCAAGTTCACCGGCGCCCTGCGTAACGTCCTGCTGGACTACCGGCCGCAAAACAGCGGTGATCAGAAAGTCAGTTTTGCCACCAACCTGGACACGCTGGGCTTCGATGCCTATCACGGTGCCCCGGCGGCGCGTAACGTTTCCGGCAGCCTGAGTGGCGACCTGGGTGGCGGTGAATTGCGCATGGACAGCAAGGATTTCTCCCTGCACCTGGACCCGATCTTCGCCAAGCCCTGGCAATATTTGCAGGCCAACGCTCGCTTGACCTGGAAGCTGGACCAACAAGGCTTCACCCTGATCGCGCCGTACCTGAAGGTGCTGGGCGAAGAGGGGCGGATTGCCGGCGATTTCCTGATCCGCCTGCATTTCGACCACAACCAGGAAGACTACATGGACCTGCGCGTCGGCCTGGTGGACGGCGACGGGCGCTACACCGCCAAGTACCTGCCGGCGGTCCTCAGCCCGGCGCTGGATGAGTGGTTGCGCACGGCCATCGTCAAGGGCGCGGTGGACCAGGGCTTTTTCCAGTATCAAGGTTCGTTGAACCACGGTGCCGAGGACGCGGCGCGCAGCATCAGCCTGTTCTTCAAGGTGCATGACGCCGAACTGGCGTTCCAGCCCGGCTGGCCTTCGGTCGGCAAGGTCAGCGGCGATGTCTTCGTCGAAGACAGCGGTGTGCGCATCTTCGCCAGCCAGGGCCAATTGCTTGATACGCAGGTCAAGGACGTCTCGGTGAATATCCCCCACGTCCCCAGTGGCGAGAGTTCCCACCTGTTGCTCGACGGCGGCTTTGTCGGCGGACTGGGCGATGGATTGAAAATCCTCCAGACGGCACCGATCGGTACGGCCCAGACCTTCGCCGGGTGGGAAGGCGAGGGTGGCCTGCAGGGCAGCGTCAAGCTCGATATCCCGTTGGTCAAAGGCGAACAGCCGAAGATCCTCGTGGACTTCGCCACCGACAAGGCGCGGCTCAAGCTGAGCGAGCCGGTACTGGAGCTGACCCAACTCAAGGGTGACTTCCGTTTTGACAGCGGCAAGGGCTTGAGCGGCAAAGGCATCACGGCCCAAGTATTCGAGCGGCCCGTGACGGCGCAGATTTTTGCCGAGGGTCGTGCCGGCGCACTCAACACGCGTGTCACCGCCTCCGGGCGAGTAGAGGCCAAGAAGCTCGCCGATTGGCTGAACGTCACCCAGCCGCTGCCGGTGTCCGGCGTTTTGCCGTACCAGTTGCAGGTGATCCTCGATGGCGCCGACAGCCAGTTGTCGGTCAGCTCCAGCCTGAAGGGGCTGGCGGTGGACCTGCCCGCACCTTTCGGCATGACCGCCGAGGCCGGGCGTGACACGGTGTTTCGCATGACCCTGCAAGGGCCGGAGCGCCGCTACTGGGTCGATTATGGCGACCTCGCCAGCTTCACGTACGCGGCGCCGAGCGGCAAGGTCGCCGAGGGGCGCGGAGAACTGTTGCTGGGTGCAGGTGATGCGGTGCTGCCAGGGGCCAAGGGGCTGCGCTTGCGCGGCGCGCTGTCTGAGCTGGACGTCAGCCCCTGGCAGGCCCTGGTCAGCAAGTACGCCGGCCAGGATCCGGGCGGCAGCGCCAGGCAATTGCTCAACAGCGTCAACCTGACCGTCGGCAAGCTCACCGCCCTGGGCACGACCCTGGAGCGCGCCTCGGTGCAACTGGACCGCAAGCCGGACGCGTGGGCGTTGCGGCTCGACAGCCAGCAGGCCAAGGGCAATGTCAGCCTGCCGGACGCCCAGGCCGCCCCGATCGGCATCAAGTTGGACTACGTACGCCTGCCGGCAGCGGACCCGACCGTGCAAGCGGACGAAAACGCCCCGGACCCGTTGGCCTCGGTGGACCCGACCAAGATCCCGGCCATGGATATCGCCATCGACCAGTTGTTCCAGGGACCTGATCTTATCGGTGCGTGGTCTTTGAAAGTGCGTCCGACCGCCAAGGGCATCGCGCTGAACAACCTGGACATGGGCCTCAAGGGCATGGTGTTGAACGGCAGCGGCGGTTGGGAAGGCGCGCCCGGTTCCACCAGCAGTTGGTACAAAGGTCGTATCGCCGGCAAGAACCTGGGCGACGTGCTCAAGGGCTGGGGATTCGCCCCCAGCGTGACCAGCCAGGAGTTCCGCATGGATGTCGACGGGCGCTGGCCCGGTTCGCCGGCGTGGGTGGCCACCAAGCGGTTTTCCGGCAGCCTGGATGCGTCGCTGAGCAAAGGCCAGTTCGTTGAGGTCGAAGGCAGTGCCCAGGCACTGCGGGTATTTGGCCTGCTGAATTTCAACTCCATTGGCCGACGCTTGCGCCTGGACTTTTCCGACCTGTTCGCCAAGGGACTGAGCTACGACCGGGTCAAGGGGTTGCTGGTGGCGAGCGAGGGTGTGTACGTGACCCGCGAGCCCATCACCCTGACAGGACCGTCCAGCAACCTGGAGCTCAACGGCACGCTGGACATGGTGGCCGACCGGGTCGATGCCAAGCTGCTGGTGACATTGCCCGTGACCAACAACCTGCCGATTGCGGCGCTGATCGTCGGCGCGCCGGCGGTGGGTGGGGCATTGTTCCTGATCGATAAACTGATCGGCGACCGCGTGGCGCGTTTTGCCAGCGTAAAATACGACGTCAAGGGGCCGTGGAAAGAGCCGAAGATCACCTTTGACAAGCCGTTCTGACAGACGATGCAAAACCCCTTGTGGGAACGAGCCTGTGGGAGCAAAGCCGCCCTGGGGTGAGGATAAAAAACGGAGGGAAGCCCCATGCCAGTCGCTGTGATTCAAATGGTCAGCCAGAGCGATGTGCTCGCCAATCTGGCCCGCGCCCGGGTGCTGCTGGAACAGGCCGCTGCCGGCGGTGCAAGGCTGGCGGTGCTACCCGAAAATTTCGCGGCCATGGGCCGGCGGGACATTGCCGATATCGGTCGCGCCGAAGCCTTTGGTCAGGGCCCGATCCTGCCCTGGTTGAAACAGGTGGCCCGCGACCTCAAGTTATGGATTGTGGCGGGCACGCTGCCATTGCCGCCTGTCGATCATCCCGAAGCCAAGGCCCATGCCTGCTCGTTGCTGGTGGACGATCAGGGGCAGGTCGTGGCGCGTTATGACAAGCTGCACTTGTTCGACGTGGATGTGGCGGACAATCGCGGCCGTTATCGCGAGTCGGATGACTATGCTTACGGTGCCAATGTGGTGGTGGCCGACACTCCCGTGGGGAGTGTCGGCCTGACGGTCTGTTATGACTTGCGCTTCCCGGAGCTCTACAGCGAGCTGCGGGCCGCCGGGGCCGAGCTGATCACGGCGCCCTCGGCGTTTACCGCGGTGACCGGGGCGGCCCACTGGGATGTCCTGATTCGCGCCCGGGCCATCGAGACCCAGTGCTATGTGCTGGCGGCCGCCCAGGGTGGCGTGCACCCGGGGCCTCGGGAAACCTTTGGCCATGCCGCCATCGTGGACCCCTGGGGGCGGGTGCTGGCACAACAGGATCAAGGCGAGGCGGTACTGCTGGCCGAGTGCGACAGCAGCGAACAGGCGTCCATCCGGGCGCGCATGCCGGTGGCCAGCCATCGGCGCTTTTTCTCGCAGGGCGCTCGACAGCGGCCTGTCCAAGATGATGAATTCAAGGCGTAGAACATATGAGCGGGTTGTTGTCCTCAGTCAGTGAACACCTCTTAGCCCCCGGTGGCGTGACCCTCGAAAGCCTGCAAGGCGTGCTGGGTGACCTGGCCGGCCCCGGTATCGACGCCGCCGACCTGTATTTCCAGGGCCAGATCTCCGAGTCCTGGTCGCTGGAGGACGGCATCGTCAAGGAAGGCAGCTTCAATCTCGACCAGGGCGTCGGCGTACGGGCCCAGTCGGGGGAGAAAACCGGTTTTGCCTACAGCAACGCCATTACCCTCGAAGCCCTCGGTGCTGCGGCCCGTGCCGCCCGGTCGATTTCCCGTGCCGGGCAGAACGGCACGGTCCAGGCCTTCAGCAGCCAGGACGTGGCCCAGTTATATGCGCCGGACAATCCGTTGGAGGTCATGAGCCGTGCCGAAAAGGTCGAACTGCTCAAGCGCATCGACGTTGCGACCCGCGCCCTCGACCCGCGTATCCAGCAGGTGACGGTGAGCATGGCCGGTGTCTGGGAGCGAATCCTGGTGGCCTCCACCGACGGTGGCCTGGCCGCGGACGTCCGGCCGCTGGTGCGTTTCAACGTCAGCGTGATCGTCGAGCAGAACGGGCGCCGTGAGCGCGGCGGCCATGGCGGCGGCGGGCGTACCGACTACCGTTATTTCCTCAATGAAGACCGCGCCATGGGCTATGCCCGCGAAGCGCTGCGCCAGGCGCTGGTCAACCTTGAAGCCATCCCGGCCCCGGCGGGCACGTTGCCGGTGGTGCTGGGTTCGGGTTGGTCCGGCGTGCTGCTGCACGAGGCGGTGGGCCACGGCCTGGAAGGCGACTTCAACCGCAAGGGCAGTTCGGCCTACAGCGGGCGTATGGGTGAAATGGTCGCTTCGAAACTCTGCACCATCGTCGATGACGGCACCCTGGCCGGGCGTCGTGGTTCCCTGAGCGTCGACGATGAAGGTACTCCGACCGAGTGCACCACGCTGATCGAGAACGGTGTGCTCAAGGGCTACATGCAGGACAAGCTCAACGCTCGGCTGATGGGCGTGGCCCGCACGGGTAACGGTCGCCGCGAATCCTACGCGCACCTGCCGATGCCGCGCATGACCAACACCTACATGCTGGGCGGCCAGAGCGATCCGGCGGAGATCATCGCCTCGGTGAAGAAGGGCATCTATTGCGCCAACCTCGGCGGTGGCCAGGTGGACATCACCAGCGGCAAGTTCGTGTTCTCCACCAGCGAGGCCTACCTGATCGAAGACGGCAAGATCACCGCGCCGGTCAAGGGTGCGACCTTGATCGGCAACGGGCCGGAGGCGATGAGCAAGGTGTCGATGGTCGGCAACGACCTGGCGCTGGACAGCGGCGTGGGCACTTGTGGCAAGGATGGGCAATCGGTGCCGGTAGGCGTCGGCCAGCCGACCCTGAAGATCGATGCGATCACCGTGGGTGGCACGGGCGCCTAAAAAGACGTGTTCAAATTATTGTGGCGAGGGAGCTTGCTCCCGCTGGGCTACGCAGTAGCCCCAATGCGGTCGAACCGAGCGAGGGCAAGCTCCCTCGCCACAATAAAGGCAACTCCCTAAGGGGGAGCGATCAGCGCAAACCGCGTTGGGTTTCGTCCAGCTCACGGATGTACTTGAAGATTTTACGGCTCGAGGCCGGCGGCTTGTTCTGTGCCACCTCGTGCTGGGCCTGACGGATCAGGGAGCGCAGTTGCTGACGGTCAGCCTCTGGGTAGTCGATGACGAACTTTTCCAAAGTGCCGTCGTCGCCTGCGATCAAGCGATCGCGCCAGCGTTCCAGGTTATGGAAGCGTTCGTTGTACTGTCGGGTGGAGGCATCGAGTTGGTCGAGCAGGACCAGGATGGCGCTGGTGTCCTGGTCGCGCATCAGTTTGCCGATGAATTGCAGGTGCCGTTTACGCGCGATATTCGCGGTGTGCTTGGGCGCATCGGCCAGGGCCCGGCGCAAGGCGTCGGTCAGGGGCAGTTTGGCCAGCAAGTCAGGCTTGAGTGTCGTCAGGCGCTCGCCGAGGTCAACCAGAGCATGCAGCTCGCGTTTGACCTGGGATTTGCTTTTTTCACCCTCGTAGAGGGAGTCGTCGTAAGAATCAACCATGGGGGCAGTCCGCAAAGAAACGCCGCCATGATAACCAGTCGGGGGCCGCTTGTCCGGCCCGGTCGCTAGAAGGCCATCACCGAAAGCAGAATTTGAGTGGAGAACACCATGAGTGCAGTTCAGAGCGTCGGCCCACAAGCGTTGCCGGCACTGCAGGAACAAGTCGAGCAGATCCTCGCCGAGGCCAAGCGACAGGGCGCCAGCGCGTGCGAGGTGGCGGTGTCGCTGGAGCAGGGCCTGTCGACGTCGGTACGCCAGCGCGAGGTGGAAACCGTCGAGTTCAATCGCGACCAGGGGTTTGGCATCACCTTGTACGTTGGCCAGCGCAAGGGCTCGGCCAGCACTTCGGCCAGCGGCCCGGACGCCGTTCGCGAAACCGTCGCCGCGGCCCTGGCGATTGCCAGGCACACCTCTGAAGACGAAGCCTCGGGCCTGGCCGATGCCGCGCTGATGTGCAAGGAGCAAAAGGATTTTGACCTGTTCCATGCCTGGGACATCAGCCCTGAACAGGCCATCGAGCAAGCGCTGCGCTGTGAAGCGGCGGCTTTCGACGCCGACAGCCGGATCAAGAACGCCGACGGCACGACGCTCAACACTCACCAGGGTTGCCGGGTCTATGGCAACAGCCACGGTTTCATCGGCGGTTATGCATCTACTCGCCACAGCCTCAGTTGCGTGATGATCGCCGAAGCCGACGGCCAGATGCAGCGCGATTACTGGTACGACGTGAACCGCCAGGGCACTTTGCTGGCCGACCCGGTGAGCATCGGCCAGAAAGCCGCGCAACGGGCGGCCAGTCGCCTGGGCGCACGACCCGTACCGACCTGTGAAGTACCGGTGCTGTTTTCGGCCGAGCTGGCCGGTGGCTTGTTCGGCAGCTTCCTGTCGGCGGTGTCCGGCGGCAACCTGTATCGCAAGTCCTCGTTCCTCGAGGGCGCACTGGGCCAGAAGCTGTTCCCGGAATGGATGACCATCGACGAACGTCCGCACCTGGTGCAGGCCATGGGCAGCTCGGCGTTCGACGGTGATGGCCTGGCCACCTATGCCAAGCCGTTCGTCGAGCGCGGCGAGTTGGTGTCCTACATCCTCGGCACCTATTCGGGCCGCAAGCTGGGCATGCCGAGCACTGCCAATGCCGGTGGCGTGCATAACCTGTTCGTGACCCACGGCGATGAAGACCAGGCCGCCTTGCTGCGGCGAATGGGGCGAGGCCTGCTGGTAACTGAACTGATGGGCCATGGCCTGAACATGGTGACCGGCGATTACTCCCGTGGTGCTGCGGGATTCTGGGTCGAGAACGGCGAGATCCAGTTCCCGGTCCAGGAAGTGACCATCGCCGGTAACCTGCGCGACATGTTCAAGCAGATCGTGGCCGTGGGCAGCGACCTGGAGCTGCGCAGCAACATTCGCACAGGTTCGGTGTTGATCGAGCGGATGACGGTGGCGGGTAGCTGACCTGGCCGCAATGAAAAAGGCGCGCCGTCCTTTGGATGGCGCGCCTTTTTTGGGTTCGCAGAACCTTCTGTGGTGAGGGAGCTTGCTCCCGCTCGGTTGCGAAGCAACCGCAAAAAGCTTGGGGGCTGCTGCGCAGCCCAGCGGGAGCAAGCTCCCTCGCCACAGCAAGCCTACAGCAAGCCTACCTCAAGCAAGCCTACCTCAAGCAAGCCTACAGCAAGCCTACCTCAAGCAAGCCTGCCTCAAGCCTGCCTCAAGCCTAGCTCGAAGCAGCCTCATCCTTTTCAAGCCTGCATCGGCCAGGGGCGATCAACCGCCTTCGTCGAAGTAATTGTTGATCAGGGCCACCAGGGCATCCATGGCTTCCTGCGCCTGTTCACCTTCGGTCGCCAAGTGGATCTTGGTGCCCTTGCCGGCGGCGAGCATCATCATTGCCATGATGCTTTTACCATCGACCGTGGTCTCGGGCGTGCGGCCAACCCGGATCGTGGTCTCGGGAAACTGGCCCGCCACCCCGACGAACTTGGCCGATGCCCGGGCATGCAGGCCCAACTTGTTGATGATTTCAATTTCCCGAGCAGGCATCGCGATGTGGATCCTTTAGCTGAGGTCGCGGTGGCGAACCTGGACGTTCTTCAGGGACTGTTGCAGGAGCTGACCCAGGCGTTCGGTCAGGTAGACAGAGCGGTGATGACCACCGGTACAGCCGATGGCGATCGTCACGTAGGCGCGGTTGCTCGCGGCAAAGCGCGGCAGCCATTTGAGCAGGTAGCTGGAAATGTCCTGGAACATGTCTTCGACATCCGGCTGGGCGGCCAGATAGTCGATCACCGGTTGGTCGAGCCCGGACTGCTCACGCAATTCCGGCTTCCAATACGGGTTGGGCAGGCAGCGCACGTCAAACACCAGGTCGGCGTCCACCGGCATGCCACGCTTGAAACCGAACGACTCCACCAGGAATGCGGTACCCGGCTCCGGCTGGTTCAGCAGGCGCAGCTTGATGGTGTCACGCAACTGGTACAGGTTCAGGTTCGTGGTGTTGATCTTCAGGTCCGCCAGGTCCGCGATGGGGCCCAGCAGTTGGGTCTCGTCCTCGATGGCTTCGGCCAGGGAACGGCTGGCGTTGCTCAGGGGGTGGCGACGACGGGTTTCGGAAAAACGCTTGAGCAGGGTTTCTTCGTCGGCGTCCAGGTACAGCACGTCGCACTGGATGTGCCGGCTGCGGACTTCTTCGAGCAATTGCGGGAAGCGCGACAGATGGCTCGGCAGGTTGCGGGCATCGATGGACACCGCCACCAGCGGTTGCGCCAGCTCGGTATTGATCAGTGCGCGTTCGGCCAGTTCCGGCAGCAAGCCGGCCGGCAGGTTGTCGATGCAATAGTAGCCGTTGTCCTCAAGGACGTTGAGGGCGGTACTCTTACCGGAGCCGGAGCGGCCGCTGACGATGATCAGGCGCATGTTCAGTGACCGTTCTGCTCGTCCAGGACAACCTGGTACAAGGCTTCGTTATTCGGTGCGCTGCGCAGTTTTTCGCGCACTTCCTTGCGGTCCAGCATGCTGGCAATCTGGCGCAGCAGCTCCAGGTGCGCATCGGTCGCCGCTTCCGGCACCAACAGCACGAACAGCAGGTCGACCGGTGCGCCGTCGATGGCGTCGAACTCTATGGCGGCTTCAAGGTGCAGTAGCGCACTGATGGGCGCGGTACAACCTTTGAGGCGGCAGTGAGGAATGGCGATGCCGTTGCCAAAACCGGTGGAACCGAGTTTTTCACGGGCAACCAGGGCCTCGAAGACATCCTGCATTTCCAGATCCGGTACTTCCCGGTGGATCAGGTTGGCGATTTGTTCGAGGGCTTTTTTCTTGCTGCCACCCGGCGCGTTCACCTGGGAACGGCCGGGGGTCAGGATGGTTTCTAGTCGGATCATGGATTGAGGGGGTTAACGACCGGTCGCGCCCTGGAGGAGGCTCTGGGTCTTTTCCTTATGCTTTTTAAGTTGGCGATCCAGCTTGTCGGTCAGCAGGTCAATCGCGGCGTACATGTCTGTGTGCTCTGCGTTCGCAACCACTTCTCCGCCGGGGATATGCAGCGTGGCTTCGATTTTCTGCAGCAGCTTCTCGACGTTCATCGTGACTTGCACATTGGTGATCTTGTCGAAATGCCTTTCCAATCGGTCGAGTTTTTCGCCGATGTAGGTGCGCAGGGGTTCGGTCACTTCCAGTTGGTGTCCACTGATGTTGACTTGCATACAGCTTCTCCTTCGTTGCCAGTGCATAAAGCGGCAGGCAGAAATGCCTGCCACTGGAACGCTGTGGCGGGGCCCGCTACATCAACCGCTTGCGTTCGCTCGAAGGTGCGATCCCGAGGGATTCGCGGTACTTGGCGACGGTACGGCGGGCCACCTGAATGCCTTGTGCCTCCAGTAAACCAGCGATCTTGCTGTCACTCAACGGCTTTTTCTGATTTTCCGCAGCCACCAGTTTCTTGATGATCGCGCGGATGGCCGTGGACGAGCATTCGCCGCCTTCGGAGGTGCTGACGTGGCTGGAGAAAAAGTATTTCAGCTCATAGATACCCCGAGGGGTATGCATGAATTTCTGGGTGGTCACCCGGGAAATTGTCGACTCGTGCATGCCCACCGCTTCGGCGATGTCATGCAGGACCAACGGTTTCATCGCTTCGTCGCCGTACTCCAGGAAGCCGCGCTGATGCTCGACGATCTGGGTGGCTACTTTCATCAGGGTCTCGTTGCGGCTTTGCAGGCTCTTGATGAACCAGCGCGCCTCCTGCAACTGGTTGCGCATGAAGGTGTTGTCGGCGCTGGTGTCGGCACGCCTGACGAAGCCTGCGTATTGGGCGTTGACCCGCAGCTTGGGCACCGACTCCTGGTTGAGCTCCACCAGCCAGCGATCGTTGTGCTTGCGCACGATCACGTCGGGCACGACGTATTCGGGTTCGGTGGACTCGATCTGCGAGCCCGGTCGCGGATTAAGGCTCTGGACCAGCTCGATCACCTGGCGCAGCTCATCTTCCTTGAGCTTCATGCGTCGCATCAGTTGGCTGTAGTCGCGGCCGCCCAGCAGGTCGATGAAATCGGTGACCAGTCGCTTGGCCTCGGTCAGCCAAGGTGTCTTGGCGGGCAGCTGGCGCAGTTGCAGCAACAGGCATTCGCCCAGGTTGCGGGCGGCGACGCCGGCCGGCTCGAACTGTTGGATGCGGTGCAGGACGGCCTCGATCTCGTCCAGCTCGATATCCAGCTCAGGGTCGAAGGCTTCGAGGATTTCTTCGAGGGTCTCGTCCAGGTAGCCTTGGTTGTTGATGCAGTCGATCAGGGTGACGGCGATCAGGCGATCGGTGTCGGACATCGGCGCCAGGTTCAATTGCCACAGCAGGTGGCTTTGCAGGCTCTCGCCGGCGGACGTGCGGGTGGTGAAATCCCACTCGTCGTCGTCACTGCTTGGCAGGCTGCTGGCGCTGGTCTGGTAGACGTCTTCCCAGGCCGTGTCGACCGGAAGGTCGTTGGGGATGCGTTCGTTCCACTCGCCTTCCTCGAGGTTGTCCACCGTTGGGGCGGCTTCCTGGTAGGACGGTTCCGGGGCTTCGGTATTGGGCTTTTGCTCGACGTTATCGGCCATTGGGTCGGAGTTGTCGAAGTCGTCGCCTTCTTCCTGGCGTTCGAGCATCGGATTGGACTCCAACGCTTCCTGGATTTCCTGTTGCAGGTCCAGGGTCGACAATTGGAGCAGGCGGATGGCCTGTTGCAGCTGCGGTGTCATCGTCAGCTGCTGGCCCATTCTCAAGACTAGCGATGGTTTCATGGCAGGGGCTTAACACCTTATTCGCCGGCGCACATGCGCCATCCACTACAGGGCGCCGGAGCGCCAAACTTAAGCAAATTATATGCCTGAAACTGAAGTGTTTGCCTAGGGCGCCGCCATAATAAAATTTAGCGGCGCCGGGACGATTTGCCAGACACTTTGCGCTTACAGGCGGAACTCATGGCCCAGGTACACTTCCTTGACCAGATCGTTGGCCAGGATGGTTTCGGCATCGCCTTCGGCAATCAGTTGGCCGTCGTTGACGATATAGGCGGTTTCGCAGATATCCAGTGTCTCACGCACGTTGTGGTCGGTGATCAGTACGCCGATCCCCTTGGCCTTGAGGTGGTGGATGATCTGCTTGATGTCGCCGACCGAGATCGGGTCCACACCGGCGAAGGGTTCGTCGAGCAGGATGAACTTCGGTGCGGTGGCCAGGGCCCGGGCAATCTCCACGCGGCGTCGCTCGCCACCGGACAGGCTCATGCCGAGGTTGTCACGGATGTGGCTGATGTGGAATTCCTGCAGCAGGCTTTCCAGTTCCTGGCGACGACCGGCCTTGTCGAGCTCCTTGCGGGTCTCGAGGATGGCCATGATGTTGTCGGCAACCGACAGTTTGCGGAAGATCGACGCTTCTTGCGGCAGGTAGCCGATACCCGCCTTCGCCCGACCGTGCATCGGCTGGTGGCTGACGTCCAGGTCGTCGATCAGTACGCGACCCTGGTCGGCCTGGACCAGGCCCACGATCATGTAGAAGCAGGTGGTCTTGCCCGCGCCGTTGGGGCCGAGCAGGCCGACGATCTGGCCGCTGTCGATGGACAGGCTGACATCACGTACGACTTGACGGCTCTTGTAGCTCTTGGCCAAGTGCTGAGCTTTCAGAGTTGCCATTTACTGGGCCTTTTGCTCGGTTTTCTTTTTAGGCTGGATCACCATGTCGATCCGCGGCCGCTGCTCGGTCACTTTGTTGCCGGTGGCGCGGCCGGCGCTGGCCAGCTTCTTGTTGGTGTCATAGACGATTTTCTCGCCCTGGGTCACGTTGCCGTCCTTGTCGACGACCTTGGCGCGGTCGATCAGTACGACGCGGTCCTGGGAGGCGTGATACTGGATGGTCACCCCATAGCCCTGGACTGGCTTGGTGTCGCCTGCGGTTTGCAACTGCTCGAAATAGGCGAGGTTGCCCACCGAGGTCACCACGTCGATGTCGCCGGACTGGGTGCGGGTGATGGTCACGGTATTGCCGGTCACCTTCATCGAGCCCTGGGTGATGATGACATCGCCCTTGTACGTGGCGATGCCGTTCTTGTCGTCCAGCTGGGCGTCGTCGGCCTGGATGCGGATCGGCTGGTCGCGGTCGGTGGGAAGAGCCCAGGCGCTCGCGCTTCCCAGTGCTGCGCCCAGACTGAGCAAAATAGGGAGGGTTTTAGCGAGCTTCATACTGTCCTCTTACTTTCGAGAGCAGGTGTATCCTGCTTTCCTTCAAATACGCCTTCATTCCTATGCCGGTCGATACCCCGCCGGCGCCGTCGATTCTAACGGGTTGCTCGGTCTGCGCATATTGCTGCTGTGGGAACACGGTCATGCGCGTGCTGGTGATGATGGTCGTACGGTTCTTCTCATCGGTTCGCGCGACGCGCACCGAGTCGATCAGTTCTACTTCGGTGCCGCCGGAGTTGACCTCGGCGTGCTCGCTCTGCACATGCCATGGGAACTCGGTGCCGCGGAACATGTTCAGGTCAGGCTGGGTGACCAGGCTGATGTCGGTGGCCTTGATGTGATCGACCTTGTCGGCGGTCATTTCGTACTGCACCTTGCCGTCGGGCAGGTATTGCAGGGTATGGGTGTTGGTCGCATACCAGTCGATGCGCTCCTCGACCGCCGCTGCCGGCTGGTCGAGAAAGCGTTCCGGGCTGATGTTCCAGTAGCCCACCGCTGCGAATATCGCCGCGATGCAGCCGAACACCACGATGGTGCGAATCTTTTTGCTCAGCATAAATGGCTCACAGGTACGCGGCGTTGGCCGCTTCGAGGCGGCCCTGGGCGCGCAGGATCAGTTCACAGAATTCACGGGCCGCGCCTTCGCCGCCTCGTGCCGTGGTGACGCCGTGGGCGTGCTCGCGTACGAAACCGGCCGCGTTGGCGACCGCCATGCCCAGGCCAACCCGGCGAATCACCGGCAGGTCCGGCAGGTCGTCACCCAGGTAGGCGACCTGTTCATAGCTCAGGTTGAGTTGGCCCAGCAATTCGTCCAGCACCACCAGTTTGTCCTCGCGCCCCTGATAAAGGTGGGGAATGCCGAGGTTCTTGGCGCGCCGCTCGACCACCGGGGTCTTGCGGCCGCTGATGATGGCTGTTTGCACGCCGGCGGCCATCAGCATCTTGATGCCCTGGCCGTCGAGGGTGTTGAAGGTCTTGAACTCGCTGCCGTCTTCGAGGAAATACAGGCGACCGTCGGTCAGCACGCCGTCCACATCGAACACCGCCAGCTTGATCGCCTTGCCGCGTTGCAACAGGTCTGTGTTCATTTACATCACTCCCGCACGCAGCAAATCGTGCATGTTCAGGGCGCCTACCGGGCGGTCTTCGGCGTCGACCACCACCAGGGCGCTGATCTTGTGGTCTTCCATGATTTTCAGGGCCTCGGCGGCGAGCATCTCGGCGCGGGCGGTCTTGCCGTGGGGGGTCATGACTTGCTCGATGGTCGCGCTGTGGATGTCGATGGTGCGGTCCAGGGTGCGGCGCAGGTCGCCGTCGGTGAAGATCCCGGCGAGCTTGCCGTCGGCCTCCAGGACCACCGTCATGCCCAGTCCCTTGCGGGTCATCTCCATGAGCGCGTCCTTGAGCAGCGTGCCGCGTTGCACCTGCGGCAGTTCCTGGCCGGCGTGCATGACGTTCTCGACTTTCAGTAGCAGGCGACGACCAAGGGCGCCACCGGGGTGGGAGAACGCGAAGTCCTCGGCGGTGAACCCCCGGGCTTCCAGCAGGGCCACGGCCAGGGCGTCGCCCATGACCAGCGCGGCGGTGGTGGAGGAGGTCGGCGCCAGGTTCAGCGGGCAGGCTTCATGCTCGACATGAACGTTGAGGTTCACCTCGGCGGCCTTGGCCAGTGGCGAATCCGGATTGCCGGTGAGGCTGATCAACTGGATGCCCAGGCGCTTGATCAACGGCAGCAGGGTGACGATCTCATTGGTCGAGCCGGAGTTGGACAGGGCCAGGATAATGTCGTCGCGGGTGATCATGCCCATGTCCCCGTGGCTGGCTTCGGCCGGGTGGACAAAGAACGCCGTGGTGCCGGTGCTGGCCAGGGTGGCGGCGATCTTGTTGCCGATGTGCCCGGACTTGCCCATGCCGACCACGACGACGCGGCCCTTGCTGGCCAGAATCATCTCGCAGGCGCGTACGAAATCAGCGTCGATATGGGGCAGCAAGCCTTGCACGGCTTCGAGTTCGAGGCGGATGGTACGTTGTGCCGATTGAATCAGGTCGCTGGATTGGCTCATGTCAGAAATCGTATAGCCTGATGAAAAGGCGGCGATTATAGCGGCAATGAACAATTCCCTCACGTAAGTTCGTCATGGGCTTGTTCGAAGGGGCCGTCGGGCTCGACATGGAATGTTGCTTTTTACCTTGGATCAGGCTTAACAGGCGTGGTGACGGCCTTGGGCGCGGGGCTGTTGCAGTGATATAGTTCGCCGCCGGTTCGCGTGCCCGGCGGTGCCGGCGCCTGCCGGCAGGCCAGGGCACTCGAATGTGAGGCTGCATCGCAAGGAGTTTAGATGAGTGCCGACAACGCCTACGCGGTCGAGCTGAAGGGATTGTCCTTCAAGCGAGGGACGCGCAGCATTTTCAATGACATCGATATTCGCATACCCCGTGGCAAGGTGACCGGCATCATGGGGCCTTCCGGGTGCGGCAAGACCACCCTGTTGCGGCTGATAGGCGCCCAATTGCGCCCCAGCGCCGGTGAAGTCTGGGTCAATGGCCAGAATCTTCCCAAGCTGTCGCGCAGCGACCTGTTCGATGCACGCAAGCACATGGGTGTACTGTTCCAGAGCGGCGCGCTGTTTACCGACCTCGATGTCTTCGAGAACGTGGCGTTTCCCCTGCGGGTCCATACCGACCTGCCGGAGGAGATGATCCGCGACATCGTCCTGCTCAAGTTGCAGGCGGTCGGGCTGCGTGGCGCCCTCGACCTGATGCCGGACGAGCTTTCCGGTGGCATGAAGCGCCGAGTCGCCCTGGCCCGGGCAATCGCCCTGGACCCGAAGATCCTCATGTACGACGAGCCCTTCGTCGGCCAGGACCCGATTGCCATGGGCGTGCTCGTGCGCCTGATCCGCCTGCTCAACGATGCGTTGGGCATCACCAGCATCGTGGTCTCCCACGACCTGGCCGAAACCGCGAGCATTGCCGACTACATCTATGTCGTCGGTGATGGCCAGGTGCTGGGGCAGGGCACGCCTCAGGAACTGATGAACTCCGACAACCCGCGCATCCACCAATTCATGAAGGGGGATCCGGACGGCCCGGTGGCGTTCCATTTTCCGGCCACGGATTACCGCACCGACCTGCTGGGGAAGCGCTGATGCGCAACAAATCACTGATAGAAAGAATTCGCCTGTTCGGTCGCTCCGGCATCGACGTGCTGGCCGTCCTGGGTCGTTCCTCGCTGTTCCTGATGCACGCCTTGCTGGGGCGCAACTCGACGGGCGGCGGTTTTGGCCTGCTGGTCAAGCAATTGCACTCGGTGGGCGTGATGTCCCTGGTGATCATCGTGGTCTCCGGGATCTTCATCGGCATGGTGCTGGCACTGCAGGGGTTCAACATCCTGTCCAGCTACGGTTCGGAGCAGGCGGTCGGGCAAATGGTTGCGCTGACATTGCTGCGTGAGCTCGGTCCGGTGGTGACCGCGTTGCTGTTCGCCGGTCGTGCCGGTTCGGCGCTGACGGCCGAGATCGGCAACATGAAGTCCACCGAGCAGTTGTCCAGCCTGGAGATGATCGGCGTCGACCCGCTCAAATACATCATCGCCCCACGCCTGTGGGCCGGTTTCATTTCCTTGCCGGTGCTGGCGATCATCTTCAGCGTCGTGGGGATCTGGGGCGGCTCCTGGGTGGCTGTCGACTGGCTGGGGGTCTATGAAGGCTCCTTCTGGTCCAACATGCAGAACAGCGTCGACTTCCTCGACGATGTACTCAATGGCGTGATCAAAAGTGCCGTATTCGCCTTCGTGGTGACTTGGATCGCCGTGTTTCAGGGATATGACTGTGAACCCACCTCGGAGGGGATCAGCCGTGCCACAACCAAGACCGTGGTGTACGCCTCGCTGGCAGTGCTGGGCCTTGACTTTATTCTGACCGCCTTGATGTTTGGAGATTTCTGATGCAAAACCGCACCCTGGAAATCGGTGTCGGCCTTTTCTTGCTGGCTGGCATCCTGGCTTTGTTGCTGCTGGCCCTGCGGGTCAGTGGACTGGCGCCGACGGCAAACACCGATACGTATAAACTTTATGCCTATTTCGACAATATCGCCGGTTTGACTGTCAGAGCAAAGGTGACCATGGCTGGTGTGACCATCGGCAAGGTCACGGCAATCGATCTGGATCGCGACAGTTTCACTGGCCGCGTGACGCTGCAGTTGGAAAAGCGCGTGGATAACCTGCCGACCGACTCCACTGCATCGATCCTCACGGCTGGCCTGCTGGGCGAGAAGTACATCGGCATCAGCGTGGGCGGGGAAGAAGCCTTGCTCAAGGACGGTGGAACCATCCACGACACGCAGTCGTCGCTGGTGCTCGAAGACCTGATCGGTAAATTCCTGCTCAATACCGTTAGCAAAGACGCCAAATGAGGAGCTTTCGAATGATCTCTATCCTGCGACGTAGCCTGCTGGTGTTGCTCGCGGCGCTGCCGATGATGGCCCATGCCGTGGCCGCGCCTTCGGCCCATGACATCATCCAGGACACCACGACCCGGTTGTTGGCAGACCTTTCCGCCAATAAAGAGCATTACAAACAGGACCCGGGCGCGTTCTATGACGCGCTCAACGGCATCGTCGGGCCTGTTGTGGATGCCGACGGCATCTCCCGCAGCATCATGACCGTCAAGTTCTCGCGCAAGGCGACCCCGGCGCAGATGACCCGTTTCCAGGAGAACTTCAAGCGCAGCCTGATGCAGTTCTATGGCAACGCCTTGCTCGAATACAACAACCAGGGCATCACCGTTTCGCCGGCCAAGGATGAAAGTGGCACTCGTACCAGTGTCGACATGCAGGTCAAGGGCAACAACGGCGCGATCTACCCGGTCTCCTACACCCTCGAGAAAATCAACGAGGAATGGAAGGTCCGCAATGTGATCATCAACGGCATCAACATTGGCAAGCTGTTCCGTGACCAGTTCGCCGATGCGATGCAGCGCAATGGCAATGACCTGGACAAGACCATCGATGGTTGGGCCGGGGAAGTCGCCAAGGCCAAGGACGTTGCCAAGGACGCCCAGGAGAAGCAGGCGCAATGAGTGACTTGGCAAGTGAGTCGGCTGTACGCTTGGGCGAGGCCGGTGAATTGTTGCTCAGTGGCGTGCTGGACTATCGCACCGGCCCGGTCTTGCGCAAGCAGGGCCAGGCGCTGATCAAGTCCGCGAGTGCGACCGACGTGGTGATCGACTGCTCGGCGGTGCGCAAGTCCAGTAGCGTCGGCCTGTCCTTGCTGCTGTGCTTCATGCGTGACGCCAAGGCGGCCGGCAAGACCTGGAGCATCCGAGGGATGCCCGAAGACATGCGCGAAATAGCCCAGGTCAGCGAGCTGACCGAGCTGTTGGCGCACCCCTGACCCACGTCCCTGGAAAGCCCTCTGTCAGAGTCCTGCTGTGCGGGGTTCGCAGTCGCGGGGCTTTTTTGTATGATGTGCGACCCGCGCGCACAGGGCGCCGATTGAGGTTGAGCATGCAGGCCAACGAAGTAAAGAGCTTCCTTGAAGCAAATTTGCCCGGAGCTCAGGTAGAAGTTGAAGGCGAAGGCTGCAACTTTCAGCTGAACGTGATTAGCGACGACCTGGCGGCATTGAGCCCGGTCAAGCGTCAGCAGAGCATCTATGCCCATTTGAACCCGTGGATCGCCGATGGCAGCATCCATGCGGTCACTATGAAATTTTTCAGCCGCGCGGCCTGGGCCGAGCGCACCTGAGCCCAAGGGCCTCGAGATTCTTATGGATAAACTGATTATTACCGGCGGCGTTCGTCTTGATGGCGAAATCCGTATTTCCGGGGCAAAGAACTCCGCCCTGCCGATCCTGGCCGCGACCCTGCTGTGCGATGGCCCGGTGACCGTGGCCAACCTGCCGCACCTGCACGACATCACCACGATGATCGAGCTGTTCGGCCGCATGGGCATCGAGCCTGTGATCGACGAGAAGCTCAGCGTCGAGATCGATCCGCGCACTATCAAGACCCTGGTCGCCCCGTACGAGCTGGTGAAAACCATGCGCGCATCGATCCTGGTACTGGGTCCGATGGTTGCCCGTTTCGGTGAAGCCGAAGTCGCGTTGCCAGGTGGTTGCGCCATTGGTTCGCGTCCGGTGGACCTGCACATCCGTGGCCTGGAAGCCATGGGCGCAGTGATCGACGTCGAAGGCGGCTACATCAAGGCCAAGGCACCTGAAGGCGGCCTGCGCGGTGCGCACTTCTTCTTCGATACCGTCAGTGTGACCGGTACCGAGAACATCATGATGGCCGCTGCACTGGCCAAAGGCCGCAGCGTGCTGCAAAACGCCGCTCGCGAACCTGAAGTGGTCGACCTGGCGAACTTCCTGATCGCCATGGGCGCCAAGATCAGCGGTGCTGGCACCGATACCATCACCATCGATGGCGTCGAGCGCCTGCATTCGGCCACCTACAAGGTGATGCCGGACCGGATCGAGACCGGTACTTACCTGGTGGCCGCTGCCGTGACCGGTGGCCGGGTCAAGGTCAAGGACACCGATCCGACCATCCTCGAAGCTGTCCTGGAAAAACTCAAGGAATCCGGCGCCGAAGTCACCTGCGGCGAAGACTGGATCGAAGTGAACATGCACGGCAAGCGGCCAAAGGCAGTCAACGTGCGGACCGCTCCGTACCCGGCGTTCCCGACCGACATGCAGGCGCAGTTCATCTCCCTCAACGCCATTGCCGAAGGCACGGGCGCCGTGATCGAGACGATCTTCGAAAACCGCTTCATGCACGTTTACGAACTGCACCGCATGGGCGCCAAGATCCAGGTCGAAGGCAACACCGCCATCGTCACGGGCGCGGACAAGCTCAAGGGCGCGCCAGTGATGGCCACCGACCTGCGGGCCTCGGCCAGCCTGGTGATCTCGGCCCTGGTTGCCGAGGGCGATACCCTGATCGACCGTATCTACCACATCGACCGTGGCTACGAGTGCATCGAAGAAAAACTGCAAATGCTGGGCGCCAAGATCCGTCGCGTTCCGGGCTAGTTGATGCAGGGAAAAGTTGCGCAGGCACTTTTCGTTGGACGCAGGGAGGCGTCCGTTGATTTCGTTCCAGATCGAAGGTGTTTGCACCCTCGATGTGTGTCTGGCGCCATTTGCGACCAGGCATGAGTACCTTGATAAGGACTGACGTTTCCCATGTTGACCATCGCACTGTCCAAGGGCCGCATCCTTGACGACACCCTGCCGCTTCTGGCCGAAGCGGGCATCGTGCCGACCGAGAATCCGGACAAGAGCCGCAAGCTGATCATCCCCACGACCCAGGCCGACGTACGTTTGCTGATCGTGCGCGCCACCGATGTGCCAACGTATGTTGAACATGGCGCCGCCGACCTTGGCGTCGCCGGCAAAGACGTGTTGATGGAATACGGCGGCCAGGGCCTGTACGAGCCCCTGGACCTGCAGATCGCTCGCTGCAAGCTGATGACCGCCGGTAAAGTCGGCGCACCGGAGCCCAAGGGGCGCCTGCGCGTGGCGACCAAGTTCGTCAACATTGCCAAGCGTTATTACGCCGAGCAGGGCCGTCAGGTCGATATCATCAAGTTGTACGGCTCGATGGAGCTGGCGCCGCTGATCGGCCTGGCGGACAAGATCATCGACGTGGTCGACACCGGCAACACCCTGCGGGCCAACGGCCTGGAACCCCAGGATTTCATCGCCGATATCAGCTCCCGGCTGATCATCAACAAGGCATCGATGAAAATGCAGCACGCCCGCATCCAGGCTCTGATCGATACCCTGCGCAAGGCAGTGGAATCGCGACACCGCGGCTGATACACCTGCGCGACCTTGCGTCGCGCCCGTCTATCCGTGTCATAGCCAATTTTCTCAGGTGCCCACGCGAATGGACTGGTAGCTTAGGGCGCCTGAGCATTTGCCATTAATGAGGCCCTCGCTATGACCGCTCCCACTTCGATTCGCCGACTCAACGCTGCCGATCCGGATTTCGCACATCATCTGGATCATCTGCTGAGCTGGGAAAGTGTGTCTGACGACTCGGTCAACCAGCGGGTGCTCGACATCATCAAGGCCGTGCGCGAGCGTGGCGATGAAGCCCTGGTGGAATTCACCCAGAAATTCGACGGCCTGCAAGTGGCGTCCATGGCCGACCTGATCCTGCCGCGCGAGCGTCTGGAACTGGCGCTGACCCGCATCACCGTGGCCCAGCGCGAGGCCCTGGAAAAAGCCGCTTCACGGGTGCGCAGCTACCACGAAAGACAGAAGCAGGATTCCTGGAGCTACACCGAGGCCGACGGTACGGTGCTGGGCCAGAAAGTCACGCCGCTGGACCGCGCCGGCCTGTACGTGCCGGGCGGCAAGGCGTCCTATCCGTCCTCGGTGCTGATGAACGCGATCCCGGCCAAGGTGGCTGGCGTGACCGAAGTGGTCATGGTGGTCCCGACCCCACGCGGTGAGATCAACGAATTGGTGCTCGCCGCCGCCTGCATCGCCGGCGTGGACCGGGTGTTCACCATCGGCGGCGCCCAGGCCGTGGCCGCCCTGGCCTACGGCACCGAAAGCGTGCCGAGGGTCGACAAAGTGGTCGGGCCGGGCAACATCTACGTGGCCACCGCCAAGCGCCACGTGTTTGGCCAGGTCGGCATCGACATGATCGCCGGGCCTTCGGAGATCCTGGTGGTATGCGATGGCCTGACCGACCCGGACTGGATCGCCATGGACCTGTTTTCTCAGGCCGAGCACGACGAAGATGCCCAGGCGATCCTGGTCAGCCCGGACGCCGAGTTCCTCGACAAGGTCGCCGCCAGCATCGACAAGCTGCTGCCGACCATGGACCGCGCCGAGATCATCAACACCTCGATCAACGGCCGTGGCGCGCTGATCAAGGTCGATGACATGGCCCAGGCCATCGAGGTCGCCAACCGCATTGCGCCGGAACACCTGGAGCTGTCGGTCGCCGACCCACAGGCCTGGTTGCCGCAGATCCGTCATGCCGGGGCGATCTTCATGGGCCGCCACACCTCCGAAGCCCTGGGCGATTATTGCGCAGGCCCCAACCACGTATTGCCGACTTCCGGCACCGCGCGCTTTTCGTCGCCGCTGGGTGTGTATGACTTCCAGAAGCGTTCGTCGATCATCTTCTGCTCCGAGCAGGGCGCGTCCGAACTGGGCAAGACCGCTTCGGTGCTGGCCCGCGGCGAATCGCTGAGCGGTCACGCCCGCAGTGCCGAATATCGCATTCTCGACGCGCAATCCACTGAAGGGCAGGGGAACTGAAATGAGTAAATTCTGGAGCCCGTTCGTCAAGAACCTGGTGCCCTACGTGCCGGGTGAGCAGCCGAAACTGACTCGGCTGGTCAAGCTCAACACCAACGAGAACCCCTACGGCCCGTCGCCCAAGGCGCTCGCGGCGATGCAGACCGAGCTGAACGACAACCTGCGCCTGTACCCGGATCCCAACAGCGACCTGCTCAAAAGCGCCGTGGCCCGGTATTACGGCGTGCAGGCCAACCAGGTGTTCCTGGGCAACGGTTCGGATGAAGTGCTGGCGCACATTTTCCACGGGCTGTTGCAGCACGACCAGCCGCTGCTGTTCCCGGACATCAGCTACAGCTTCTATCCGGTGTATTGCCGGTTGTACGGCATCCAGTTCGATGCGGTGCCGCTGGATGAGCAGTTCCGGATCGACCCGGCGGATTATGCCAAGCCCAACGGCGGGATCATTTTCCCCAACCCGAACGCCCCGACGGGTTGCCTGCTGGCACTCGAAGCGGTGGAGCAGATCCTCAAGGCCAGCCCGGATTCGGTGGTGGTGGTCGACGAAGCCTACGTCGACTTCGGCGGCGAGACGGCCATCGGCCTGGTGGACCGTTACCCGAACCTGCTGGTAACCCAGACCCTGTCCAAGTCGCGCTCGCTGGCGGGCCTGCGGGTAGGACTGGCGGTGGGCCATCCGGACCTGATCGAGGCGCTGGAGCGGATCAAGAATAGTTTCAACTCCTACCCGCTGGATCGCCTGGCGAATGTCGGCGGCGCAGCGGCGTTCGATGACCGCGAATATTTCGACAAGACCTGCCGGCTGGTCATCGAGCACCGCGAGTGGGTGGTGGCGCAATTGCAGGCCAAGGGCTTTGAAGTGCTGCCTTCAGTGGCGAACTTCATCTTCGCCCGCCACCCTGGGCACGACGCGGCGGGGCTTGCCGCGAAACTGCGGGAACAAGGCGTGATCGTGCGGCACTTCAAGCAGGAGCGGATCGCCCAGTTCCTGCGGATCAGCATCGGTACGCCGGAGCAGAACCAGGCGTTGATCGACGCCCTCGGCGACCTCTGAAGCCCGGCGCGGGGGGGGGGGGGGGGGG
>NZ_JBMDJD010000015.1:0-134611 GCF_057809015.1 Pseudomonas sp. FG6
CCAACGACACCAAAAGCTTCGCGGCCAACTTCACCTCGGCGTTCGGCGCCGACGGCGCGGGCACCCTCACCTATGCCCTGGGCGTGGTGGCGGGTGCCTCGGGGCTGACCGACTCGGCCACGGGTCAAGCCGTCAACCTGTCGCTCAACGGCGGCGTGGTGGAAGGCCGCACCGCAACCAGCAACGTGCTGGTGTTCACCGTCAACGTCGCCACTAACGGTGACGTTACCCTCGACCAATTGCGGGCCGTGATGCACCCCAATGCGACCAACCCCGACGACGCCACGAGCCTGACCTCGGACAACCTGGTCACCCTGGTCGCCACCAAGACCGACCGGGACGGCGACAGTGCCCAGGCCACCCTCAACATCGGCCAGAACCTGGTGTTCGAGGATGACGGACCGTCACTCGCGTTCGGCAACTTGATCGGCACCGGCAGCGTGCTGGCGCAAACCGGCTACTGGACCAAGGTGGCCGGTGCCGACGGACTTGGTACGGCTGGCCTGGACATTTCACTGGTCAACGGTCAGTTCACCCTGGTCCGCCCAGACGACACGACCACCACCGGAACCGGCACACTCGTCGAGCAGTCGCCCTCACCGGACGCCAATGGCGCCTACCACTTCGCCGGTACGCTGACCGGTGACTTCGACAACAACGCCGCCACCGCCAACACCAGCGTCGACTACACGCTTACCGCCTATGATGACGGGCACTACACGCTGGACCTTGTGCAGGGCTTTGCCTCGACCATCGTGCGCAGCAGCGCCGACGGCTCGCTCGATGCCGGCGGCCCGGATCCGGTGCGGACCTTGTTGATTCCAAAAACCGCGGATCCGACCATCCCGTCCACCTCCGAAGAAATCGTGTTCTTCTCCGTGAAGGCGCTGGCCTCGACGTCGGATATCTTCACCGGAATCGGTCTTGGCAAACCCGACCCCACCGAGGCCGCGTTGCAGACCAACCCGCTGCCGTCGTACATCGACCCGACGGCGATGAACGTCAGCACCTCCGGTATCGGCGTGGGCAACAACCTGCTGCAAGGCGACAGCCTGGTGGCCATCGGAACCGCCGATGAAAGCTTTGTCATCAACCCGGAAAGCCTGCTCACGGGCATGAAAGTCTTCATCGACAACTCCGTGGCCGGCTACGACACGGCGACCGAAGACCTGTATTTCAGGGTCTTCTACCAAGACGGTACGGTCTCCGCCCTCACCGAGGTCAACACCCTGACACCGGAAGCCGGCGGCCAGGTGTCCTTCACCATCGAGAAAGCAGGTTCGGCACTGATCGACGCCGTCCAACTGACGATGGGGCGCGGTGCGATCAAGATTCCGGTGATCCAGTTCATCCAGGAAACCGAGAACCTGGCCAGCGACATCAAGCTGGTGTTCAACGCGACGCTGACGGACAAGGATGGCGACTCGGCGACCAGCTCGTTTGACGCCAACCTGTTCGCCAACGACGCGGCCAACGCCCAGTTCGATTTCACCTTGGTGGGCACCAGCGGCGAGCGCGATGCGTTTAACGTCGACCTGACGTTCACCCAGAACAAGTACCAGGTCACCGGCTTCGACACGACGCCGGGCCAGCACGACACCCTGGTACTCAACGGTGATCCGACGGCAGTGGTCCAGTCGATCAACAACACAGGAGCCGACAGCATCGTGACCATCGCCGAGACCGGCGGGCAAACCACCACCATCACCCTGGTCGGGGTGGACGTGCTCAACACCGACATCGTCATGGGCGCCTGATACCTGACAGGCCTTGAAAAATGCGCGGAGGGTTGAGGAACCACCCGCGCATTGTTTTTTGCTTCACCTGAACGTCAATCCAACTCCACCCACGTCGACTCGGGTGGTTCTTCCTGGTTGGTGATCCCATGCTTGAGCGCATACATCAGCAAATCCATCCGATTGATCAGGTTGAGCTTCTGATAGATGTTGCTCAGGTGGTTGTGCACGGTGTGCTCGCTGATGCCAAGGCGCTCGGCGATGCTGATGTACTTGGCCGACGGGTCACCGACGATGGCATGGATCAGCTCACGCTCGCGCAACGTCAGCCGCGCCTGTTTCGCCTGTTCCAGGTTGCACTTGAGGGGCACATGCCCGTTGGCGGCGTAGCCGCACAGCCCATCGGCCCAGGCCCGGTCCATCCCGATGTCATGGTGGTGGACCGTGAGAATCGCCCGGACGATCGATTCCGTCGGGTCTTCCGCCAGCACGATGCCCCGCGCACCCGCCTCTATCGCCTGGGCCGCCGGCACGGCCTCGTACAAGCCCTTGAGCACCAGCAGCTTCATGCCGGTGCTGCGGGTGAGTTGCGCGACGACTTCCAACGGGTCCAGCGCATCGGGAAAGAAGCTGAAGAAAATCACGTTGGGACGCAACTGATCAGCCAGGTTCAGCGCATTAGTGTAGGTGGACGCCTGGCCGCTGACTTCCATTCGCGGCTTCCTCGCATTGATCAAGTCATGAAGCCCCATGAGCACCAGCGGACGGCAATCGACCAGCAACACACGGATGGTCTTTCGGTGATCCGGCATCATCGTTACGCTCCCTCTTGGAAACCAAGGGTGACGACAACCGTGTCGAGAGTGATGGCAGGCTGTGAAAAAACAAGAAAACCTTCGGCGCTGCCTATAGGAATAACGATCAACAACTTACACATGACAACGTGCCCCTTTCGAGCCCCAAGGCTGTGTACGAAATTGTTTGAAACGCAGGTTAGGCAAGGCAAAAACCGGCGAGGAACGGCCGGGGTCGCGCCCGACTTGACCGGCTGTCAATGAGCATTCCGTGCCGGTTTTTAACGCCGCATAACCAAGTTTCAAGCGATTTCGTACATAGCCTAGGCTGAGTCTAGGCCAGCCCGTCGCACAGCCGCGCGCCTGAGCCCCGGCGCCGGCCTTGGCCCGGAGGGCTTGGCTCGGTGGCGGCGGGCTGTCGCAAGTGTTTATTGCTCGGAAAATCAAGGCATTGCCGTCGTCAACCAATGATCGCGAAGCAAACGCCGTCGCGAGCGCATCGTCAATTAAACGACGAGCGGTGCGACAGGTTCGTTAAGTAGAATAATGCCGTCAATTAACCGCCGAAATCAGGGCGCTAAAGAGGCTTGGCGAGTACCGGCGGGGCTCAACCAGGCGTTCACGCTATCGATGCTTTCCGCCGGCGGTTTGCCTGCCCAACGATTGAGGGTCAGCACGTTGCTGAGGAATTCATATTGCGTCTTGAGCAGGTCGCGCCGAGCGCGAAACTCGTTGCGCACGCTGGCCAGTACGTCGACGGAATTGACCATGCCATAACTCAGCGCTTTCTCTGCGGCCACCCGGGACAGCTGGGCCGAATCCAGGGCCATGCGGTTGGCCCCAATCTTCTCGCCGTTGGAATTGGCGGTCAGGTAGGCGTTGGTGATCTCCTTGACCACCCGACGCCGGATCGCCTCCAGTTCCTGCTCGGCAACCACTTGGTCCTGGTAAAGCCCACGGACCCGCGCCGAGGTCGAGCCGCCGCTGTACAGCGGCACTTGCAGGCCAATACCGGCGACATAGCTGTCGGTGCGCGGCGCCTGGGAGTTGTTGTAGCCCTCGTCGGTCTGCTGCGCGCTCAGGTTAAGGCTCAAGGTCGGGTAGTGCCCGCCCTTGCCGCTGCGCAACGCCGCCCCCGCGGCTTCGACGCCACTCTCGTTGGCCTTGAGCGCCGGGTTCAGCGCGATGCCGTCACGCACCCAACTTTCCAGGCTCTGCGCCGAGACCTGCAATTGCACGTCATCGCGGACACGGTTGAGCTTTTCCTTCACTGGTCGCCCGACGATTTCCGCCAGCGCCTCGCGACTGAGGCTGGCCTGGTTGCGGGCGTCGAGTTCTTGCGCGGCAAGCAGATCCACCCGGGCCTTGAGATCGAGCTGATCGGTCACCAGGGCCATCTGTTTTTCGTACAGCGCGTTGACCCGGTCCAGGCTTCTTTGGGTGGTTCGACGCTCCGCCCTGACCAACTCCAGTTCATCCTCGGCCGCCAACGCGGTGAAGTAGCGCTGCGCCAATTCCACCGTGGCTTCGGCCTGGGTGTCCAGCGCCTGGGATTCAGACTGCTTGGCCAGGCTTTTGAACTTCTGGTAGTTCTCCCACGCGGCCTTGTTGTAGAGGTACTGACGCAACACCAACCCGTAGCTTTCACTGTCGAAACTGCGTTGCAGAAAGTCGTTCTCCTGATGAATACGGTTCTTCCCGGCATTGAACGACAGCTGTGGCAGCAAGGCCCCGAAGGCTTCGTCCTGATGTTCCTGGCCCGCCTTGGCCCGGGCATGGGAAGCGAGTACCTGTGGGTCCTCCAGCCGTGCTTCGCGGTACAACTGCGCAAGGTCGGTGGAAAACGTCGAGGCGCTGACCTCGGTCGGTGTAGCCCCATCGGCTTGCGCCGCATGGGTTTGCGCCCCGACGGCCCCCGCCGCCAACATGAACATCCCCCCCAATAGCATTGCAGACACATCCATGGTCATTCCTCGATCAATGATTGAGACAGGGCATTGCGGGCCGGCTGCATCAAGTACTGCAACAGCGTGCGTTGCCCGGTGATGATCAATACATCCGCCGGCATTCCCGGCACCAGTTTGCGTTCGCCCAACGTGCGTACGCCTTTGTCGGTCACCCGCACCCGCGCCAGGTAGTAGGCGGCGCCGGTCTTTTCATTGGTCAGCCGGTCGGCCGAGACACTGCTGACCTCCCCTTCGATCACCGGCGTGGTGGCGCTGTTGAACGCGTTGAAACGGATGTCGGCCCGCTTGCCGATGCCGATGCGGTCAATGTCCACCGGGGCCACCTGGGCTTCTATGACCAGTTCGGAAATCGACGGCACGATATCGAGCAAGGGCGTCGCCGCGCGCACGATCCCGCCGACGGTGTGCACGGTCATGCCGATCACCATGCCCGCGTCAGGTGCGCGAATCACGATACGGCTGAGCCGATCCGCCAGCGCCGCGGTTTTCTCCTGCAGGTCGTAGAGCTTGGTCTGGACTTCGGCCAGTTGCTTGGCCACGTCGGCGTCGAAATCCTTGTCGACCTGGAGGATCTGCAGCTGTGTTTCGTTGATCTGCAGCCGCGTCTTGTTGATCATCGAGCGGTGATCGGCCACCTCCGACCTGAGCAACCCCAACTTGCGCTCCTGCTCCAGCAGGCGTTGTTTATCGACGAAGCCTTGCTTGAGCAGGTCGCTCAGTTCCGCGATCTCGCCGCTGTAGGAGTTCTCCAGATGAACCTTGGCGTCGATCATCGACTCCAGGCCCTTGATCTGTTGCTGCAACTGCCCGATGCGCTCGCGCAGCACAGCGATCTGACCCTGGCGCGAGCCCTGCCGGGCATTGAACAGCTGGTTTTCTCCCTGCAACGCCTCGACGCCACGTGGACTGCTCGAATCGACCACCTGGGCAAAGCTGATCGCCGGCAGCCTGTCGCGCTCGGCCTTGAGCCGGGCCTCCATGGCACTGGCCGCGACCAGCTGGTTATGGGTCATCTCGTACTCGGAGCGCAGTTGGGCATCGTCCAGGACGATCAGCGGGTCATCACGCTTGACGATGTCGCCGTCACGGGCGAGCACGGCCTTGACGATGCCGCCTTCCAGGTGCTGCACCGTCTTGCGGTAGGCCTGCACGGTGACGACGCCTGGGGCATAGGCTGCGCCGTCCAGTGGCGCAAACGCCGCCCAAGTGCCAAACAACCCGAAGGTCAACCCAACAATGCCAATGCCCAGGCGGCGAATCTTGTGATCAGAGGTTGGCAGTTCGCTGGTGCTTTCAATTTGGCGGATGGGCACTGTGGGGTTCATCGGTATCACCTTTGCTGGTAACGACCGAAGCCATGCCGAATCCTGCTGGCACAGCTTGCGTATGCGCCTGCGGATGCTGCGCGTTGAGTTCGGCCAGCACATGCTCGCGTGGCCCGTAGAGACTGATCACCCCAGCGTTCAGCAGCATCAGCCGGTCAAGTTGCGACACGATGTTGGTACGGTGGGTGATAACGAACAGCGTTGCGCCGCCCTGCTTGAGTTGATGAATGGCCGAAGCCAGGGCACGGTCACCGACGTCGTCCAGGTTGGAGTTGGGCTCGTCGAGGATGATCAGCCGCGGGTTGCCATAAAGGGCGCGAGCCAGCCCGATACGCTGGCGCTGCCCTGCCGAGAGCATGATGCCTTCGCTGCCGATCACGGTGTCGTAGCCGTCGGGAAACTGCAGGATCATGTCGTGGACCCCGGCGATCCGGGCCGCCTGGATGACTTTCGCCGAATCGACCTCGGCAAAGCGCGCGATGTTCTCGCCGATCGTGCCTTCGAACAGCTCGATGTCCTGGGGCAAGTAACCGATGTACGGCCCGAGCTCATGTTTGTCCCAGGCGCTGATGTCCGCGCCGTCGAGGCGGACAACGCCATGCTGCGGCGCCCAGACGCCAATCAGGGCCCTGGCCAGGGTCGATTTGCCGGCGGCGCTGGGACCGATGATCCCCACCACGCAACCAGCCGGGGCACTGAAGCTGATGTTCTTGATGATCGGGGTTTTCGAGCCGGGCGCCATGACCATCAGGTTCTCGACCTGCACATGGCCCTGGGGCGCCGGCAACGGCATGCGCTCGGGCTGCGCCTGTTGTTTGGCGAGGATGTCGCTGAGGCGGTTGTACTGCGAACGGGCCGCAATGAAACCCTTCCAACTGCCGATGATCAGGTCGATGGGCGCCAGGGCCCGCCCCAGCAGCACCGAGCCGGCAAACACCATGCCGGCCCCCACCTGATGGTCCACCGCCAGATACGCCCCCAACCCCAGCACCCAGGATTGCACCAGGAGCCGGAAACTACGGGAAAACGTACTGACCACCGCGCCCCTGTCGCTGGCCTGCGATTGCAACAACAGAATGTTCTTCTGCCGACGCCCCCAACGTTCCATCAGGGTTTCGAGCATGCCCATGGACTCGATGACTTCGGCATTGCGCAGGTTTTTCGTGGTGTGCAGCGTGGCCCCGATGTTCTCGCGGTTGGCCTGGGCCAGCGTGGGGCCGGTCAGTCGTTCATTGAGAAAGGCCAGCGCCAGCAGCAACAGGGCACTGCCGGTCGCCACCCAGCCGAACCAGGGGTGGAACATGAACATCACGGCGATATAGATCGGCAACCACGGCGCGTCGAAAAACGCGAACAGGCCGTTGCCGGTGAGAAACTGGCGCAAGCCGGTCAAGTCGTTGAGCGCCTGGGCCGAAGCGTCCATCCCGCCACTGTCCAGGGCCCGCTTGAAACTGGCCTTGTAGACCTGGCGACCGAGCAGCACGTCCAGCCGGGTACTCACCCGGACCATGATCCGCGATCGGATCCACTCCAGGAAACCCAGCGTCACCACCAACCCGGTCAGGATCAGCGTCAGCATGGCCAGGGTGGTCAGGCTGCCGCTGGTGATGACCCGACCGTACACCTGAAGCATATAAAAGGTCGGCACCAGCATGAGCGCGTTGATGAATAGGCTGAAAAAGCCGACAGAAATGAAGCTGTCTCTACAGGCCTTCAGTGCTTTTTTCAGACTGTTTTCAGGAACGCTCCGCATGGAAACCCCCTGCTGGTGGGACCCTCCCTTGGAGCGTAGATCATGCCGAACGAGTGTGTGGGGCAACTGGCCATATCTTCCATCCGACACCCGGGGACGCCTGTGAGGTGAACACCTTTGTGGCGAGGGGATTTATCCCCGCTGGGGCGCGCAGCGGCCCTGAAACCAGACGCTGCGGTGTTTCAGAATGACTGCATTCAGACTTATTGGGGCCGCTGCGCGCCCCAGCGGGGATAAATCCCCTCGCCACAGGAGTTCACTTCACAAAAGTGTTTACCTCACAGAAGTGTTCACCTCATAGAGTGTTCACCCTCGAAGCCAAAACGAAAAATGCCCCGCATCTTTCGATACGGGGCATTTTTACCTACCGAGGAACGACCTCAGGCGTTCTGGTCCCAAGGACGATCGCCATGCTCATCCTTGATGCGCGTCGGCAGGCCCATCACGTCCAGCGCCTTGAGGAACGCCTCGGCAGGCAGCTCCTCGACGTTGGCCATGCGCTGCACGTCCCACTCGCCGCGCGCGACCAGCAAGGCCGCGGCCACCGGTGGTACGCCGGCAGTGTAGGAAATGCCCTGGCTGTCGGTTTCGGCGTAGGCGTCCTCGTGGTCGGCTACGTTGTAGATGAACATCTCGCGGGCCTGGCCATCCTTGGTGCCCTTGACCAGGTCACCGATGCAGGTCTTGCCGGTGTAGCCCGGCGCCAGCGAACTCGGGTCAGGCAGCACGGCCTTGACCACCTTCAATGGCACGACTTCCAGGCCTTCGGCGGTCTTGACCGGTTGCTCGCAGAGCAGGCCGAGGTTGCGCAGGACGGTGAACACATTGATGTAGTGCTCGCCGAAGCTCATCCAGAAACGCACGTTCGGCACGTCGAGGTTCTTGGACAGCGAATGCACTTCGTCGTGGCCGGTCAGGTACAGGTTCTGCGAGCCGACGACCGGCAGGTCGTCGGTGCGCTTGACTTCGAACATGGTGTTGCTGGTCCACTGGCTGTCCTGCCAGCTCCACACCTGTCCGGTGAATTCGCGGAAATTGATTTCCGGGTCGAAATTGGTGGCGAAATACTTGCCGTGTGAGCCGGCATTGACGTCGAGGATGTCGATCGAATCAATGCGGTCGAAATACTGTTGCTGCGCCAATGCCGCATAGGCATTGACCACACCCGGGTCGAAGCCCACGCCGAGAATGGCGGTGATGTTCTTCTGTTGGCATTCCTCGAGGTGTTTCCACTCGTAGTTGCCATACCAGGGCGGCGTCTCGCAGACCTTGCCCGGTTCTTCGTGGATGGCGGTGTCCAGGTAGGCCACGCCGGTATCGATGCAGGCACGCAGCACCGACATGTTGAGGAAAGCGGAGCCGACGTTGATGACGATCTGCGACTCGGTTTCGCGAATCAGCGCCTTGGTCGCTTCGACATCCACTGCATTGAGCGCAAAAGCCTTGATGTCGGCGGGTTGCTTGAGGCTACCCTTGGCCTTGACGCTGTCGATGATGGCCTGGCATTTGGAGATGTTGCGCGACGCGATAGCAATACGACCGAGTTCGTCGTTGTGCTGCGCGCACTTGTGGGCCACCACCTTGGCGACACCTCCTGCACCAATGATAAGTACGTTCTTCTTCAATTCTTTATGTCTCCTTGCGCCAGCTCAAGAGAGGCTGGACAGATAGTCGTCATAGACAAACTCGCGCACCACCTCGACGCTGCCGTCGAGTTGCTTCACGACAATGGACGGCATTTTCAAGCCGTTGAACCAGTTTTTCTTGACCATGGTGTAGCCCGCTGCGTCGACGAACGACAGCCGATCGCCGATGGACAGCGGACGATCGAATTGGTACTCGCCGAAGATGTCTCCGGCCAGGCAGGATTTGCCGCAAATCATGTAGGTGTGCTCACCCTCGCTCGGCGCCAGCTTGGCGTTGAGGCGATAGATCAGCAGGTCGAGCATGTGCGCCTCGATAGAGCTGTCCACCACGGCCAGGTGCTTGCCGTTGTAGAGCGTGTCGAGCACGGTGACTTCCAGCGATGCACTCTGGGTGATCGCGGCTTCGCCTGGTTCCAGGTAGACCTGTACGCCGTATTTCTGCGAGAAGGCCTTGAGGCGTGCGCAGAAGGCATCCAGGGCGTAGCCCTCGCCAGTGAAGTGGATGCCGCCACCGAGGCTGACCCACTCGACCTTATGCAATAGATGACCGAAACGTTCCTCGATGGTGCCCAGCATCTGGTCGAACAGACCGAAATCGTCGTTCTCGCAGTTGTTGTGGAACATGAAGCCGGAGATCTGCTCGATGACTTGCTCGACCTTCACGGGATCCCATTCGCCCAGGCGACTGAACGGTCGCGCCGGGTCGGCCAGCAGGTAATCGGAGCTGCTCACTTGCGGGTTGACCCGCAGGCCACGGACCTTGCCCGCCGACGCCTCGGTGTAGCGCTGCAACTGGCCGATGGAGTTGAAGATGATCTTGTCGCAGTTCTCGAGCATCTCTTCGATTTCGTCGTCGGCCCAGGCCACGCTGTAGGCGTGGGTCTCGCCGGCAAACTTCTGCCGACCGAGCTTGAGTTCATACAGCGACGACGACGTGGTGCCATCCATGTACTGCTCCATCAGGTCGAACACCGACCAGGTGGCGAAGCACTTGAGTGCCAGCAAGGCCTTGGCCCCGGACTGCTCGCGGACGTAGGCGATCTTCTGCATGTTCGCCAGCAGTTTCTGTTTATCGATGAGGTAGTACGGCGTTTTGATCATTTTCGCGGCCTCCGGCAAGGCGAGCCAAAAAAGGATGCGCATTGTGCCTACACTGACTGCAGATCGAAAGAGCGAAAAGCCCCATTCACGCAATCCGCCGGCTCCTGACCGACGCTTTGCACTTGTGGCGAGGGAGCTTGCTCCCGCTGGGGCACGCAGTGGCCCTGTTTTTCGGGTCTGCTGCGCCCGAACGCGGACCGGCCCAGCGGGAGCAAGCTCCCTCGCCACGGGCGATCGGCCTGAGTGCGCAGTGAATTCCTTGCTCCCACAGGACGATCCTGTCTGGTCGAGCTGTGTGTCAATTCATCGACATTCATCTCGCCCACCAGAAACAGTTAATATCGCCCGCCTTCGTCTACCCTTCACTCTGCGGCGTAGCGTCATCCACGCACGCGTGATCGTTCACTATTGCTTGCCTTCCTGTACCGGAGATTTCCATGTTCAAACGTTCCCTGGCATTGGCCGTTGGCGTGACCCTGTCCTTTTGCAGCCTGCTGACCCTGGCCGCCGACACCTTGAAAGTCAGCGCCATTCCCGATGAGGCACCGACCGAACTGCTGCGCAAGTTCAAGCCGCTGGGGGCTTACCTGGAGCAGCAAACCGGCATGAAAGTCGAGTTCGTGCCAGTGAGCGACTACCCGGCCGTGGTCGAAGCGCTGGCCACTGACCGGATCGACATGGCCTGGCTGGGCGGTTTCACCTTCGTACAGGCGCGCCTGAAGACCGGCAATGCCATCCCGCTGGTGCAACGCGAACAGGATGCCCAGTTCACCAGCAAGTTCATCACCGCCGACCCTGCCGTCAAATCCCTCGCCGACCTCAAGGGCAAGACCTTTGCCTTCGGTTCGGTGTCGTCGACGTCCGGCAGCCTCATGCCGCGCTATTTCATGCTCCAGGATGGCATCAAGCCGGAAAGCTATTTCAGCCGCGTGGGCTACTCGGGTGCCCATGACGCCACGGTTGCCTGGGTCCAGGCCGGCAAAGTGGACGCTGGGGTACTGAACGCCAGTGTCTGGGAAAAACTGGTCGCGGCCGGCAAGGTCGACACGTCCAAGGTCAGGGTCTTTGCCACTACCCCGGCGTACTTCGACTACAACTGGACCGTGCGCGGCACCCTCGATCCGGCGCTGGCGGCCAAGATAAAAGCCGCCTTCCTGGCACTCGATCCGGCCAATCCGAAGGACAAGGAAATCCTCGACCTGCAGGCCGCCAGCCGCTTCATCGAAACCAAGCCTGAAAACTACCAGGGCATCGAGCAAGCCGCGCGCGCCGCCGACCTCCTCAAATGACCCTGCAACTGACCCAGGCCAGCGTTACCCACGCCAACGGCGTCCACGCGCTGCGTGGCGTGGACCTGCACATTGGCGCTGGCGAGCAGGTCGCGATCATCGGCCCATCCGGCGCGGGAAAATCAAGCCTGCTCAATGTGCTGGCGACCGCCCTGCGTCCGGTCGGCGGGGATATGCAGGTGCTCGGTGAGCGCGCCTGGCAGTTGTCTTCCGGCCAGCGCCAGCGCCTGCGTGCACGCATCGGCCTGATCCATCAATCGCCGCCGCTGCCGCCACGCCAGCGCGTGGTCACGGCGGTGCTGGCCGGAAAACTGGGCCAGTGGAGCTTCGGCAAAAGCCTGTTGAACCTGCTGCTGCCCCTGGATGTGCCGGGCGCGCGGGCGGCCTTGGCCCGGCTGGACTTGAGCGACAAGTTGTTCGCCCAATGCCAGCAACTCTCCGGCGGACAGCTGCAACGTGTGGGCATTGCCCGGGTGCTGTACCAGGCGCCCGAAGTGTTGCTGGCCGACGAACCGGTCTCGGCGATGGATCCGGTGCTGGCCGGGCATACCCTGTCGGTGCTTTGCCGCCATGCTCGCGAACACAACGTCACCCTGGTCGCCAGCCTGCACGCAGTGGACCTGGCGCTGGCACACTTTTCACGCGTCATTGGCCTGCGCGAGGGACAGATTCTGTTCGACTTGCCGGCCGACGCCGTCGACCGTCCGTTGCTCGACACGCTCTACGCCAATGAACAGTTGCAGGCTTCTCCAGTGCCTCCCTCGCCCCTGACCGTGCAGATCCCCCGATGCTGACACGCGATACCCGAGACCCCGCCACCCGCCCCCGCCTGCTGCTCGGCCTGTTGGCCCTCGTATTGCTGTGGCCGGCTGTCCAGCTCAGCGAACTGGACCTCAGCGTGTGGGTGGCGAGCGACAGCCGCAGCGAGATGGGCCGGTTCGTAGCAGCCTTCTGGCCTGCGGCCCATGGCGATGAATTCCTTGGCCTGCTGTGGCAAGCCACCCTGCAAACCCTGGCCATCGCCACGGCGGGCATGGTCCTGGCGTTGCTGCTGGCCGTGCCCGCCAGCCTGCTGGCAAGCCGGGCGTTATCCCTGTCGGCGGCTTCCCGGGCCGGTCATCCGGGGCGCTGGGGCCAATGGCTGCGCTGGCCCGTGCGCGGGCTGCTGATCTTCCTGCGCAGCGTGCCGGAAATCGTCTGGGCCTTGCTCTTCGTGCGCGCCGTCGGCCTCGGCCCCACGGCCGGTGTGCTGGCCATCGCCATTACCTACAGCGGCATGCTGGGCAAGGTCTATGCGGAAATCTACGAGTCGGTCGACCAACGGCCGGTGCATGCGCTCTTGCAGGCGGGCAGTGGTCGACTGAGTGCCTTCTGCTACGGGATCCTGCCCAATGTCGCGGCGGAATTGCTGTCGTACACGGTGTATCGCTGGGAATGCGCGATCCGCGCCTCGGTGGTGATGGGTTTCGTCGGCGCCGGCGGCCTGGGCCAGCAGATGGACTTGTCGTTGCGCATGTTTGCCGGCGGTGAGGTCGCCAGCCTGCTGCTGACGTTCCTGGTGCTGGTGTTGCTGGCCGATCAACTCAGCCGCCTGCTACGCTGGAGGCTGGCATGAATCGCCTGCTCAACGCGCTCATTGTCCTGTGCCTGGGCGCGGCGGTCGTCGCCTCGTTCGCCTACTTGGGCCTCGACCTGGGTGAGCTTGGCGACAGCGGCAACCTGGGTCGAATGGTCGCCTACGCACAACGCTTTCTCAGCCCGGACCTGAGCCCGGGCCATCTGCAAGCGATCGGCCATGGCGCCTTGGAAACCCTGGCCATGTCGGCCCTCGGCACCCTGCTGGCGGCGGTCCTCGGCCTGCTGCTGGCACTGCCCGCCGCCGGGCGTTTCGGCTGGCCGCTGCAAAGTGCTTCACGGCTGCTGCTCAATGCCCTGCGCGCCGTACCCGAACTGGTGTGGGCCGCGCTGATGGTCCTCGCCGCCGGCCTCGGCCCCAATGCCGGGACCCTGGCCTTGGCCCTGCACACCACCGGCGTGCTTGGCCGGTTGTTTGCCGAGGCGCTGGAAAACACCCCCGCCGAACCAGCCGACGCCATCCGCCTGCAAGGCGCCAATGCGGTATTGGCGTTCTGTTACGGCACGCTGCCCAATGTCATGCCCCAACTGCTGGCGTACATCCTGTACCGCTGGGAAAACAACATCCGCATGGCCAGCGTGCTCGGCTTCGTCGGCGCTGGCGGCCTGGGGCAAATGCTCTACGTCAGCCTCAGCCTGTTCCAGGAGGCCCAAGGCAGCACGGTGATCCTGGCGATGCTGCTGCTGGTTTTCGCGGTCGATACGTTGAGCGGTTGGAGTCGTCAACGGTGGGTGAAGGCTTGATGTGACATCAGCCCAGACACCGCAAATCCCCTGGGAGCGAGCCTGTTCGCGATGGCGATTGTGCCTTCGCCCCAACACCCAAGCCTAACCACACCCCCTGTGGCGAGGGAGCTTGCTCCTGCTCGGCCGGTCCGACGCCTCGGGCGCAGCAGTCGTAAAACCCGGCAACGCGGTTTGCCTGAAACAATGCAGGGGCCTGCTGCGCAGGCCAGCGGGAGCAAGCTCCCTCGCCACAGATTGGTCTGCGTGATGCCAAGGGGGGCTTGACAAGCCGGCCGTTTCTACAGGCTGGACTCAAGCCGATGCCAGTCCGGCCGATAACCCTGTCAGTGATAGTGCCCAGGCTTCCCTGGGCGCTGCTGGTTGCCTAGGGTAATGGTCGATGGGTTTGCCGCTTCTCAATCGCCTGCTGATGTGGGGCGTCCTGACGTGCCTCGCCGCAAGCGCTTGCGCGGCAGAGGCACCGCTGCGCATCGTGACGGAGGAGCTGCCGCCCTACAACATGACGCAGGACGGTCGCGTGACCGGCATGAGCACCGAAGTGGTCCAGGCCGTGCTCAAGGAACTCGGCATGGACGTGCCCATCCATCCCATGCCTTGGGCTCGGGCCTACGAACTGGCGCTCAATGAAAGCAACGTATTGATCTATTCGATCGTCCGCACGCCCGCCCGCGAGTCGCTTTTCCAGTGGGTAGGCGCCATTGCCCCGACGCAGTGGTACATGTACTCACTGGCGGACCGGCCGGTCAAACTCAACTCGCTGGCCGATGCCCATGGTCACCAGATCGCCACCGTCAATCAGGACGTCGGCGAGCAATACCTGATCTCGAAGGGTTTTCGCATTGGCGAAGAATTGCAGTCGAGCACCAAGTACGAACACAACTACCGCAAGCTCAAGGTCGACCATGTCGAGCTGTGGATTTCCAATGAACTCAACGCACTGTACATGACTCGCCAGAACGGCGAGGACCCGGACAAAGTGCTGGTCCGCTCGCTGGCGCTGCCCGAACTGAGCAGCGCCGATGGCTTCAGCATGGCGTTCAGCCGCAAGACCCCGGCCGAAACCGTGGAGAAGTTCCGCGCCGGCCTTGAGACCATCCGTCGCAATGGTGTCTACGATGCCATCGTGCGCAAATGGTTATGACATGGGTAACGACTTCCGCACCGCGTCCTCCCCGCAACCGCACACCAAGGCCTTCAGTTCGCTAGGCCGGCGCCTGGTGCTGGCGACGCTGTTGTTCTGCCTGCTCTTTACCCTGGCGATGGTCACCTGGCGCACCTGGCAGGCATGGGAAAACAACCTGGCGGAAATGAATTCGGAGCTGGCCCTGATCGACCAGGTGTTCCAGAACACCCTCGCCCACGCCATTTGGGAGATGGACCGCGAGTCCCTCGACCAGCAAATCAGCAGCGTTGCCGCGGCAGCCCCCGTGGGCCGTGTAGTGTTGAATATCCTGCGCCCCAGGCAGGCGCCTGAAGTCGTCGAGCTCAATCGATATACCGTCACGCAATCGGGCGTGGTGCCAGTGTTGCATCGCCAACTCATCGCCCAGCCCTACGCCGGGGCCCATGAAAAAGTCGGCGAGCTGACCATTGAAGGCGACCATAACCTGCTTTGGGAGCGACTCTGGGGCGAAGCGCGCAGCATCGTCATTACCCAGATCATCCAATCCTTGTTGCTGGCCGGGTTGATCATGACCATGTTCAACCGCCTGGTGACTGTGCACGTGGTGCACATCGCCCGGCACCTGGGCGAACTCGCACCGCAAACCCTCAAGCATCACCTCAAGCTGCAACGCGCGGTGCACCGCCAGGACGAACTGAGCCTGCTGGAATTCCAAGTGAACGAATTGCAGGACAATCTCCATGCCCACCTGGAGCGCCAACATTCGGACGAACTGGCCCTGGCCGCCAGCCGCGATCAACTGGCTGAGCTGGTCGAGGCACGCACCGCCGAACTGAAGGCGGCCAACCAGTCCCTCGAAACGCTGTCCCGTCACGACGCCTTGACCGGCCTGGCCAACCGTCGCTATTTCGACGAACTGAAGGACGTCGAGTTTCGTCGGGCGATCCGTCACCAGACTCCGCTGGCCGTGCTCATGTGCGATGTCGATTTCTTCAAGATCTACAACGACACCTACGGCCACATGCAGGGGGACCAGTGCCTGAAAGAAATCGCCGAGACCCTGCGCAGGGTCTTCGCACGCTCTGGCGAACTCACTGCACGCGTGGGTGGCGAGGAGTTCGTCGTGGTCCTGCCCAACATCGACGCCACCCTGGCGTGCGAGGCGGCCGAACGATTGCGCACCAGCCTGGCGGAACGTGAGCTGCCCCACAGCGGCTCCAAGGTCTCGCCGTTCGTCACCGTGAGCGTCGGCGTCGCCGAACTGGACCGGCAGACCATGGACCATTTCGATCAATTGCTGCAACGCGCCGACCAGGCGCTGTACCGGGCCAAACACCAGGGACGCGACTGCGTCGCCCTGTAAAACCGTCGCCTGCCATGAGGTTTGTATATGCACAATCGCCTGTCGCTCTGCTCATGCCTGCTGCTCGCCTTGATCAGCCTGAAAAGCCACGCCGAGGCGATCGAAGTGGTCACCGAAGATTCCCTGTATGCCTATCAGCGTGACGACAAGGTCGCAGGCCCCGGCATTCGCATCGCCGAACAAACACTCAAGAACGCGGGGCTCACCGACTACAGCCTGTCGCTGTACCCGTGGGCCAGGGCCTACGAAAAGGCCCTGCACGAGCCCAACGTGATGATTTTCCCGTTGGACCGCACCCCGGCCCGCGAACCCTTGTTCAAGTGGGTCGGTGAGATACATCGGGTGGCGAGCCGGCTCTATAAGCTGCGCGGAACGGACGGCATCAGCGTCAGTAACCTGGAAGAAGCCAAGCAGTACAGCATCGGCGTGGTGCGCAATGACGCCAAGCAGATCTACCTGCAACAACGCGGTTTCACCCGGCTGGTCATATCGGCCAACAATCACGACAACTTTCAGAAACTGCTGAATCACCAGGTCCAACTGGTGCCCATGCCGGAGAACACCGCACGGCTGATGAGCCAGGATGCCCAGGTGGATTTCAATTCGTTGGAAGAGGTCTATACCCTCGACGAGCAACCCCACAGGGTCAACCTGGCCTTCAGCCTGAGTACGCCGGACGACGTCGTCGCCAAGGCCCAACGCGCTTTCGATCAGCTCAAGGCTTGCGGTGAAGTGGCGCGGATGATGAACGAACAGCGGTAGACTCTGGGAACCACACCGCAAACGAAGAGGTATGTCCCGATGAGCAAAGCGTCCTACGTTCCGCCCAAGGTCTGGAAAAACGACGCCCCGTCTGGCGGCCAGTTCGCCAGCATCAACCGCCCCACCGCTGGGCCGACCCACGAAAAAACCTTGCCGGTTGGCAAGCATCCCTTGCAGCTCTACTCCCTCGCCACGCCCAATGGCGTCAAGGTGACGATCCTGCTGGAGGAGCTGCTGGCGCTGGGGCATACCGGCGCGGAATACGATGCCTGGCTGATCCGCATCAACGAGGGCGACCAGTTCTCCAGCGGCTTTGTCGAGATCAACCCCAACTCCAAGATCCCGGCCCTGCTGGACCGCAGTGTCGAGCCGGCTATCCGGGTCTTCGAGTCCGGTTCGATCCTCCTTTACCTGGCAGAGAAATTCGGCGCGTTGCTGCCCACCGATCTGGCCGGTCGCACCGAAACGCTGAACTGGCTGTTCTGGCAGATGGGCTCGGCACCGTACCTGGGCGGCGGCTTCGGGCATTTCTACGCGTATGCGCCGGAAAAACTCGAATACCCCATCAATCGCTTCACCATGGAGGCCAAGCGTCAACTCGATGTGCTGGATCGTCGCCTGGGCGAAAGCCGCTACCTGGCCGGCGAGCACTACACCATCGCCGACATCGCGGTCTGGCCCTGGTATGGCCAACTGGTGCGCAATAACGTCTACGGGGCCGCGGAATTTCTCGATGCCCAGCGATACACCCATGTGCAGCGCTGGGCCGAGGAAATTGCCAAGCGGCCGGCGGTCCTCCGTGGGCAGCGCGTCAACCGCACGTGGGGTGACGAGGCGAGTCAGGTGCCGGAGCGGCATCAGGCGCAGGACCTTGGCTAAATGCGAAAACCGCGGTCGCTGAAATACCGGGTCAAGGCGGCCACATCTGCTTGGGAATCCGCCACGGCGACGTAGGTATCGGGGCGCAGCAGGTAAGCGGCGTCCCGGCACAAACCGGCCTGCTGATGCGCAGCTTGCCAGGCGAAGGTGTGCAAGGGGATTCGATGCTGGTCGCTCCACGCCTTCAGGTCGGCTCGCGCCTCGCCGTAGACATGCACCTGCCAGCCAATGGCCGAGAGCGGTTCGTAATTGTCTGCACCCGGCAGCGGCACCCACGGTAAACGGTCCCCGCCCCGTACATCGCCCGCCTTGCCGACACTCAACGGACTTTCGTGATAGTGCAGCGTGGTTTGGGAAACCATCCGGAACAGGTATTCGCGTACGTTCTCGTTTTTATAGGCCACGCTGGCGAAGATCGGCGCAATGCGGGTTCGCACGAAGTCGGCGAAGCTGCCTTGGGCGGTTACAAAGGTGAACATCCTGTCCGTCGTTTCCACCAATTTTTGCGCAAATGCCTGGCGCTCTGCCTGGTAGCTGTCGAGCAACGTATCGGCGGCCTGCCCCTTGACCACCGCTGCCAGTTTCCAGGCCAGGTTGATCGCGTCGAGGATGCCGGTGTTCATGCCCTGGCCACCGACCGGGCTGTGGACGTGAGCGGCATCGCCCAGCAAAAACACCCTGCCCCAGCGGAACCGGTCCGTGACGCGATGATGGACCCGGTAAGTGGAGAACCAGTTCACGCCATTGATCGTGATGTTCAAGCCGTTGATGGCGGCATGCCCCACGTCGTCGAACGTGAGGGACTCGGGGTGTTCTGCGCGCTCGTCGCGCACGGTGCCGATCAGGCGATAGCGGTCGGCTTCGCCATAAAAGAACACCAGGACAAAGTCGGATTGATCGAACGCGATGTGGGCCTCTTGCGCAGGATCGAGACCGCTGGCAGAAACGTCCGCCACGTAGAACAACTGCTTATAGGTACCGCCTTCAAAGCCGCTGCCTACCTGATGACGCACAAGCGAACGCGCGCCATCGCAGCCGGCGAAGTAGCGAACGGTGAGCGTTTCTTCACGGCCCTGCGCGTGTCTCACGCGTGCGGTCACCTGGTCGCCACCGTCTGCGAAGGACAGGAGTTCGGTTTGCCGCTCGACTTCGACGCCCAGGGTCTGAAGCTCTTTTTCCAGCAGGCGCTCATGATGATCCTGGGGGTAGATGAGCACAAAAGGATAAGGCGAGACGCCCCGGCCAGCGTCCACCAGCGCAATGCGCGCCTTGTGTTTGCCCAGGGCCCACATGTTCATGGCCGGGGTCTTGTAGCCGTCCTCGATGACCGCCACGGCGAGATCGAGCTGGCGATACAGTTCGAGGGTGCGCGCCTGGACGGCCATGGCACGAGAAGTTTCCCCCGGCCCGCTGCTTTTATCGATGATCCTGACCGCAAGCCCTTGCCGGGTCAGCCATAAAGCCAGGACCAATCCGGTAGGCCCGGCGCCCACGATGAGGATGTCCGTCGCTGCCATGACCGCCTCCCGCAATGCCCCATGACCTTGAGGTGTCACTTAATCATGGTCGAGGCCAAGTGAAAGTCAACGACCTGCCGGCAGCCGGCCATGCAAGCTTTGCATACAGCCTGTGGGAGCAAAGCTTGCTCGCGATGTCGTCAATCGGCCGTCGCAAGCGGCAACCAGACACGGACTTCGAAACCGTCCTGGCGCCCCGTTGCCGGTGACGTCAGCATGACTCGCCCGCCCACGCCCTGCACGATGGTTTTGACAATCGCCAGTCCCAGCCCGGCCCCACCGACGTCACTCTGGCCGCGAACAAACCGCTCGGTCAGGTGCTGCAACACCGGCTCCGGCACGGCCGGCCCGCCGTTGACCACCCGCAACAGCGCCTGGCTCGTGAGGCTGACCTCGATGGGTTGGTCCGGCGCGCCATATTTCAAGGCATTCTCGATCAGGTTGCGCAACAGAATGGCAAAGGCGTCCGGGTCGATGGTCGAGTACACGCTGGCCTGCGCCGGCAGCCGCAGTTCGACCTGGCGAGCGCTACCTTGACGCCATTCGTCCACCACGTGGGCCAGCAATGGAATGAGGTCCTCGGGGGCTTCCGACAACAGGCCACCGCCCTCGGCCTTGGCCAATTGCATGAGTTTTTCCGAAAGCCGCGCCAACTCGCGCAAGGCGTTTTCGATCTTTGCCGCACGCAGCCGCAACGGCCCTTCGGGCGCCTCATGGCGCAGCCGCTGAACCTGCGCCAGGGTCGCGGCCAAGGGCGTGCGCAATTCATGAGCGCTGTTGGCGGTAAAGCTGCGTTCGCTCTCCAAGGCCTTGCGCAGGCGCTCCAGCAGATGGTTGACCGCCTCGGCCAACGGATTGATTTCCGCCGGCAAGCGCGACACCTTGATCGGCGATAAATCGCCCACACCCCGGGCCTCCACGGCACGTCGATAGGCAACCACGCTGGCCAGGCTCATCCGGACGAACAGCCAGGTGCCCAACAAGCTGATCGGAATCAGCGCCAGTAACGGCAAGAGCAAGGCGAACAGGGCTTCCCGTGCCGCCTCACGGCGATGTTTCAGGGGCTCGGCGATCTCGATGAATACCGTCTCGCGCAACGCGCTGGTGCCGTAGAGCCGGTATTTGCGCGTGGTGGCAAAGCCTTCGGTTGGATGCTTGCGAAAGACCTTCGGATTGGCATCGTGGGATTGCATCAGGATTTCGCCGGCGGCGTCGCGCACCAGGTACGACAAGTATTGCTTTTGCATTTCCAGGGACGCGACTTGCTGCGCCTTATCCGGCTTTTCCCGGTTGCTGATCTCAAGCACCGCCAGGGGCAGGATCCGCTGCGCGGTTTCTTGCAATGCACTGTCAAACGCCTCGTCCAGCTCGTGCCGCACCGCCAGCCAGGCACCAGCGGTCGCGCCCAGCCAAAGCAAAGTGATGCCCAAGGTCAGGCCCACGCCCAGGCGTTTTTGCAGGCTCGACGACGACTTCATGAGGATGCCAACCGATAGCCCATGCCACGCACGGTTTCAACCAGGTCGCGCCCCAGCTTCTTGCGCAACCGGCTGATGTACACCTCGATCGTGTTGCTCTCGATTTCGGCGCCGAAAGCGTACAACCGCTCCTCCAGTTGCGCCTTGGACAGCAACGCGCCAGGACGCTGGACGAAGGCCTCGAACAGCGCCCACTCGCGCGCGGTCAGGTCCACCGTCACGCCCGCTCGCTGCACCGTACGGGCACTCATGTCGATGTGCAGTTCACCGACCCTGATCTGCGGGTTGGGATTGCCGCTGTAGCGACGGGCCACCGCCGCCACACGGGCCGAGAGCTCACTCAGGTCGAAGGGTTTGACCAGATAATCGTCGGCCCCGGCATTGAGGCCGGCGATGCGATCGGAAATCTGGTCCTGGGCGGTCAGGATGATGACCGGCGTCGGGTCGCCTGCGCGTCGCTGTTGACGCAGGAAGTCCAGCCCGCGGCCGTCCGGCAGCATCAAATCCAGCAGGATCAGATCGTAGGGGGTGGTGCGCACGCTGTTGCGCGCATGCTCCAGGCGCTGCACCCAATCGACCGCGTGGCCGTCATCGGCGATCTGTTCACGTACCGCATCTCCCAGTCCTGGTGCGTCCTCGACCAGTAAAACCCGCATCTTGGCAATTCCTGTGGTGGTTGTCGTGCTGCACCTTAAGCGCCCTACCTGACGTGAATCTGAAGATTCAGCTGGTTGTCAGGAATGCCCTTCAAGGTAGGCCAACGACGACACCCCCGGCAGGAGACAGATCAATGAAATCCGCTTTTATCGCCAGTACCACCCTGTTAAGCGCGCTGCTGTGCGGCTACGCCCTGGCAGACGACGACTGCAGCGACCCGGTGAATCAATGGCAGCCGCGCGAAACCTTGCGCCAGCAAGTGGAGCAGCAATACGGCTGGAGCGTGCAACGCATCAAGGTCGACGACGGTTGCTACAAGCTCATGGGACTGGACCGCAAGGGCAATGTCATCCAGGCCAGTTTCCTGCCGGCCTCGTTGCGCCTGCGCACGCTCAAGATTTATTTCCAGGACGACGGTGATGCCCGGGATTACCTCGGCATCCCGCTCTCCCAATGAACCGCGTTCCCCCTGCTGCGCTTCAGGTTGCTGTCAGCAAGCAGGTCCACCCTTGCGACCGACCGATCAAAAAGGACACCCCCATGAAAAAGCTCATCGCCGCCACCTGCCTCGCCGGCGCCCTTGCCTTGCCAGCGCTGGCCCAGGCCCGTGAAGTGACCCTGACCACACAGCTCAAGCCCTACAGGGGCAATGATGCGTACCTGGCGATCTACCTCACCGATGCCAACGGCCAATACCAGAAAACCCTCTGGGTCGCCGGCAAGAAAGCCAAGTACTACAAGCACCTGCCCGACTGGGCCCGGGGCAGCCAGATGAACCCGAGCGAGTACGACGGCGTCAGCGGCGCCAGCGTCGGCAGTGGGGACACACTCAAAGTCAGCGTCGAGCTGGCAGACACCTTGATTGACGCCGGGTACCAGATCCGCATCGACAGCGCCGTCGAAGACAAGCGAGATGCCCGCGCCGATGTCAGCGTACCCCTGACGTCCGCAGGATCGGGCCAGCCAGCGACCGGCAACACCTACGTCGAGTCCTTTACCTACGACCTTTAGTGGTCATTCCTGGAGGCTGCACATGCTTCGCCAGTTCCACTCACTGCCCGGCCTGGTGGCTGCCCTGTTGGTGGCGCTGCTGGCCATCAGCGGCGCGTTCCTGTCGGTCGACCCGGCCCTGGAAAGATTGCACGGCACCGCCACCGAGGCCGGACAGGTCAATGTCGCTCAGTTGGCCGGGCGCGTCGCCAGCCACTTCCCGGGCGTGGAGCAAATCCAGCGCACGGCGTCCGGCACGGTCATTGTCTACTACACCGAGCGAGGCCAGGCCGGCGCCGAAAAGGTCGATCCACTGACCGGGCAAGGCCTCGCGCCCTACCAGCCGTCCGACGTTTCACGCTGGATCAAAGACCTGCACCGCTCGCTGTTGCTGGGCACCGCCGGCCACGGCATCGCGGGCTTCGGGGCGCTGCTGATGCTGGTCCTGTCGGTGTCCGGCGCGCTGCTACTGGTGCGGCGGGTGGGCGGCTGGCGCAATCTGCTGCGGCCGTTGCGTGGCGACTTCAGCCAGCGCTGGCACGCGCAGGTCGCGCGCCTGGCGGTGCTGGGCTTGCTGTTGTCGTCGCTGAGCGGGCTCTATCTGTGCGCCACGACTTTCGACCTGATCACTGACGGCAGCCAGGGCGAACCGCCCTTCCCGGCCCAGCTCAGCGCCGGGCCGGCCATGCCGGTGGCAAGCCTGGCCGCCTTGCAGGCGACCGACCTGAACGACCTGCGCGAACTCGTCTATCCAAGCCCCAGCAACCCGCAGGATGTGTTTTCCTTGCGCACGGCCCAGGGCGACGGCTACGTGGACCCGGCCAACGGGGCACTGCTGTCCTATCAAGCCCATGACCCGATGCACAACCTCTACGAACTGATCTACCAACTGCATACCGGCGAGGGCCTCTGGTGGCTCGGCCTGTTGCTGGGGCTGAGCGCCCTCGGCGTGCCGTTGATGAGCGTCACTGGTGTCCTGATGTGGTGGCGTCGTCGCCAGGCCGGGCCGCGCATCCGCCACAACGTTGCCGTCCAACTGGCCGATACCGTGATCCTGGTGGGCAGCGAAAACAACAGCACCTGGGGCTTCGCCAGCGCGTTGCATGAGGCGCTGCACCAGGCCGGGCACCGCGTCCATAGCGCGACCATGAATCAGTACGCTAATGGCTGCGGCAATGCCCAGCGCCTGCTCATCCTCACCGCCACCCATGGCGACGGCAATGCCCCGGCGCAGGCTTCACGGTTCCTGTCGCGGCTGGCCAAGACCGGCCTGAAGCCCGGCCTGCCGTTTGCCGTACTGGGCTTTGGTGATCGACAGTTTCCGCAGTTCTGCCAGTTCGCCCATCAGGTCCAGGACGCCATGTTGCAGGCCGGAGGCCGGCCGCTGCTTGAACTGGAAACCGTCAACCGCCAGTCGTCCCAGGCATTCACCCGCTGGGGCCACCTGCTGGGTCAGGTACTGGGGCACGACCTGACGCTGGCCTACACGCCACGGCAGCAGCCCACCCACGAACTGGAGCTGGCCGAACGTCGCGCCTACGGTGCACAGGTCAATGCACCGACCCACATACTGCGCTTCAAGGCGCCGGCCACCTTGCCGGATTTCGAGGCCGGCGACCTCGTCGCAATCGTCCCTCCGGGCAGTACGACGCCACGGTTCTACTCGCTGGCCAGTGGCTCGCAGGATGGCTTGCTGGAGATCTGCGTGCGCAAGCACAAGGGCGGCCTGTGCTCGCAGTACCTCCATGACCTTGGCATTGGCGCGTCGATCCAGGCGTTCATCCAGCCCAACCCGCAGTTTCGTCCGGCTTCGGGCAATCACCCGGTGATCCTGATCGGTGCCGGTACGGGCATCGGTCCCCTGGCCGGGTTCATCCGCAACAACAAGGCCCGCCACCCCATGCATTTGTACTGGGGCGGACGCAGCCCAACCTCGGATTTCCTCTATGAAACCGAGCTCAAGCATTACCTGGATGACCGGCGACTCACCGCGTTGCGGGCGGCATTCTCCCAGGTCCTGGACGGCAGTTACGTGCAAGACCGGCTGCTCAGCGATGCCTTGATCCTGCGCCGCCTGATCGACAAAGGCGCCCAGGTCCTGGTCTGTGGCGGGCGCGAGATGGCCAAGGGCGTGATGCAGGCCCTGGACGAAGTGCTGGCGCCACTCAACCTGAATGTACTGACCCTCAAGGCACAAGGACGCTACCGTGAAGACGTCTACTGAACTGAAACGCTACAGCCTCAACGGCGAGACCATGGGCACGCGATACACCGCCCTGTTCTACGCCGAAGCCGGCATCGACACCGACACCCTCGACGAACACCTGTCCCGTGCCGTGGACCGGGTGGACCAGCAGATGTCCCTCTATAAGCCGAACTCCGACCTCAACCGCCTCAATGCCGCCCCCGAGCAGGAATGGGCGGTGGTACCCGAGGAACTGCTCAGGGTCCTGACGGCGGCGTTGCGGGTCGGTCGGCTTTCCAGCGGCGCCTTCGACATCGCGGTGGGTGACCTGGTCGACGCCTGGGGATTCGGCCCCGGCCAACCGGCCGTTCCCACCGCGACACCCGATACGACGGCGCCGCAACCGCGGCTGTCCGCCTGTGCCGGCCTGGCGCTGGACCCACCGCGCAAACGGGTGCGCAAACGGGGCCCACTGAGCCTGGACCTGAACGGCATCGCCAAGGGCTTCGGGGTCGATGAGCTGGCCCGCTGCCTGGACGACCAGGGCATCACCGATTACCTGGTGGGCATCGACGGGGAAATGCGTGCTCGTGGCACCAAGCCTGGCGCTCAACCCTGGGTCGTGGCCATTGAGAAGCCCTGCCGGGGTGTTCGTGAAGTCATGGGGGTGATGGACCTCAGCGACGCGGCCATCGCCACCTCCGGCGACTACCGCCACTGGATCGACGTGAAGGGCCAGTCTTATGCCCATACCCTGGATCCGGCCACCGCGGCCCCTGTGCGCAACGCCCTGGCGGCGGTCACCGTGGTGGCGAGTTCCTGCATGCTGGCCGATGCCTGGGCCACCGCGCTGATGGTACTGGGCCCGACCGAAGGCCCGCGCCTGGCGCAAGCCCGGGGAATGGATGCGCTATTCGTGCTGCGCGACGGCGACCGGTTCCACGAAATAGCCATTGCCGGCGGGCAATTGCAGGCACAGCTCGAAACGCGCTGAAGCCCTGCGCTGCGGGCCTCGCCCGCAACGACACAGGCGAGCCGGCCCAAGGGGCTGGCCGCCGGGAGGCTCATGACGCCGGCCTTCGGCGAAGAGGTTGAACAATACGGGCAATAACGCCGGGAACCGGAAACGTCCTGCCGACGTCCCAATAGTGGACGTTGTGCTTGATGAGCCGGTCCGGCGAGTGGTCTTCACACCCCAATAAAGGCATGATGACCCACGGATTTTCCCTGATGTTCAACTCAGATGAGCCCTTACTGTGTCAGTGATTCCCCTAGTAGTGTGTGACGACTCCACCATGGCCCGTAAGCAAGTCTTGCGGGCGCTGCCGGCGGATTGGCCGGTGTCGGTCACCGAGGCCGTGAATGGTCGCCAGGCGATGGACGCCATCCGCCTAGGGCTGGGACAGGTGGTGTTGCTCGACCTGACCATGCCGGAGATGGACGGCTACCAGGTGTTGAGCGCCCTGCGCAACGAAGGGTTGAAGGCACAGGTCATCGTGATCTCCGGTGACGTCCAGGAACAAGCGGTGCGCCGCGTGCTCGAACTGGGCGCGCTGGCGTTCCTGAAAAAGCCCTTCGATGAAAGCGAGTTGCGCCAGACCCTCAACCAGCTGGGGCTGCTGACCAAACCCGGCGAGGTCGCACTGCGCCAGCATGCCGGCTCGAACACAGCCGTCAGCTTCCACGACGCATTCCGCGAGACGGTCAACGTGGCCATCGGCCGGGCGGCGGCCTTGATCGCCAAGGTCCTTGGGGTTTTCGTGCAGTTGCCCGTACCGAACGTGAACGTCCTGGAGGTCGGCGAGCTGCACATGGCGCTGAACGACGCGGGCAATTCCCAACACCTCACGGCCATCTGCCAGGGCTTCATCGGCAGTGGCATCGCCGGCGAGGCCCTGTTGATCTTCCACGACTCGGAAATCGCCGACATCGGGCAACTGATGCAGCGCCAGAGCGCCGATTATTCGGACCTGGAAATGCTGCTCGATCTCTCCAGCGTCCTGATCGGCGCCTGCCTGAGCAGCATCGCCGAGCAGATCGACGTGGTGTTTTCCCAGGGCCACCCGCAGATTCTCGGCCAGCATGCCGCGATCGAGGAACTGATCCGGGCCAACAGCAAACACTGGAAAAAGACCCTGGCCGTGGAGATCAGCTACAGCCTGGAAGGACACGACATTCGCTTCGACCTGTTGCTGCTGTTCACGGAGGATTCCATCGAGCGCTTGACCCATAAACTCGCCTACTTGATGAGCTGAGCCATGAATCACTCTATTGATGTGCATGAATTCCATTGGCTGTTGGCCATCGTCCAGAGCATTGACGTGGGCGTGGTGGTGCTCGATCGCCAATACCGCGTGCAGGTCTGGAACACCTTCATGGAGAACCGCTCGGGGATACAGCCGAAGGACGCCCACAACCAGCACATTTTCAGCCTGTTTCCCGACATCGATCAGCAGTGGTTCAGCCGCAAGGTCGAAAGCGTCGCGACCCTCGGCACGCCGGCGTTCACCATCTGGGAACAACGGCCGTACCTGGTGCGTTTCAAGAGCTACCAGCCGATCACCGGCCAGGAAGAGTTCATGTACCAGAACACCACGCTGCTGGCACTGCGCTCCTCGGACAACAGCATCAACCATGTCTGCCTGGTGATCTATGACGTCACTGACGTCGCCACCAACCGGCACCAGCTCCAGGCCGCCAATGCGCAACTGCAAAAGCTCTCCAGCACCGATCGGCTGACCGGCCTGTATAACCGTGGGCACTGGGAAGAGAGCCTGAAAACCGCCCACGCTCGCCACCAGCGCTACGGCACCGCCTTGAGCCTGGTGATGTTCGACATCGACCACTTCAAGCGGGTCAACGACACCTACGGTCACCAGGCCGGGGACAAGGTGATCGAGCAAGTCGCCGGGCTGTTGCACGAACACGTCCGCGAGTCCGACGTGGCCGGGCGCTATGGCGGAGAAGAATTCGGCGTGGTGCTGTCGGACACCGACAAGGCCGGCGCCCAGATCTTCGCCGAGCGCCTGCGCAAGGCTATCGAAGCATTGGACGTGCGCTACAACGACCAGCGCATCCGCTTCACCATCAGCCTGGGGGTAGCCGAACTGAACGCCCCCTCGAACAGCCATGCCGACCTGATCAGCTGGGCGGACCAGGCCTTGTATTCGTCGAAGAAAAACGGGCGTAACCAGGTGACGGTGTACGAGTCGTAGCGCGGCGAAGAGACTGCGATGGCGTCAGCTCAAACAACTCAACTCCCAAGCATAAAACCACTCCTGTGGCGAGGGAGCTCGCTCCCGCTGGCCTGCAAAGCAGGCCCCTGCATTACTTCAGGAAAAACCGCATTGTCTGGTTTTGCGACTGCTGCGCAGCCGAGCGGGAGCAAGCTCCCTCGCCACGGGTTGGCTGTGTCGGTCACGAGCAGCCTCAGGCGCTAGGTTCCCACCGCCGGAACAGCACGCTGGCATTGACCCCACCAAACCCGAAGCCATTTGAAAGCGCGTGCGTCATCGGCATCTTCCGCGATTGCAGGGCCACCAGGTCGAGCCCTTCTGCGCCTTCGTCGGGATGGTGCAGATTCAGGGTCGGCGGTGCGATCTGGTCGCGAAGCGCCATGACCGTGAAGATCGCCTCGATGCCTCCGGCCGCGCCCAACAGATGCCCGGTGGCGGATTTGGTCGAGGTGATCGCCACACCGGCATCACGCCCGAACATCGCACGAATCGCCGCCAGCTCGCCGTTGTCGCCCACCTGGGTAGACGTCGCATGGGCATTGATGTGCTGCACCTCGCCAGGGCTCACCTTGGCCTGTCGCAGCGCCTGTTCCATGGCGCGCCGGGCGCCGTTGCCGTCTTCCGGCCCGGCCGTCAGGTGATAGGCATCGGCGCTGGTGCCATAGCCCACCAGTTCCGCCAGGGGCTTGGCACCCCGGGCAAGGGCATGTTCCAGCGACTCGATCACCAGCAACCCTGCCCCTTCGGACATGACAAAGCCGTCGCGATCACGATCGAACGGACGCGAAGCTTCCTGCGGGCGTTCGGCAAACCCCGTGGACAACGCCCGGGCGGCGGCAAAACAGCCCAGGGTCACCCGGTCTATCGCCGCCTCGGTGCCACCGCATACGGCGATGTCCGCTTCACCGCTCCTGATGAGCCGGGCCGCATCGCCAATGGCCTGCACCCCGGCGGCACACGCCGTGACCGGCGCACCGAGCGGCCCCTTGAACCCGTGCTGGATGGAAACGTGCCCGGCCGCCATGTTGGCGAGGAACGCCGGCGCCGTGAACGGCGACAATCGACGAGGCCCACGCTCATCCGTGGTGCGCACGGCGTCGGCAATCGTCCCGAACCCGCCCACTCCCGATGAAATGATCGTGGCCGTGCGCTCCTGGCTTGCGGCATCGGTAGGGTGCCAGCCGGCCTGCTCCAATGCCTCGTGGGCGGCCACCAGGGCAAATTCGATGAAACGGTCCATCTTCTTGCGGTCCTTGGGCGAGATGATGCGTTGCGGGTCATAACCGGCAACGGCGTCCTCCTCCAGGGACGGCACCTGGCCGCCGACCGCCACGCCGGTGCCCTCGGTGATCGCTTCAGGCAACTGACGGATACCAGAGCGCCCGGCCAGCAACCGTGACCAGACCTCCTCGACACCGCAGCCCAGTGGCCCGACCATACCCACGCCCGTGACGACGATTCGCTTTTGACCTTCGGCAGTCATCATAAAAAACCTCTTCACTTCTCAGTCGACGCTCAGGACCTGCAGCGGCATTCGCTTGCCTACGCCGGCCGTGCTGTTTGAGTTTGCCCCGCCGTGACGGGATGGATCTTGAACCAGATGGAATACATCGCCGGCAGGAACACCAACGTCATGAGGGTGCCGGCGAACGTGCCGCCAATCAGGGTGTAGGCCAGCGTTCCCCAGAACACCGAGTGCGTCAGGGGGATGAATGCCAGGATCGCCGCCAGCGCCGTCAACAACACCGGGCGGGCTCGCTGGACCGTGGCCTCGATCACCGCCTGGAACGGGTCCAGCCCTTCCTTCGCGTTGTGATGGATCTGGCCGATGAGGATCAGCGTGTTGCGCATCAGGATGCCCGACAGTGCGATCAGGCCGACCAAGGCGTTGATCCCGAACGGCTGGTTGAAGATCAGCAGCGTCGGCACCACGCCGATCAACCCCAGGGGCGCGGTGAGGAACACCATGATCATCGCCGCGATCGAACGCACCTGCACAATGATGATCAACAGCGTGATCGCAATCATGATCGGCAGCAGCGGCAATATGGCCATGCCGGCCTTGCCCGACTCCTCGATGGCGCCCGCCTGCTCGATACGGTAGCCGTCGGGCAGCGTGTCGATCACCGGTTGCAGTTGTTTCATGACGATGCTCGACACGTCCGGTGGCTGCTGACCTTCGGCGATGTCGCCGCGCACGGTGATGGTCGGCGTGCGGTCGCGGCGGCGCAGGATCGGATCTTCCATGCGCACATCGACCTCGCCGACCTGGGACAGCGGAATGCGCTGTCCCGCCGCGCCCACCAGGGTGAAACCTTCTATCCTGGCCGGGTCGAGACGGATCTCACCCGCCGCACGCCCCACCACCTGCACCGAGCGAATGTCCTCGCGCACCGAGGTGATCGGTACCCCCGTCAGCAAGAACTGCAGCTGCTGCGCCACGGCACTGGAGGTCAGCCCCACGGCCTGCAAACGGTCCTGGTCCAGGTTGAAATGCAGCGTCGGCGCCAGCGGTCCCCAGTCGGTGTTGACGGTGCGCATCAACGGGTTTGCCCGGATCACGTCCTGGACCTGAGCAGCGATCTCTCGCAACGTCACAGGGTCCGGCCCCATCACCCGGTACGCCACGGGAAATGGCGAGTACGGCCCAAACACCAGTTGACTCACCCGCACGCGCGCCTCTGGGGCCAGCCCCTGGGCAGCCGCCTCGCGCAGACGGAACTTGAGGGCCTCGCGCGCCTCCTGGCTGTCGGTCAGCACCACGATCTTGGCGAATGACGGATCCGGCAGTTCCGGCGCCATGGCCAGGAAGAAGCGCGGCGCGCCCTGGCCGATGTAGGCCGTGACGATCTTGGCCTCCTTCTGCTGCTGCAACCAGGCCTCGACCTTGGCGGTGGCGGCGCTGGTCTGCTCGATAGCGGTTCCATAAGGCATTTGCACCTCCACCAGGACTTCCGGACGGTCCGAGGTGGGGAAGAACTGCTTCTTGACCAGGCCCATGCCCAGGATCGCCACCACGAAAGCCGCGATCACTGCGCCAGCCACCGACCATTTGTGGGCAATGACCCGGGTCAGCAGCCGGCGAAAGCGGTTGTAGCGCGGGGTGTCGTAAATGGCCGCGTGGCCGCCTTCGACTTCCTTGATGTGCGGCAACATCTTCACCCCCAGATAGGGCGTGAACGCCACCGCCACCACCCAGGAAGCGATCAGGGCGATGCCCACGATCCAGAACATGTTGCTGGTGTATTCGCCGGCGGTCGACTGGGCAAAACCATTGGGCAAGAAGCCGATGGCCGTCACCAGCGTGCCGGACAGCATCGGGGCGGCCGTATGGCTCCAGGCATAGGCGGACGCTTTGATGCGGTCGTAGCCCTCCTCCATTTTCACCACCATCATCTCGATCGCGATGATGGCGTCGTCCACCAGCAACCCGAGCGCCAGGATCAGCGATCCGAGGGTGATACGGTCAAAGTTCTTGCCGGTGGCCGCCATCACCACGAACACCACGGCCAAGGTCAACGGCACCGCTGCCGCGACTACGATCCCGACGTGCCAGCCCATGCTGATGAAGCACACGACCATCACCACCAGCAGCGCGACGAAGAACTTGACCATGAACTCGTTGACGGACGAGTCGATGTTGACCGACTGATCGGTAACTTTGCTCAGGGTCATGCCCAGCGGCATGCTTGCATTGATCTTGCTCGTCTGCGCATCCAGCGCCTTGCCCAGGTCCAGGCCGTTCCAACCCTCGCGCATGATGACGGCCAACAACAGGGCCTCTTCGCCATTGTTGCGCACGAGGAAAGTCGCCGGGTCTTCATACCCGCGCTCGACGGTGGCGACGTCGGAAAGCTTGAGCGTACGGCCCTGGATCGCCAGGGGCGTGTCACGGATTTTCGCCAGCTTGTCGAAGGCGCCGTCCACTCGGAGAAAGACCTGCGGGCCATTGGTTTCGATCGAGCCCGCGGGCGTGAGCACGTTCTGGCTGTTCAGCGCGGCGAAGATGTCCTGGGGCGATACGCCCAGGGTGGCCAGCCGGTCATGGGAAAAGGAAATGAAGATGCGCTCGGCCTGCTCGCCGATGATGTTGACCTTTTTCACCCCAGGCACGTGCAACAAGCGTTGGCGCAACGCTTCGGCATCGCGCACCAGCAAGCGCTGCGGCTCACCCTTGGCCTTGAGGGCGAACAACGCGAAGGTCACGTCCGAAAACTCATCGTTGACCATCGGCCCGATGACGCCCGCCGGCAGCTTGATGGCTTCATCGTCGAGCTTTTTCCGGGCCTGGTAGAACTCCTCCTGCACCTGGGAGGGCGGCGTGCGATCGAGCAGCGACACCATCGTGAACGCCAGGCCGGGCCGGGTGTAAGTCTCCGTGCGGTCGTACCACTTCAGTTCTTGCAGGCGCTTCTCAAGGGGCTCGGCGACCTGATCCTGCATCTCCTGCGCCGTCGCGCCCGGCCAGGCGGTAATCACGGTCAATTGCTTGACCGTGAACGGCGGGTCCTCCGCACGCCCCAGCTTGAAGAACGCCAGGGTCCCGGCCACTGCGATCAGGAAAATCAGGAACACCGTGATGGCGCGCTCGCGCACGGCGAGCGCCGAGAGGTTGAGGCTCATTGGCGGCTCCCGGCAACGTTGACGTCACCCGACGGGATCAGCCTCACCTGCTCGCCTTCATGCAGCAAATGCGCGCCCAGTCCGACAATGCGCTCACCCACGGCAAGATTGCCGGTCACGCGTGCAGCGTCGTCGCTCAGCCCCAGGACTTGCACCGCTCGCCAACTGACTTTGGCCGGCTCGCCGCCGATCACCCATACGCCGCTGCCTTTGCCCGGATCGTACAAGGCCGCCATCGGCACTTGCAGCACCGGCCCTTGGGCCGCACCGTCGGCAATGCGCAAAGTGACGGTGGAACCCAGCGGCGCGTTGGCCAACGCCCCTTCCAACACATAGCGTGCCTCGAAGGTGCGCGTGATTCGGTCGGCCGAGTCCGACAGGAGCCTGAGCCTGGCGGTCACAGCCGCCGCGCTGTTGCCATACAGCGTCGCCTGCGCGCTGGACCCGACGGCAGGCCGCAAGGTTTCGGGCAGTTGCACAACGGCTTCGCGCTGCCCGGCTCGCGCCAGTCGAACCACCGGTTGGCCGGGGCTGACGACTTGCCCCGGCTCGGCGAGCGTGTCCATCACCACGCCATCGGCGTCGGCGAGCAGCACGGCATAACCGGACGCGTTGCGGGCCACATCGGCCTGCGCCTCGGCAGCGCTGAGCTGCGCCTTCGCGGTGTCCGCCGCGGCTTTGATCTGGTCGTAGCCCGAGGCGGAAATGGCGCCGGCGGCGACCAGCTCGCGGTACCGAGCCTCGTCATCCGCCGTCTGCTTGGCCCGGGCACGGGCGGCCGTGACCGCCTCTTGCTGCGCACGGGCCTGCAACCCCAGATCGATCGGGTCCAGGCGCATGAGCGGCTGGCCCTTTTTCACGCCCTGGCCGGCGTCCACCAAACGCTCCAGCACCTTGCCGGACACGCGAAAACCCAGGTCACTCTGGACACGAGCCGCGACGACACCGGTGAAAGAACGCGAGACATCGGACGAACCCCGAACTTGGGAAACCCTCACCAGCGGGGCGAGCGTGCGCGGGTCGTCAGCGGTGGATGAGTCGCCACACGCCGTGAGGACGAGAGGCAACAAGCAGGCGGCGAAGGTGACAGGTCGGAGCCGGAGCATAGGTTCCCTACTTGAAAGCAGATATATGATGGAGATCATATAGTCAGATCAAGTGACCAGTATTGTCAATAGTCACAATCTTTTTACTTGTCGCCCGTGACGAGGGAGCTTGCTCCCGCTGGGCCGCGAAGCGACCCCAAAACCTACCGAATGCGGAGTATCAGGTGCACCGCACTTGGTGACTCACGACTGCTTCGCAGCCGAGCGGGAGCAAGCTCCCTCGCCACAGGGGTGTCGCCGGCCTTAAGTGAGCGAGCATGACCCCATAGGCGAGCTTTGCCTGATGGCACAGCGAAACGATCCCGGCCACCTCGCCTCATGAGTTGAATTGACATCCAGTGACCATTATGTAATATGGTCACCAACTATCCTTTACCCCAAGGAACCTCGATGCCTCCCTTCCGCCCCCTAGCTCTTTTGGTGAGCGCCAGCTTGATGGCAGGCTGCGCGGTCGGTCCGGACTACCAGCGCCCGGACGCCCCGCTCTCGGACCATTACCTGGGTCGACCTTCTGTCGAACAGCGGCGCGCCGCGACGTCGGCCGATCTCGAAACGTGGTGGGAAGGGTTTGACGATCCGGTACTGACCCGCTTCGTCTCCCAGGCACTGGAGCAGAACCTCGACCTGATGCAGGCTTCTGCGCGAGTCGCACAAGCCCAGGCCGGCCTGGGCGCCGCCAATGCCGCCTTGCTGCCTTCGGGAAATGTCAGCGGCCAGGCCGCTCGTTCCTATCAGTCGGTCGAGACGCCCCTCGGCCAGGCGCTCAGCTCAAGGCCTGGCTTTGATCGATACGGAAATGCCTACGGGCTCGACCTCGGGGCCAGTTGGGAAGTGGATCTGTTTGGCGGCCTGCACCGCGCACGAGAAGCTGCGCTGGCCGAGTACCAGGCCTCCGAGGCGGGCGCGGTCGCCACGCGACTGGCCGTCGCGGCGCAAACCGCCGATATCTACATCACCCTGCGCGGTTTGCAGTCCCGGCTGGAGATTGCGAACCAACAAGTCAAAACCCAGCAAGACCTGCTGGAAAAAGTCCAATTGCTCTATGGCAAAGGCCTCGCCGCCGACTACCAGGTCCGCCAGACCGAGGGCTCGCTGGCGCAGGTCCAGGCGACCGTGCCAGTCCTGCAGACCGGCCTGGAAGCGGCGATGAACGCCCTGGATGTCATGCTCGGCACACCGCCAGGCACCCACCGCGCGCAACTGGCCGATGCCGGCAGCATTCCGCTTGTGCCGGCGATCAAGGCCACCGGGACGCCCGCCGACCTGCTGCGCCGTCGACCGGACCTCATCGTGGCCGAGCGACGCCTCGCCGCCTCCAACGCGCGCATCGGCGAAGCCGTCGCCGAGTACTACCCCAAATTCTCCCTCAGCGCGTTGCTCGGCAGCGCCACGTCCGTCTCCGCCGGTCACCTGTTCTCCAATGGCGCCAGCCAGGCGACCGGCGCACTGGGGCTGCGCTGGAGACTGTTCGACTTCGGCCGCATCAACGCCCAGATCGATCAAGCCAAGGGGCAGGAAGCCGAAGCCCTGGCCGCGTACCGCCAGTCGGTCTTGCGCGCCACCGAGGACGTCGAAAACGCGTTCTCCGCCCTGGTGAACCGCCAAGCCCAATCCACCACCCTCGTCGACGGGGAAACCTCGCTGACCAAGGCTCGCCAATCGTCGTTCATTGCCTACCAGAAAGGCACCGCCAGCCTGATCGACGTCCTGCACGCCGACGAGACGGTGCTGCAAGTGGCCGATGCGCGGGCACAGGCGCAAACGGAATCGGCACGGGCGGCGGTCGCGACATTCAGGGCCCTGGGTGGCGGCTGGCAACCACTCGAAGCCCAGCCGCTGGCCGCTCGATGACGTGATCCGGTGCCGCGTTTTTCCGGCGGGCACCGCCCTCTTCCTTCAGCCCGACAATCAGAGAACAGCGACATGAAATCGAATGTAAATGCCTGGGTGCTCATCACCGGCGCATCGAGCGGCTTTGGCGAGGAGTTTGCCCGGCAATACGCCGCCCAGGGCAAATCACTGGTCCTGGTGGCCCGGCGGCTGGACCGGCTCGAAGCCTTGTCGCAGGAACTGCGCGAACGCTTCGGCGTGGCGGTGATCGTCGAGCAGGTGGACCTGTCCTCGATCCCGGCGGTCATCCAACTGCACCAGCGACTCAGCGAACGCCACATCGTGATCGACGTGCTGATCAACAACGCCGGCCATGGCTTGCAGGGACCTTTCCTGGATCAGCCCCTGGATGCGTCCTTGGCCATGATCGACCTGGACATTGCCAGCCTGACTGCCATGACCCGCCTCTTCGCAGCCGACATGCGCGCCCGCAAACGCGGCCAGATCCTCATGGTCGCCAGCCTGCTGTCTTTCCAGGGCGTCAAGCATTTCGCCGTTTACTCGGCCGCGAAGGCTTATGTGCTGCGCTTTTCCGATGCCCTTCACCGCGAACTCAAGCCCGACGGCGTCACAGTGACCGCCCTGTGTCCGGGCCTGTCGGACACCGGGTTTGCCGAAAGCGCCAGGCAGAAGCTCACGCCGATCCTGCAAAAGGTGATGATGCCGCCCCAGCCGGTCGTCAGCGCGGGTATCCGAGCGCTGCAGGCCGGACGCATGAGCGTCGTGCCAGGCTTCGGCAACAAGGCCATCACCGTCTTGACCTGGGCCACGCCACGGTGGCTTCACCAGGCGCTCATGACGCGCGTCATGGGGGCCTAGGCGGGTTGCAAGATGCCGTAGACTCATAAGACACATCTCCCAAAGGCCCGCCAGTGATGGCAAGGGCCTTTTTTTGCCCTTGTGTCGCGGGCCCATACCCAAGGAACGTATCATGCCGGGCCGGTCATATTGATCTCAAGGAGTTGACTACATGGACCCGTTATCCCCCTCGCAATGCAGCAACATGGAAGACATCCGACAAGAAATCGATGCCCTCGACCAGACCGTTATCGAGCTATTGGGCAAACGCTTCCAGTACGTACTGGCGGCCTCGAAGTTCAAGACTTCGGCGGCTTCGGTGCGGGCGCCGGAGCGTTTCAAGGCGATGCTGGCGACACGGCGTGAGTGGGCCGAGGCGCAGGGCCTGAACCCGGATGCGATCGAGAAAATGTACAGCGACCTGGTGAATCACTTCATTGCCGAAGAGATGAAACACTGGGCGGCGCGCCAACCCGAAGCCTGAGGATTAACACAACCCCTGTGGCGAGGGGATTTATCCCCGCTGGGCTGCTTAGCAGCCCCAAACCAGGCAACTCGGTGTGCCAGGAAGATTGAGTTCACTGTTTTAGGGCCGCTACGCAGCCCAGCGGGGATAAATCCCCTCGCCACAGAAGGCCGTGTGCACTGGCAGGATGGGTGGTGATCATCGACATCTGTTGTAGGTCTTTGCCCACTGATGCCGCCAGCGAACCACCGCCTACCCGCTAGGAAATCTACCAGCCCCGAAGCAAATCAAGGCATTACCCTCGCCGCGTTTCGCTGCGTTTGATCCCCGTCGAGCGTTCGAGATTTGACACCACTCGGCCACCACCTATCGTTCCTTCCACGACCGCACCCAGGGACCGGGTGGCCCGGACGCCTTTGCAGGCGCGGTCGTCCCTGTCATTCCCAAGCAAGGAGCAGCAAATGTCTGGAGCGACCCAAACCATTGATGTGCTCGTCAACGTCGATGCCGATTACCTGCTTGCCCACCCCAACGATGTCGGCGGCGCCATTTCCATGCTGGTGACGCGCGATGCCGTCGACAGCCACGCCAGCGGCAACACCGGCGAAGGCGGCAACGAGCTGTGGATCGACGTCAAGCCCGGCGACAACATCCGCTGGCGTGCCACAACGCTGTCGCGCAACTTCGACCGCATCGCATTGATCGTTGATGTCCAGAATGGCGACCCCCACAAGGGCGGAAACTACCAGGGCACCATGTCCACTCCGATCTCCTACAACATTCCCGGCATCCCAGTGCCGTACCTGGACAAGAACGCCCCCGGCGGTATAGCCAAGACCGATGTGACCTACACCTTCTGGCAAGCCATCGCCGAGAATCCGGGAAAACTCTGGTACACCATCACCTTCGTCCTGCTGGACCGTAACCTGAACCAGATTGGCCCGAACTACACCTGGGACCCCTACGTCACCGTCAATAACCTGTAACTGAAACGCAAAAAGCCCCGGCCGGCGCCTTCATCAAAACGAAGGTCACCGACCGGGGCTTTGTGCATCTACCAGACCAGCTAGGCCGGTTCGGCAAACTCCGTCAACGCTTCCAGCACCAGCGGATGCAGGACCGCTTCGGGGTGTTTCGTTTCCCAGGCCAACAAATCGCGGCACATGGCCGGCGTCCAGAAGCTTTTCATGTGCTGATAGACGCCACGCACCGCCTGCTCTTTATCTGGCTCGCTGGCGAAGTATTGGCCGATCTGGTTGGCCATCTTGATCAGGCTGTCAGAACTCATCGACGTACCTCGGCTTTCTCGGCGTGGCGACGCTCGCGCAACAGGCGACCCTGTTCATCACTGAACGCCTGATAACGCTTCTGCCATTCGGAAGGTTGGTTGACCCGCACGATTTCCACCGCCGTCACTTTGTATTCCGGGCAGTTGGTGGCCCAGTCGGAGTTGTCGGTGGTGATCACGTTCGCGCCCGATTCGGGGAAGTGGAAGGTGGTGTAGACCACCCCCGGTGCCACCCGCTCGCTGATCTTGGCACGCTGCACGGTCTGCCCGGCACGGCTGCTGATGCCGACCCAATCACCCTCGACAATGCCACGGTTCTCGGCATCGGTCGGGTGGATCTCCAGCCGGTCTTCCTCGTGCCAGGCGACGTTGTCGGTACGCCGCGTCTGGGCGCCGACGTTGTACTGGCTGAGGATGCGGCCGGTGGTGAGCAGCAACGGATAGCGGCCGTTGACCTTCTCTTCGGTGGGCACGTAGCCGGTGAGCATGAAGCGCCCTTTGCCGCGCACGAACTCGTCGATGTGCATGGTCGGGGTGCCATCCGGCGCGGCATCGTTGCACGGCCATTGCAGGCTGCCGTGACGTTCCAGCTCGGCGTAGCTGACGCGATGGAACGTCGGCGTCAGGCGTGCGATTTCATCCATGATTTCCGAAGGATGGCTGTACTGCATCTTGTAGCCCAGGGCGTCGGCCAGGGCGACGGTCGCTTCCCAGTCGCCTTTGCCGGCCAGGGGCTCCATGACCTTGCGCACCCGCGAAATGCGGCGCTCGGCGTTGGTGAAGGTGCCGTCCTTCTCGAGGAACGAGCTGCCCGGCAGGAACACGTGGGCAAACTTGGCCGTTTCGTTGAGGAAGATGTCCTGCACCACCACGCATTCCATGGCGCTCAGCGCGGCGGTCACGTGCTGGGTGTTCGGGTCGCTCTGGGCAATGTCTTCGCCCTGGCAGTACAGCGCCTTGAAGGTGCCGTCCAGCGCCGCCTCGAACATGTTCGGAATGCGCAGGCCCGGATCGGGTTGCAGGGTCACGTTCCAGGCCCGCTCGAACTCGGCGCGCACGGTCTCGTTGGAAATGTGCCGATAACCCGGCAACTCGTGGGGGAACGAGCCCATGTCGCAGGAACCCTGGACGTTGTTCTGCCCACGCAGCGGGTTCACGCCGACGCCTTCGCGGCCGATGTTGCCGGTGACCATGGCGAGGTTGGCGATGCCCATCACCGAGGTGCTGCCCTGGCTGTGTTCGGTGACGCCGAGGCCGTAGTAGATGGCCGCGTTGCCGCCCGTGGCATAGAGCCGTGCAGCGGCGCGGATCTGCTCGGCGGGAACACCGCAGACCGGACCGAGGACTTCAGGGGCGTTATCCGACTGGCTGACGAAATCACGCCAGCGGGCGAACTCCGCCGCCTCGCAGCGTTCGTCGACGAAACGCTGGTTGACCAGCCCCTCGGTGACGATCACGTGGGCCAGCGCATTGAGCATCGCCACGTTGGTGCCTGGACGCAGTTGCAGGTGCAACTCGGCACGGGCGTGAGGCGAGTCCACCAGGTCGATGCGACGCGGGTCGATCACGATCAGCCGTGCGCCCTGGCGCAGGCGGCGCTTGAGCTGGGAACCGAACACCGGGTGTGCATCGGTGGGGTTGGCGCCCATCACCAGGATGACATCCGCCTGCATCACCGAGTCGAAACTCTGGGTACCGGCGGACTCGCCCAGGGTCTGCTTGAGGCCATAACCGGTCGGCGAGTGGCAGACACGGGCGCAGGTGTCGACGTTGTTGTTGCCGAAGGCCGTACGCACCAGCTTCTGCACCAAGTAGCTTTCTTCGTTGGTACAACGGCTGGAGGTGATCCCGCCGATGGAGTCGCGGCCGTACTTGAGCTGGATGCGCCGCAGTTCGCTGGCGGCGTAGGTGACCGCCTCTTCCCAACTGACTTCCTGCCACGGATCGCTGATGTGCTTGCGGATCATCGGCTTGGTGATGCGGTCCGGGTGGGTGGCGTAGCCCCAGGCGAAACGGCCCTTGACGCAAGAGTGGCCGTGGTTGGCCTGGCCGTTCTTGTCCGGGACCATGCGCACCAGTTGGTCGCCTTTCATTTCAGCGCGGAACGAGCAACCCACGCCGCAGTATGCGCAGGTAGTGATCACGCTACGCTCGGGCTGGCCCAGCTCCACCACGCTCTTTTCCATCAGGGTGGCGGTGGGGCAAGCCTGCACGCAGGCGCCGCAGGACACGCACTCGGAGTCGAGGAAATTGTCGCCCCCGGCCGCTTCCACGCGGGACTCGAAGCCGCGACCGGTGATGGTCAGGGCGAAGGTGCCCTGGGTCTCCTCGCAGGCACGCACGCAACGGCTGCAGACGATGCACTTGCTCGGGTCGTAGTCGAAATAAGGGTTGGAAACGTCCTTTTTCTCGTCCAGGTGGTTGGCGCCGTCGTAGCCGTAGCGCACCTCGCGCAAGCCCACTTGGCCGGCGACGGTCTGCAACTCGCAGTTGCCGTTGGCCGAGCAGGTCAGGCAGTCCAGCGGGTGATCGGAAATATACAACTCCATCACGTTGCGGCGCAGGCCGGCCAGCCTGGAGGTCTGGGTGCGCACCACCATGCCTTCGGTCACCGGTGTGGTGCACGAGGCCGGGTAGCCGCGCATGCCGTCGATCTCCACCAGGCACATGCGGCAAGAGCCGAACGCTTCCAGGCTGTCGGTGGCGCAGAGTTTGGGAATGGTGGTGCCGAGCAACGCCGCGGCGCGCATCACCGAAGTGCCGGACGGCACGCTGATTTCACGGCCGTCGATGGTCACACTGACCTGCACTTCACTGTCACGTGCCGGTGTGCCGAGGTCGATATCGCTGGCTGGGTCGAAGATATTGATCATTGGTCGGCCTCCGTCGCCAGACCGAAGTCGGCGGGAAAATGCTTGAGGGCGCTGGCCACGGGGTAGGACGTCATCCCCCCCAGGGCGCAGAGCGAGCCGTATTGCAGGGTGTCGCAGAGGTCATGCAACAACAGCGCTTGTTCCTGGCGAACGTTGGCGTCGGTGCTGGCAATCAAGCGGTCCACCGCTTCCACCCCACGGGTGGAGCCGATCCGGCACGGCGTGCACTTGCCGCACGATTCCTCGGCGCAGAACTGCAAGGCGAAACGCGCCATCTGGGCCATGTCCAGGCTATCGTCGGCGACCACCACGCCACCGTGGCCGAGCATCGCGCCCATCGCGGCGAACGCCTCGTAGTCCAGCGGCGTGTCGAATTGCGAAGGCGGCACCCAGGCGCCGAGTGGTCCACCCACTTGCGCGGCCTTCAGCGGCCGACCGCTGGCGGTGCCTCCACCGTACTCTTCCACCAGTTCGCGCAGGCTCAGGCCGAACGCACGCTCGACCAGGCCACCCCGGCGAACGTTGCCCGCCAGTTGAAACGGCATCGTGCCCAGGGAACGGCCCATGCCGAAGTCACGATAGAACTGCGCGCCCTTCTCCATGATGATCGGGATCGAGGTCAGGGTCAGCACGTTGTGGACCAAAGTCGGCAGACCGAACAGGCCTTGCAGGGCCGGCAATGGCGGCTTGGCGCGAACCGTGCCGCGCTTGCCTTCGAGGGATTCGAGCAGCGAGGTTTCCTCGCCGCAGATGTACGCACCCGCGCCCACCCGGACTTCCAGGTCGAACGCGCGGCCGCTGCCGCTGACATCAGCGCCCAGGTAACCGGCTTCCTGGGCGATGCGCAGGGCGTCGTTGAGGGTGCTGACGGCGTCCGGGTATTCCGAGCGCACATAGATGTAGCCTTTGTTGGCCCCCACGGCGATGCCGGCGATGATCATGCCTTCGATCAGCAGGAACGGGTCGCCTTCCATCAGCATGCGGTCGGCGAACGTGCCGGAGTCGCCTTCGTCGGCGTTACAGACCACGTATTTCTGGGGGCCCGGCGCTTCGCGCACGGTGCGCCACTTGATCCCCGCCGGGAACGCCGCGCCACCGCGACCGCGCAGGCCGGAGTCGAGCACGCTGGCCACCACGTCGGCGCCATCCATCTGCAGGGCGCGGGCCAGGCCCTGGAAACCGCCCTTGGCGCGGTAATCGTCCAGGGACAGCGGCTGGGTGATGCCGGCGCGCGCGAACAACAGGCGCTGCTGGCTCTTGAGATAAGGGATTTCTTCCACCGGCCCCAGGGCCAGCGGATGGCTGCCGGGGTCGCCCGCCAGCGCGTCGAGCAGGCTCGGCACGTCTTGCGGCGTGACAGGACCAAAGCCCAACCGGACGCCGGCGCTTTCGATTTCCACCAAGGGTTCGAGCCAATAGAGCCCACGGGAACTGGTGCGCAGCACTTGCAGCGGCAACTGCCGCTGTTCGGCCTCGCGGGCCAACGCCACCGCCACCTTGTCCGCGCCCACGGCACGGGCCACCGAATCACGGGGAATGCAGAGCTTCAGCATGCGCCCTCCTCCAGGCAACCATTGACCAACTGGCGCAGGCGCTCCGGCGTCAACCGTGCATGCAGCTCACCGTCCACTTCCAGGGCCGGCGAACAAGCGCACGCACCCAGGCAATAGACCGGCCGCAGGCTGATGCTGCCATCGGCGCTGGTGCCGTGGTCGTCCAGCGACAGTTGCTCGCGCAACTGGGCCGCCAACGCCTCGGCTCCCATGCTCTTGCAGGACTCGGCCCGGCACAGGCGCAGCGTATGGCGCGCGGGCGGCGTGGTACGGAAATCGTGGTAGAAGCTGATCACACCGCGAACTTCAGCCTGGCTGAGATTGAGCGCATGGGCGATCTCAGGGACGGCGGCATCGGGGACGTACCCGCAACCTTCCTGGATGGCGTGGAGAATGGGCAGCAAGGCACCGGGGGTGTCCTTTTCGCGCACAAGCACACTGTGAATCAGAGGCAGGTGAAGCGTCTCATCGGGCATAAATGTACCTCGGCATCCCGAACGACGGCGCCTCCCAGGGCGCTCATCGTGCGGAGTCTTGGCTCCGGCGTCCGGCCACGTCACGGAAGCGTGGCTAATCCGGTCGCCATTCTCGCTCGCCGGCCCAGTGTCTTGCGCACTCGGTCCGGGGCATCCTTACAGCTTGCCACTCCCGGGGGTTGGCGATTGCACATGGACGACTCAACGTGTTCTGAAAGCGACTTGGCTTGAGAGTCATCCTACGTCCTTGCAAAGTCAACGGTATGAACAATGTCGACCGAAATCTCCACCGCTGCGACAACACCTCTGTTCTCAAGCCAGTGAGTGGTGTTCCGGTCCTCGGGCCAGCCCAGGCCTGGGCCATAGTCCGTGGCAAGCCCATTGCGATGATCGGTGATCGTGCCTTGCAGAATGTAGACCGCACCGGGTCGATCCTTATGGCTGTGCATGGGCCCGAAGACACCGCCTGGCTCGATGGTCACCTTGCGCATTCGAAGTTGGCGCCCCGCCATGCCCTCGATCTCGGGGCCCAGGTCAATCGTCGCCAATAGCTCCACCGTCACCCCACTCGTCTCTGGCACCGTCTGTTCGTTGCTCATCACACCTACCTCTGTGCATAGACCGGTATATGCAAGATTAGATGCCTGGTAAGGATTGTCGGGGTGGGAGGTGACGAAGGGTGGAGATACTTATGCATCACACACCATAAAAGCATCGCTATGCTTTCAACGACAGCGGTGGCTCTGGATAAGCGACCGTCTCAAGCCCTACATCAAGGAGGATCCGACGATGCCCGAAGCCGCCCATGGACTCGAAAAACAAATCGAGCTCGTTACAAAGCTCCTTTCCCTGGCCGCCAAGATCGGTTTGCTCATTGGCAGCTTGTGCATCGTCAGCTATCTGCTGATCAATGGTCACTTTCCGCAAGGCGTGTCCCTTGGCGACAGTTTGCTGTTTTCAGTCGCCGCGTTCTGCTTTGGGGTCGTCTGTCTTTATTTTTCTGTTTCCGTCACGGCAGCCGGGATTTTGCTCTCACCGTTGTTCATCCCCCTGCTCAAGCTCTTTAGCTGGATCAAAGGAAAATTCGGCAAAGACAAACCCACGCTGGACTTCAAGTGGCAAAGAATCGGCTTACTCTCGGTGTTCTTTGGGCTTTGTGGTGTGGCGATCATTTATTTCATCGCTCACTCAAACCCCATCGAACACCTCCCGCTTATCGTGCTGCCCTTGTTCCAGTACATCGTCTATACCGCCTTCTGCGAGCAAAACAGCAAGGTTAAAGCGGCGCAGCAGGCTGAGCTTGAAGGCGGTGAGGTGAAATCCCTGAAGAAAATCAGGGCGATGATGGCTGCCCTCCTCATCCTGACGCCCATTCTCATGGGCGGCGTGACCTCGGACCTGCTGCAAGCGGCCATGAGCGTGGCGCAAATACGGATAGAAAAAGCGACGATTCTGGTCAAGCAACCCTTTGCCGACCTGTTGCCGGAGCCCAAGGACTCACCGTTGCCGGATTACAAAACCTTCGAACAGGCCACGGTGGTTTTCCGCGGCATCGGCGACTCGACACTCATTGAGGTGCGTTCCCCGCAAACGGCGATCCGGCTGGAGGTTCCCAACGACTCGATCATTATCGAGCGTCGGGGGAAGCTGCTGGCGAAGGTGGATAAGCGTGCGCAAACAACGGAGAATTGAGCCATTGAGCGCGGGCCGCTATCTCTGTGGGAGCAACGCTTGCTCGCGATGGCAACTCAGCCTCAAGCCGACTCCCGTGGTGAGGGAGCTTGCTCCCGCTGGCCTGCAAAGCAGGCCCCAGCCTATCTTCAGCCCATGACCTACAAGCCGAGCCACAAATGAACCGCCGTAAAAAGATAAAGCAGCTACTGCAAGCCCACGCCAAGAAGGCCAGCGCCAAACTGGCACCGGCCAAGCCTAAATACATCAGCAAGGCCGATCGCTTGAAGCTGGCGGCTGAAGCCAATGAGGACTCGGTCAGTTCTCCTGAGAGCTGATTCACGTCGCCATTTCCTTGGCCGCTTTTTCATCAAAGCAACGTTTAGATGGCAGAATCTCCGTCATTGATCGTTTCGGAGACCACCATGCTTCGCTTATTTGAGCAACGACTCGACCCCTTCCCGCCCGATGAGGTCCCCCCGCCACCCCACGGCCTGGCCCGGTTTCTTTGGGCCTGCACACGGGGCGCCCGCGGTTACATCCTTGCGTTTGCGCTGCTCAGCGCCGCGGTGTCGATCTACGAAGCCTGGTTGTTTTCTTTCCTCGGTCAGATCGTGGATCTACTCTCGACCTGGCAAGCCGGCGGTGATGCGACAGCGCAGGAACGTCGCGTGTTGTGGGGCATGGGCATCGTCATGCTGGCCAGCATCGGACTGGTGGCGTTGCGAACCATGGTGCAGCACCAGATATTGGCGATCAATCTACCGTTGCGGCTGCGTTGGGACTTCCACCGCCTGATGCTGCGCCAAAGCCTTTCGTTCTTTTCCGATGAGTTTTCCGGCCGGGTCACCACCAAAGTGATGCAGACCGCACTGGCCGTGCGTGACGTGCTGTTTACCCTGATCGAGATCGCACCCGGAATCGGGGTGTATTTCATCGCGATCATTGCGCTGGCCGGCGGCTTCGCGCTGAAACTGATACTGCCCTTCGTGGCGTGGGTCGTGCTGTTCGCGCTGGCCATGCTCTACTTCGTGCCCCGCTTGGGGGAAGTCGGACAGGAACAGGCCCATGCGCGCTCCTCGATGACCGGGCGTATCTCGGACGCCTACACCAACATCACCACCGTGAAATTGTTCTCCCATTCCAACCGTGAAGCGCATTTTGCGCGCGCGGCCATGGAGGACTTCAAACAGACCGGCTTTCGCCAGATGCGCCTGGTCAGCCAATTCGAAATCGTCAACCAAGCGTTGGTGGTGGGGTTGATCATGGCTGCGGGCGGTTATGCGCTTTGGCTGTGGCACCTGGGCGAAGTCGGCGCAGGGGCCGTGGCGGCGGTCACCGCCATGGCGTTGCGTATCAACGGCATGTCGCATTGGATCATGTGGCAAATGACTTCGCTGTTCGAAAGCATCGGCACCGTGCAGGACGGCATGGTCACCCTGACCCGCGGCCCGAAGGTGCAGGATGCGCCGGACGCAGGGGTGTTGGTGACCACCGGCGGAGCGGTCACTTTCGATAACGTGAGCTTCAATTACAACGGTGAGCGCCAGGTGCTCGACGGCCTGAGCCTGGACATTCGCCCGGGCGAGAAAATCGGCCTGGTGGGCCGCTCCGGCGCGGGCAAATCCACGCTCATCAACTTGCTGCTGCGCTTCTACGATGTCGACAGCGGGCAGATTCGCATCGATGGGCAAGACATTGCGCACGTAACACAAGACAGCCTGCGCGGCGCCATCGGCATGGTCACCCAGGATACGTCCCTGCTCCATCGCTCCATTCGCGACAACATCGCCTACGGCCGGCCCGATGCCAGCGACGCCCAAATCCGCCGTGCCGCAGCCAACGCCCAGGCCGACGAATTCATCAGCCAACTGAGCGACCGACAAGGCCACACCGGCTACGACACCTTGGTCGGTGAGCGCGGCATCAAGCTTTCCGGCGGCCAACGCCAGCGCATCGCGATTGCTCGAGTGATGCTCAAGAACGCCCCGATCCTGCTACTCGACGAAGCGACCAGCGCGCTCGACTCGGAAGTCGAAGTGGCCATCCAGGAAAGCCTCGATGAAATGATGGAGGGCAAAACCGTCATCGCCATCGCCCATCGACTGTCCACGATTGCGGCGATGGATCGCCTGATTGTCATGGATGAAGGACGCATCATCGAACAGGGCACCCACGCTGAACTGCTCGCCAGGAACGGCATCTATGCGCGGCTGTGGCAGCATCAGAGCGGTGGTTTCCTGGGTGAGGATCGGTGGGTGACTGAGGCGGTGGATCAGGTGTGAGCGTTTGGCGGGAGCAGGTGGTGGAGTGATGAAAGCGGGCGACCCATTGGTCGCCCGCTTTCATGGCCCAGGTTATTCAGTTGCGATGGCTCTGCTGGGCCTGCATGTATTGGCGCAGGAGCTGATTGATACGCGTCTGGTAGCCTACACCCTGCCCCTTGAACCACTCCAGTACGTCGGCGTCGAGGCGAATAGTCACTGCCTTCTTGACCGGCACACGCAACTCAGCGCGGCGAAAGAAATCCTCATCCAGCTCAGGAATATCGCTGGTATCAATATCCTGGTCATTCATCTTGGCCAGGCGCTCCCAGTCAGTTTTCGATGCTTTCGACATAATGTTTGGCCTCCTGTTGGGTGGCTTTTCGGGCGGAGATGATGCGGATCACATCGCCCTGCTGCTCGGTGTAAACGACCACGCCAATCAACGATTTGATCCACCCGATGCTGATCCACCGCTCTTCACCATAATTTACCCGGTCATCGCGCAAGCTCAGCATCGGGTGGTTGAAGGCATCCAGCACATCGTTGAAGTCAATACCGTGCTTGCGGATGTTGGCCTCGTTCTTGGCTTCGTCCCATTCAAACCGCATGGGACAACCTGTATTTACTGATGTACATACAATACCCCTCACGACGGAAATGTGCAGCCCTTGATAGGACGGTCATGACACCGCCGACTGCCAGCAAAAATGGAGAGGCTGAAAGGAGTAAACCCCAGGGCCCTTTTTCCCCGAGCTTATTATCGGAACTGGTTACCCGAAATCAGACGTCTCTTTTAGAAAGGTGCGAAAAATCCCCTTTAAATCCGGAAACCTTCCGTGAAGCGGCCCAGACGATAAAAACTCACTGGACCCACCGCTTTCGCGAGCAAGCCTCCTTTCACCCCCGTGGCGAGGGAGCTCGCTCCCGCTCGACTGCGCAGCAGTCGCCTGCTTTGCCTGAGCCAAGGCCGACAGCTGCCAGGTCAAAGTTCCTACATGAAGCTCGGAAAGCGGTGTCTTGTGGCTCAAGATCGATGCGTCCTATAGTTCCTCGTCGCCCAAAAGGCGTCCGGGTTTGGCGACCCGCTCAACAGAGAGACTCATCAACTCCAGAGGCTCTTACTATGACCCGATACATGCCCATCACCGGCATCGACTGCATTCCCGCAACCCTGCTCATCGACACCGAAGCTCCACTCGACGCCCTCTTCGAAACTGCCGACTACCGCATCCGCAGCGTGACCCAGGTATTGGAAAACATCGCGTTCCGCTCGGACATCAGCTCTGACACGGTGGTGCTGTCCGACTTCTGCAAAATGCTGACGATATCGCTGCGCGATGGGTGTGACGTGATGGATGTGATTGGGCGACGATTGCGGGCGCAAGCGGCGGAGTAATGTAAATGGGCGACTTGTGGGTCGCCCGTTTCATGTGTGCAAATCGCAAATCGCGTGATCTGTCCCCGTTATCCCTTTGCATCGACCTCACTGGGCCCGGATCACAATCGTAGAAGCAAGCACCGGAAAAGCAGCCATGGACGCTGTGTTGGTGGGTCAGCACACCAACCGATAGGTGGACTGCACCAACCCCGAAGGAAAGCTGCGGCTGGACACCAATTCCAGGTCGACGTCTCGCCCAAGCCCGCCGAACAATGGTCGCCCCGCGCCAATCAACACGGGAACGGTGGTGATCACCATGTCGGTGACCAGGCCCTCGCGCAGAAACGACTGCACCACCTGCCCGCCGTCCACGTAGACGCGGTGCACACCTTGGCTCGCCAGCTCCGTCATCAACGCCTTGGGGGCCAGGCGGGAGAAACGCAGCTTGCCCTTCAACGACTTTGGCACTGGCGCATCGACCAGTTGCTCGGACAGCACCACCACGGGCAGTTCGTAGAACCAGGTGTCGAAGGTCAACGCCTTTTCATAGCTGCCGCGGCCCATCACGATCACATCTTTGTCGGCGATAAACGCTGGATAGCCGTGGTCCTCGGCGGGGTCGTCGCGCTGTAGAAGCCAGTCGATGTCACCGTCGGGACGGGCGATGAAGCCATCCAGGCTGGTGGCGATGAAGACGTGGGCGGTGGGCATTTCTGGAGTCCTTTCAGGGGGCGTAGGGGTTGATCATAGGCCGGACAGGCGCGCCTTTTGTTGCCGCCGGTCCAGGTGCGAATCAAACACAAGCTTGCCCAACGGTCGGGATCGCTGAGCCGCTATGCCCCTTGCAGGCACGCCAACCTTACTTCACCTCGACCAACCGCAATGAGTTCGAGCCTTCCAAAGACAGGTGGATCACGGCCGCTTTGCTTGGAAAGTTCGGCGCATCGCTGTCGGTGTTTTCCATCACGGGGATGTCGATCAGGGTCTGCTCACCCGCCGGGTCGCTGACCAGCTTGGCATCGAGCTTGTCGATCGCACGCCAGCTGTCCCCGCCGATGCGCATCACGTCCAGCAGGCTGTAATGGGACACGCCCTCTTCGTTCTCCTCGGGCGTAAAGGCCGCCAGGTACTGGCTGTAGTTGTTGCCCATGCCGAAACCTTCGACCGTGAAGACCGCCAGGGTGACCTGGCTGTCCTCGCCGGTGTCCAGCGTCTGCACCAGCGTCGCTTCGGGATAGCCGGTGGCGTAGCTGTCCTTGACGAGCGCCACCAGGTGGCCGATCTGTTGTTCCAGGGTTTTCGGGATGGGCTGAGATTCGGCGGCGTGGGTCAGGGTCGAGGCGAGAAACAGGGTAGCGGCAAGCAGGTGCAATTTCATGAAGGGGAAGTCCGAAGTGTCGGGAGGTCGGCGCGGATGTTAGTCTCAAACCGCCCTCTGTGGCGAGGGAGCTTGCTCCCGCTGGACTGCGCAGCAGGCCCCTGCATGTCTTCAGGTAAACCGAGTTTCCCGGTTTTACGACTGCTGCGCCCGAGGCGTCGGACCGGCCGAGCGGGAGCAAGCTCCCTCGCCACAGGGGTTTGCGGTGTACAAGACAGATCGACTTTCGGCCGGTGCATTGCATCCCTATAGAATCTGCCCCTAAAAAACGGCCTTGAGCAAACGCGGCTAGGCACGCTCACAGCGCTATAGTCGACTCTATTGCCGACCGTACTTCCAAGAGCCTTCCCGATGTCTGACACGTCGACTCATTGCGCCTACACCAAACGCTTCAACGCCGTACTCGCCTACATAGATGCCAACCTCGAAGGTGACTTGTCGGTGAAGACGTTGAGCCAGGTGGCGAACTTTTCGGCGTTTCACTTCCATCGACAGTTCACCGGTTTCGTAGGCGTGCCTGTTTCACGTTACGTGCAACTGATGCGGCTGCGCCGTGCGGCACATCGCCTGGCAGCCCTGGCTGATCACTCGGTATTGGACGCCGCACTCGGTGCCGGTTTTGAAAGTCCCGAGGCCTTCAGCCGGGCCTTCAGGCGCGCGTTCGGCATGACGCCCAGTGCATTCAGGAAAGAGCCGAACTGGCAGGTCTGGAATACGGTATTCACCATCCCTCACTTTTCCAGGACTGTCCTCATGCAAGTAAAAATCGTGGAATTCCCTGAAACCAGGGTCGCAATGCTTGAGCATCGCGGCCCCAGCGCTCTGGTCAATGAAAGCGTGCGTCAATTCATCGAATGGCGCATGCAGAGCGGACAATCGCCGGTGGCATCGAGTCGCTCCTTTGGCATTCCCTATGGCAATCCCGATACCACACCGCCACAAGACTTCCGCTTCGCGATCTGCGGAGAAATTCACGAGGCCGTGGCGCCTAACGCATTCGGCGTGGGCGAACTCACCATTCCCGGCGGTCGCTGCGCCGTAGTCAGGCACATGGGATCACCGGATCACATCGGCGAAACGATTTATCCGATTTACCGAGATTGGCTTCCCACCAGCAACGAAGAACTTCGTGACCATCCGCTGTTCTTCCACTACCTGAGCGTCTATCCGCAAACACCGCAGGATCAATGGCAAACGGATGTGTATGTTCCGCTGCAATAACAGGTGAACAGTCTCGACATCGCGGCAAGCTGATCGACCGCTATCGTCGGATCGCCGCCCGGAGCAGGCTCGTTCCCATAAGGCATGGATTCGACCACCGGCACGACGGGACGTCACACAAAACAGGCACGATGGCCCCGTCCCCTCTATGCTTGCTTCAAACGACGGAATCCATGCCCATGCCCGACTCCGAACCCCAGCTCCTGCACCTGCATGCGCTCAAAGCCAGTTGCTCCAGTTGCAGCGTGCTGGAGCTGTGCCTGCCGATCGGCCTCACCGGCGTTGAAGTCGAGCGACTCGACACCCTGATCGCCCAACGGGTCAAGATCAAAAAGGGCGCGGCGCTGTATCGCACCGGCGAGCCTTTGCGCTCGCTGTATGCCGTGCGGCTGGGCTTTTTCAAGACCAGCGTGCTGTCGGTGGACGGTCGGGAACAGGTCACCGGGTTTCAGATGCAAGGGGAAATGCTTGGCCTGGACGCCATCAGCACCGATCACTACGCCTGCAATGCGATTGCACTGGAGGACAGCGAAGTCTGCCCGATTCCGTTTTCGAACTTGGAGAAACTGGCCCGCGACCTGCCGTCGCTGCAGCACAACATGAACAAACTGCTGAGCCAGGAAATCGTCCGTGACCATGACATGCTGCTGATGCTCGGCAATATGAACGCCGACGAGCGCCTGGCGGGTTTTCTGTTGAACCTGTCTCAGCGGCTTAACAGGCGCGGTTATTCATCCCGGGATTTCGTGCTGCGCATGAGTCGCGAGGCCATCGGTTCCTACCTGGGCCTGCGCCTGGAAACCATTTGCCGGTGCATCGCCCACTTGCGCGAGGAGAACCTGGTGGACCTGCAAGGGCGCAACGTGAAAATCCTCGACCTGCCCGGCCTCAGGCAGAAAGTCACCGGCTGCCATCGGCACACCGAATTGTAGACAGCCAGCGGCACTCCCCCGGCAACCGACTTTCAAGCTTGTTGATATAGCTCAATGTCTTTACCCCACCCAAGGGTAGAACACACACCATGGGCGCTTGCGAGCGGCCGTCCTCGGGAAAGGTTCCCTTGATATCGCCAGCGAGCCCAGGCCATGAAAAAAACCCATCAGTGGAATATTTCCTTCTTCCTGGTCGCCATGGCCGTGCTCAGCCTGACGCAGTTCCTGTTCGTTGAACGCTCGACGGTACAGGTCATTCCCTACAGCCAGTTCCTGCAGTTACTGAACGAACAGAAGGTCAGCGACTTGCGCGTGGAGAAAGACCAGATCAGCGGCAAGCTGCGCGACCCCGTCGAGGGGCATACCCAGTTCTCCACCGTACGGATCGACCCGGCGCTGGCAACAGACCTCGCCCGCTCAGGTGTCGGATTTACCGGTGTCACTGACAACAACTGGCTGAACGGCCTGCTGGGATGGCTGTTGCCTTTCATGCTGATCATGGTGGCCTGGCAATTTCTGTTTCGTGGCCTTGCGCAAAAGCAGGGCCTGGGCGGGTTGATGAACATCGGCAAGTCCCGGGCCAAGGTGTTCGTCGAGCGCGATACCGGGGTGAGCTTCGCTGACGTCGCCGGGATCGATGAGGCCAAGGCCGAGCTGGTGGAAATCGTTTCGTTTCTCAAGGACAAGGCCAAGTATGCCCGCCTGGGCGCGCACATTCCCAAAGGCACGCTGCTGGTCGGCCCGCCAGGCACCGGCAAGACGCTGGTGGCCAAGGCCATCGCCGGTGAAGCCGGTGTGCCCTTCTTCTCGATTTCCGGCTCCGAGTTCGTCGAGATGTTCGTCGGCGTTGGCGCGGCCCGCGTCCATGATTTGTTCGAACAAGCCCGCCAGGCTGCGCCCTGCATCATCTTTATCGACGAACTCGATGCGCTGGGCAAAATGCGTGGCGTCGGTTCCTTTGGTGGCAACGACGAGAAGGAGCAGACCCTCAACCAATTACTGGCGGAACTGGATGGGTTCGACCCCCGCGAGGGCGTTGTGCTGCTGGCGGCGACCAACCGGCCGGAGGTACTGGACCCGGCGCTGCTTCGAGCCGGCCGGATCGACCGGCAGATTCTGATCGATCGCCCCGACCGCAAAGGTCGACAGGCCATTCTCCAGGTCCACCTGAAGAAAATCGTCGTGGCCCCGGACCTCGACAGCGACCGTATCGCCGACCTGACCACCGGTTTCACCGGCGCCGACCTGGCCAATCTGGTCAACGAAGCGGCCATCGTCGCCACCCGACGCGGCGCCGAAACCGTCAACCTCGACGATTTCACCGCCGCGGTCGAACGCATCGTTGCCGGCATTGCGCGCAAAAGCAGCCTGCTGCGTCTCGATGAACGCCAGGTGGTGGCTTATCACGAGATGGGCCATGCCCTGGCAGCCAGCAGCCTGCCGGCCATGGACCCGGTGCACAAGGTGTCGATCGTGCCTCGCGCCATAGGCTCGCTCGGCTACACGCTGCAACGACCGACCGAAGACCATTTCCTCATCAGTTGCCAGATGCTCAAGGATCGCATGGTCGTCCTGATGGCAGGGCGCGCCGCCGAACTGCTTGTCTACGGCCAGGTCTCTACCGGGGCGGCCGATGACTTGGGCCATGCCACGGATATCGCCCGCCAATTGATCACCCGCTTCGGCATGAGCAGCGAACTTGGCCTGGCGGTGCTGGAACGCAAGAGTGCCAGCTACCTGAGCGAGCGCCTCTCGGACATAGGTGAGAAGGATTATTCGGAACAGACGGCCCGGGAAATCGACCTGGGCATTCGCTCCTTGCTCGACGAAGCGTACCAACGCGCTCAAACGCTGCTGCAAAGTCGTCGGGCCGACCTGGACGCTGGGGCACATTTATTGTTGGAAAAGGAAACCCTGACGCCAGAAGAGTTCGCCCCGCTCCTGCCGACCGGGCCTGCGGAGCAAGCATTGCAATGGTGTTGAGCCCCTTGGCGCATGTCACCCGTCACCCATTCATGTCGCAGGCCGGCCATGCTGATCGTTACGCTGATTAATACCCTGGTCGTGATCTGCGTGGTGGTGGTCCACTATGAATGCCTGTTGCGCCTGAACGACTGGCTGCCCCGGCTCAAGCTGTGGAGCCGGTTCAGGATTGTCGTCGGGGTCTTCGGCGCCTTGGTGGCTCACGCCATCGAGGTCTGGTGTTTCGCGCTGGTCTATTACCTGATGGCACGCTCCGGCGAATGGGGCACCCTGACGGGGCATTTCAACGGTTCGCTGCTGGACTGTGTGTACTTCTCCTTCACCACCTACACCACCATCGGCTTCGGTGATATCTCCCCCGTGGGCAACCTCAAATACCTCACCGGGGTAGAAGCCCTGACGGGCCTGGTGCTCATCACCTGGACGGCTTCGTTTCTGTTTCTGGAGATGCAGAAGTACTGGAATCGCAAATCGGGCGGGTAACAATGCCACCCGCACCAGGGGCCGTTCCGGGCAGGTATTGCTCGAACCAGTCGCCCGCCAGCCTGGCGACTTCCTCAAGGGTGCCCGGCTCCTCGAAAAAATGCGTGGCGCCGGCCACGATTGAAAGTTGCTGCTCGCCACGCAAGGCACGGGCGGTGCGGCGGTTCAGCCCGAGCACCACCGGATCTTGCGCGCCGACGATCTGCAGCGTGGGTGCCTGCACCCGCGCCAATGCGGCGCCGGCCAAGTCTGTGCGCCCTCCTCGGCTGACCACCGCACGCACCACGTCCGGCCGCTCGGCCGCCGCCATCAACGCGGCGGCAGCCCCTGTGCTGGCACCGAACAGACCAATGCGCAGCGATCGCAAGGTCCTGTTCCGGCCGGCCCAATCGATCACCTCCACCAACCGTCGAGCCAACAGCGCCTTATCGAATCGCAGCTCCCCGGTCAGGTTGTCCAGCCGCTGCTCCGATTTCGTCAGCAGGTCAAACAACAGCGAACCCAACCCTCGCCCTGCCAGCACCTGTGCAATGTATCGATTGCGCGGGCTGTAACGGTCGCTACCGCTGCCATGGGCAAAGATCACCAGGCCGTGGGCGTGGGGAGGCAGGCAAAAATCGGCCGGCAGCTCAATGTCCGTCAGGTCCAGCAGGCGCGCGTGCGTCTCAAACATCGAAACCCTCCCGGGCCGCGCCACCGTCAACCGACTCGCGGTGCCAGGCGCGCTGCAACAGCTCCATCACGATGTCGTCCGAGGTCTGGGTAAAGTCGTTGTACCAATAGCCGATGGAAACCATCCACTCCAGCACATGCGGGCAAACCACTTCGTTCACCTCGCCACGCAGCGCCTCGACCGTTTCCAGTGGTGCCACCGGCACAGCGACCACGATGCGTGAGGGCGCTTGCGTGCGCACCGCGTGGATAGCCGCCATCATCGAAGCCCCGGTCGCCAGGCCGTCGTCGACCAGGATCACCACCTGATCCTTGAGGTCTGCGGGTGGCCGCGCCCCCCGGTACGCTTGCTCACGACGCGACAGTTCCTGCTTTTCGCGAGCCACCAGCGCATCGAAGCTGGTGCGGTCGACCGGATGGGCAGCCAGCGCATCGTCGTTGAGTATCTGGATGCCGCCGCTGGCAATGGCGCCCAGGGCGAATTCCGGGCGGGAGGGAAAGCCCAGCTTGCGGACGATGATCAGGTCCAGACGCAGTTGCAGCGCCGTCGCCACTTCATAGGCCACCGGCACCCCGCCGCGGGGCAAGGCCAGGACGATCGCATCGGGCCGGCCGGCATACCTGGACAACGGCTCCACCAGCTCTTGGCCCGCCGCGCGCCGGTCCTCCAGGAGCGTTTGCATTGAGGGACTGTGCGTCATTGGGAACCTCCCCAGGCGATTGCGCCTGTCGTTTCGTTGCCAACACCTTCATTGAGCGACCACCTCATCCGCGTGGTCGACTTAATCGAGCTCCACCGTGTCGCGGTACTCCGGCACCGACACCGACCACCCCAGTTCGCAGTGAATGCGGTGGCGCAGCATGTCCGATGCGTTGGGTTCGCCATGGACGACGTAGGTATGCCGGGGCGGTGTCTTGAAGCCGCGCAGCCACTGCATGATCTCGTCGGCGTCGGCGTGGGCCGACAGCGTTTGCATCGGCACCACTTCAGCGTTGATGGGCACGTCCCGGCCATGGATGCGCACCGACGGCTCGCCCGCCACGATCCTCGCGCCCCGCGTGCCACCGGCCTGGAAGCCGGGCATCAACAGCGTGTTGTTCGGATCTGGCGCCAGGCTCTTGAGGTGGTACAGCACCCGTCCACCGGTGGCCATGCCACTGGCAGCGATGATCACCGCCGGTTCACGTCGCTCGTCCAGGACCATGGAATCCTTGGCCGAACGCACCGGGTGGGCGATGTGGCACATGCCTTCGCATTCTTCCCGGGACAAGCGATGCTCATCGCAGAACCGCTGGTACAAGCGGGTGACGTCGATGGCCATGGGGCTGTTGAGGTAGATCGGGATATCTGCAATCGCCTGGCGCTGCTTGAGGCGATACAGGTGGTACATCAGCAACTGCGCCCGGCCCACCGTGAACGAGGGCACCAGGGTGATGCCATGGCGCGCGGTGGTGCGAGTGATGACCTCGGCCAGTTGATCTTCCGGTGATTCGCGGGGGTGCCGGCGGTCGCCGTAGGTGGACTCCACCAGCAGGTAGTCCGCCTGCTCGATGGTCTGCGGGGCGAACATCACCGGATCCTCGGGCCGGCCCAGGTCACCGGAGCACACCAGCGTCCTGCCCGCGACCTGGATCTGTACCGTCGCCGCGCCGAGGATGTGCCCGGCGCGACGCAGCACGAGTTTCATTCCCCGGCCGATGTCCACCGGATGATCGAACGCCACCGGGTGCAGCAGTTTCAACGCCCGCTCGGCGTGTTCGCGGGTGTACAACGGCAACGCCGGGCTGTGCTTGGAAAACCCCTTGCGATTGGCGTATTCGGCTTCTTCTTCCTGCAACCGGGCGCTGTCGAGCAACAGGATCCGGGCCAACTCGCAGGTGGCCGGCGTGGCGTAGATCGGGCCGCGATAACCGTTGCGCGCAAGCACCGGCAGGTACCCGCTGTGGTCCAGGTGCGCGTGGGTCAGGACAATCGCGTCCAGCTCGCGCATCGGCAAGTCGAAAGGGTCCCAGTTATGCAGGCGCAACTGTTTGTAGCCCTGGAACAACCCACAATCGATCAGGATGCGCTGGTCCTCATGCTCCAACAGGTATTTGCTGCCGGTCACCGTGCCGGCAGCCCCCAGAAATGTCATGCGCATGAGCGTGCTCCTGAACAATCGTTGACTGTTGCGCCCTTCACGGGCTCGGCATCACACCGCCAGGACGCTGCAAGACACCTGGTAGAGGATGTGTTCCGTCGTGCTGCCCAACAGCCCTTGCAGAGCGTCGTGCTGGGACCGACCCATGACGATCACATCCACCTCCTGCTCAAGGGCGAACTCACTCAAGGCCGCCACCGGATGCCCAAGCAGAAAATGCCTGCGCTCGGCCGGCACACCGAACAGATTGGCCAATTCCTGGAAAGACTTCTCCAGGCTCTTGCGCAGCTCCTTGCCGAGCTTGGACACCAACAGGCCGCCACCGCCGGCGTCACCCAGATAGGCCGACGACTCCTGCGAGGCGTAAACCAGATGCAACTCGGCATCGCACTGCACGGCCAGGCCCAGGGCCTGGCGGATGATGCGCTCGTTGAGGCCGCTGTTCCTGGCAAACGCACTGGACGGATCCACGGCGGCGACCACTTTGCGCGGCAACGCATGGCCGGACGCACCCACCAGGTACAACGGCACCGGGCATTCGCGCAGCAGACGCCAGTCCAGCGGGGTGAAAAAGGCCCGCTTGAGCACCGACTCATGCTGCACTTGCTTGATCAGCAGGTCGGGCTGTATTTGCGTGACATGTTCCAGGATCTCTTCGCGCATCGCGTCGGCCCATCCGACCTCGGTGGTGACTCGCAGCCCCCGGCGGCGCATTTTGTCAGCCTCCTCCTCCAACCAGTTGCGGTGGTCTTGCAGGTAATTCTGGCGCGCCTCTTCGCGAGGCTCTTGTTCGAGCAGCGAGAGGACATCCAACGAGGGGATCAACGCGGTGACATGCAGGTGCGCGCCGCTGGCCGCTGCCAGGGCGGCGCCGTGGTGAAGGGCCGGAGAATGCCGCTGTGCCGGGTTGATGATCAACAACAAGCGTTGGTACTGGCTCATGATGAATCTCCGAACGTCGGCCCGAGCGCCTTGACGCGCCCAGGCAATCATATTCCGGGGCGCCCGGTTCGTCCCGGAGGCCGGCCCATGCCTGATTCTGACGCGCGGCGATGAACCCGACTTGATTTACATCAGAATCACGAAGGCCAGGCTCATCCATCTTGTCGGCTGATGGGGTTAGCGCCACCTACCGCCGTGGCGCCCCCCTTATTCAGGAGACCGCTCATGCGCGCCATGGTCCTGCACACGCCCGGCCAGCCCCTGCAACTGGAGGAGCGCCCCGTGCCGGCGCCGGCCGCCGGGCAGTTGCTGATCAAGGTACTGGCCTGCGGCGTCTGCCGCACCGACCTGCACCTGTTTGACGGCGAGCTTCCTCAGGCACGCTTGCCGCGCGTGCCTGGCCATGAAATTGTCGGCGAGGTCACGGCCGTCGGCACGGATGTGACCACGCACCGGATCGGCCAGCGGGTCGGCGTGCCGTGGCTGGGCTGGACGTGTGGCGCATGCGACTTCTGCCGTTCAGGCCGGGAGAATCTCTGCGACCAGGCGCTGTTCACCGGTTGTCAGCTGGACGGCGGCTATGCCGACTACGCCGTGGCCGATGCACGTTTCTGCTTTCCCCTCCCCGACACGCTGGACGCCGCCGAAGCCGCGCCGTTGCTGTGCGCCGGGCTGATCGGCTTCCGTGCCTTGCAAATGGTGCCAGACGCCCTGCACCTTGGCCTGTACGGGTTCGGCGCCGCCGCGCACCTGGCGATCCAGGTCGCCGTGGGACGCGGCCAGAAGGTCTACGCCTTCACCCGGCCCGGCGATGAGAACGGCCAGGCCTATGCCCGTTCACTGGGCGCCGCGTGGGCTGGTGCGTCGGACCAGGCCCCTCCCCACCCGCTGGATGCCAGCGTGATTTTCGCCCCCGTCGGCGCGCTGGTGCCGACGGCGTTGCAAGACACCACCAAGGGCGGTTGCGTGGTGTGCGCCGGCATTCATATGAGCGACATTCCGAGCTTCCCCTATCGCCTGCTGTGGCAGGAACGCAGCGTGCGCTCGGTCGCCAACCTGACCCGCGCGGACGGCGTGGCGTTCTTCGAGCAGATCCAGCGCACGCCCGTGCACAGCAAGGTGACCTGCTACCCGCTGACGCAAGCCAATCAGGCCCTGGAGCAACTGCGGGCCGGACAGGTCAACGGCGCCATCGTGCTCATCCCCTGAATCGATGGGCGGACACCCAAGCACTGATCCAGATCAGAACCCGGCTCCTACGCGGGCGTAGAACAGTCATCAATACATGGCGTTGCCGCGCCGCTCATATCCGCCGGAGGACCGCATCATGCTCACCGTCAAAGACCACAATGAACACGCCGCGGCCCTGTATGCCAGCACCCGTGGCAAGCACTGGATCCAGGCCCTCAAGGACGGTCGGCACGTGCTGATCCGGCCGATGAAGGATGAGGATCGCCAGCGTGAGTACGACTTCATCAAGCGCCTGTCGCCAGAGTCGCGGCACATGCGTTTCTTGGCGCAGGTCAACGAGCCCGGCGCAGCCATGCTCGATCAATTGATGGATGTCGACTACAAGACCCGCATGGCCTATGTCGCCCTCGTCCACGAGGACGGCCAGTTGATCGAGATCGGTGTCAGCCGCTATTGCGCGACCAGCGAAACCGCATGCGAGTGCGCCGTGACCGTTGCCGACCTGTGGCAGCATCTGGGCCTGGGCACGTTATTGATGGAACACCTGATAGAAGCGGCACGCAAAAACGGCTTTCACCGGCTGTACTCCGTCGATGCCGCCGACAATGCCGCCATGCGTGACCTGGCCCGCAGCCTGGGCTTCGAGACCCGTTCCGACCCCGACGACACCCGCCAGGTGATCCACAGCCTGCCTCTCTAGTGGCCTGTACGGTTAATTCGAGTACTCAAATTCGAGTGCCAGGGCTTGCCAGGCAAGGCGCCATGACGAGTCGTAGCCCGCTACGGCGAGGAATGGCAACGCAGCCTGGTAAGTCCTGGCGCCGAAGTTGAGTGCGCGAATTAGCCACACAGGCCACTAGCCAGGCATCGCTGCGTGAGCGCTCGTTTCGAAGCCTCACGCAGCGACAATGGCCTTCACTCCTGCGGCTTGATCGCCCATACGCTGCAGGGCGCGCGCTGCAGGATCTGTTCAGCGGTGCTGCCCAAGCGCCGGTCGAGGCCGCGATGCTGCGTCGTGCCCATGACGATGACGTCACACTGATGGTCGGTGGCGAACGTACAGATGCTGATCAACGGTGAATCTTCAATGAAATGGCGCTGCTGGGGTGGCACGCCATGACGCTCGGCCAAAGATTCGAACACCGCGTGCTGCTCCTGGCCCAGCGCCTCGTAGATGCCGGTGGCCAGGGGAAGCGCGCCAACGCCCATGTCCGAGGCGTACACGGCCGTCCAGTCGAAGGCGTGTAACAACTCGACCTGCGCGCCGCACTGCTCGGCCAGTTTTACCGCAGCGTCGACGATCTGGTCGTTGAAGACCAGGTCCTGGTCCTCGCTGCGCAGCACATCGACCACCGCCAGGATCCGACGGGGCCGTGGATGACGGGCGTCCGTGACCAGATGCACAGGCACCGGACAATCCCGGAGCAGGCGCCAGTCCAAGGGGGTGAAAAAGATCCGCTTCATGGCCGGTTCGGGCTCGGCATCCTTGATGATCAGCATCAGCGGCATTTCCATGACGTAGTGCTGCAAGGCTTGATACGCGTCCTTGGCCCACACCACCTCGCTCGTCACGTCCACCCCGTGCCGACGCGCCAGCTCAGCCTGCTGCCACAACCAGTGGCGATGGGTTTCAACATAGCCATCGCGGGCCTGCTTGACCTGCTCGGGCGCGAACAGGCCGGCGACCGACAGCAGGTCCAGGTAATCGATGGCGACGATGTGCAACGGCAGGTCCATCGCCAACGCCAGCTCGGTGGCACGGTCAAATGCAGGCGTACGGGTCATGGCGTCGGGCGCCACTAACAGCAAACGTCGAGTCTGAGACATGGAACACCTCGGCACGTGGCGACAGCCACTTGGGTCAATGGAGGGTTTCAGGATGAGGGTTTGCCCAGACACGTCGTTGATCTTTATCAAACCGCCATCAAGTCAAGGAAAAACCCGTGGTTCAAACGTGGGGAACCAGGAGCGCGACCCACATTGCCAGCGTGATCAGCACCTGCCCGGGAATGACATACCGGGCGAACCCGCGCCCTCCACTGAACCAAGACACCGCGCATTTGCTCAGCGAGTTGCTGCTGAAGGCCATCAGGGCCGGCGCGGCGACACCGTCGAACGACAGCAGCCCACCCTTCGCCAGGGACGCGACGGAGGCCGTCGAGGCATGGACGTCGGCCAAGCCACTGAAGACAGCGGTGACAATGACGCCGGCCTGCCCGAACTCATCGAGCATCATCGACGACAACACCGTGATGCCGGTCATCATCAGGGTGACCGTCAGCGCCAGTTTCAGGCTGAACGCCCCACCCACCTTGATGGACTCGGCGGCGCGAACCCTGGGCCGGGGAAACATCAGCACGGCGGCATAGACCAGGGTAGCCAACAGGCCAAACAGTAACGGTGCCCACATCCAGCGCAACAGCGCGGGCTCCACGGCGCTGAGAATAAGCCCCATCTGGACGACGGTCGCCAGGTTGGACAACACGGCGGCGGCGCTCAACACCTTGAGGTTCATCGGCTCCTTGGCCGCCATGCTGCCCATGGCGGCCACGGTCACCGTGGCGGAGGCGAACCCGGAGGCAATCGCCCCCAAGGCATAGCCATAACGCGTGCCGAGGGTTCGCACCGCGATGTGCCCCAACGCCCCGACGGCCATCAGCATGACGGTCAGCGTACAAATGGTGCGCAGGTTAATCGCGTTGTAGGGCCCAAGGTAACGGTCCGGCGCCAGCGGGAGCACCACCAGCGCCGCGATCAACAGCACCAGGCCATCGCGCAACTCGACAGCGGTCAATTGGTCACGGGCAAAGTGGTGCAACGCCTGGCGGCTGTCCAACAACCCGGCGATCACCACTCCGATGGCAATCGCCAGCGCCGGATCGCTCACGCAGAGTGCGCCCAGGGCCAGCACCCCGAATAACGCCACTTCACTGGTAATGCCCGCGTCCTTGCCCAAAGTGCGCCAATACGCGGCCGTCACCAGCGCGCCCAACCCAAGCGCCACGAACCCCAGCAGCAAGGCGCCGCCGACCTGGGCTGTGACATAGCCCAGCAAAGACGTAATGGCATAGGTGCGCAAGCCGGCGAAATGGCTTCGTTCGTCCTCACCTTTGCGGCGCTCGCGTTCAAGGCCGATCAGCAGGCCGATCCCCAGCGCGGCGGCGGCATTGGCAAAACCCAGGGTTGGGGTCATGGTGCGGCGGGCGCAGGTGTTCGCCGGGCCGCTGGCACCTGCGGCGCAACCGGTCGCAGCGCCGGCCAGGGATGCGGCGCATCAATTCGCCCCTGCAATGTCCTGGCGAAGGCTTGGGCTTCATCCAGGCGCTTGAACCCCACTTGCCAGGCGTCCAGGGTGACCACCCAACGTTGCCCCGCCTGTTGCTCTTTTATGCGAATAATCATGACCTGCCTCCCGACAGCGCCCCTATGACCTGTCGAGCGTGCGCCGCTGCCGCGCCTTGCGGATTGATCATGATCAAACAAAGCGCGGTTGCTCGAGTGCGTACCGGCCCGGACCAGGCTTTTAGGATGAGTTTGATGCAGGTCAAGTCAGCGGCGCCGATGGCGACCATGATGAGCCTGTACAGAGCACCAGACACCACGCCGGGCGAAGGGTCGCCCCGCGTCAACAGGCCCCTGCCCGGGAGGTTTGCCATGTCCGCACAATCACGCTTGATGCTGGTCGTCTCACCGCTGATGGAACACAGTCCGGCTTTCGATCGGGCAGCCGCGCTGGCCAAGGCCGAGGGTGCCGCGCTGCACATTGTCGCCTTCGACTACCTCGAAGGCCTCGCCACGGCCAACCTGGTCAACGAACAGGCCTTGGAGCAGATGCGCCTCGGCTACATCGAGCGCCATCGCCAGTGGTTGGAAGAACAGGCCAGGCCACTGCGCAAGCTGGGAATTGAAGTCACGACAGAAGTGACGTGGGTCGAGCGCCCCTTGCAGGAGATCCTGATTCACCTCAAGGAAGAACCGATGACCGCGCTGGTCAAGACGGTGGAACACGATTCCTGGCTCTCGCGCCTGATGTTCACGCCCTTGGACGTGCACCTGCTGCGCGAATGCGACGTGCCGCTGCACTTTGTCAACAAAGCCAGCCACGCACGGCCGCGCAAGATCCTGGCAGCCATCGATCCATTTCATCACGACGCCGGCTATGAAGGACTCAACGACCGGATCCTGAACGAAGCCAGCAAACTGGCGGCCTCCTGCGACGCGGCGCTGGAAGTCATCTACGCCTATGACCTGTCGTCCATCACCGCCGCCCAGTACGGTTTCGGCGATGGTTCGGTGTTCTTCTCCTCGACCCTGGCCCGTCAACTCTACGAATCCCAGGGCACCGCCTTCGACGCCCTGGCCGAACGCAACGGCATCGCCCCGGAACAACGGCGCATGATCATGGGCGACCCGGCCAAGGTACTGGCCAGCTACGCGGCGTCCCACGACATCGATGTCATCGTCATGGGGCGTGTGCGCTACGCCAATCAGCGCAAGCTGATCGGCAGCACCATAGAAAGCCTGCTGTACAAGATGCCGTGCAGCTTGTGGGTGATCGCCCCGCAGCCGGTTGGCTAACCGTCGCTGTCCAGCCCTTGGGCCTTGAGCCGTCGGTACAACGTACGCTCGCTCAGGCTCAGGTGCCGGGCCAGTTCGCTGCGGCTGCCGTGGAACGTCGCCAGGGCCTCGGCCAGCGTGCCGTCCTGGGCCGTTTCCACCAGGCCGGGCTTGCGCATCGTCGCCCCCGTGAAGGCGCCCTTCTCATGGCCGAACAGCTCGCTCTCGAACAACGTTTCGGTCAAGCCGGTACAATCGACGACCACAAAGGGCCCGTTGGCCCGGTCACTGTGCGGCTCATATTCCAGAAATGAAATCAGAGAATGGACATGCCTCCCGACACGTTGCGCCATAAGGCACGGGCTAATATTCATACAATGGGTGACGTCGCCAACACCCGCAGCGCCAGGACCGCCGCAGCCGCCCGCAAGCAGGCTCCGGTCGTGGCGCATAACCTGTGGCTGGCAAAACCGGAGCTGGCGGACTTATGAAGTCGAACCTGAAAGCCGGGAGTACGAAAACGTGACCGTGCCATTACTCGGGTTCATGGTGGGCATCATCCTGGCGTTGACGGGTGCAGGCGGCGGCATATTGGCCGTTCCATTCCTGGTTTTCGGTGTGGGCCTGAGCATGGCTGAAGCCGGGCCGATCGGTTTGCTCGCGGTGTGCCTGGCCGCCACCCTGGGCGCCGTGATGGGGTTGCGAAACCGCACCGTACGCTATAAAGCCGCGCTCCTGACCGCCAGTGTCGGGATCGTCTGCTCCCCCGTCGGGCTCTGGCTGGCCCAACGCACCCCCAACCGCCCGCTGACGATCCTGTTTGCCATTGTGCTGATGTACGTGGCGTTCCGTGCCTTTCAAAAATCATTGCCCGGTTACGCCGGAAAAAAAGCCGCGCTGCGGCAAAAACCACCGCCGTGCCTCTTGGATGACCGCCGAGGCAAACTCAACTGGACCGGCCCGTGTGCATGGGCTCTCACGGCCTCAGGCATGCTGGCCGGGGTGCTCTCCGGCCTGCTGGGCGTGGGCGGTGGTTTCGTGATGGTGCCGGCGCTGCGGCGCTACACCAACTTGAGCACGCAGTCGGTACTCGCCACCTCGCTGACCGTCATCGCCCTGGTGTCCATCTCCGGGGTGGTTGCAAGCTCGGCCGCCGGGCACTTGCAATGGGCGGTTGCCGTGCCGTTCTCCCTGGGAGCACTCTTGGGAATGGCGGGCGGGCGCCTGATCGCGGCCAGGCTGGCGGAGCCCCATCTACAAAAAGGCTTTGCCCTGCTGTCCGTGCTGGTGGCAATAGCCCTGCTGGTGAAAGCCATTGGCTGATCCCGGGGTCGTGATATCAACGTTGTTGCAGTGGAGGAACATCTCATGAATGTCGACTGGCTCAACTTCACACCCTGGTCATCCCTGGCGGGGGGTGTGCTGATTGGCTTGGCGGCGAGCCTGTTCGTCGTTGCCAATGGGCGCATCGCCGGCGTCAGCGGCCTGATTGGCAGCCTCTTGCAACGAGGCGGCGACGGCGCGGGGGAAAAGGCACTGTTTCTCCTCGGGCTGCTCGTCGCCCCGCTGCTCTGGGGAGTGCTTGCCGTCGTGCCGACGATAACGTTCCAGAGCGGCTGGTTCGGCCTCATCGTCGCCGGCCTGCTGGTGGGCGTGGGCACCCGCTATGGCTCCGGCTGCACCAGCGGCCATGGGGTGTGCGGCGTCTCGCGCCTGTCGCCACGCTCGCTGGTCGCCACGGCGTGCTTCATGCTCAGCGGTTTTGCCACGGTGTTTGTCCTGCGCCACGTGCTGGGGGTGTGACATGCTCAAATTGACTGCATTCCTGGCTGGGCTGCTGTTCGGCGTCGGCCTGCTGTTGGCGGGCATGACCAACCCGACCAAAGTCCTGGCATTCCTGGACTTGGCCGGGGCCTGGGACCCTTCCCTGGGCCTGGTGATGGTCGGGGCCATCGGGGCCGCCTGTGGTCCGTTGGCCTGGGCACGCCGGCAATCGCGCTCGCTGCTGGGAAGCCCCATGCAGCTACCCGTCAAGCGGGAGCTGGACCGACGCCTGATCGGCGGCAGCCTGGTGTTCGGTATCGGTTGGGGCGTCGCGGGCATCTGCCCCGGGCCCGCCGTGACCACCCTGCTGACGGGGCATTGGCAAGCCTGGGTGTTCAGCGTGGCCATGGTGGCGGGCATGGTGCTGTTCAGCACGCTGGAGAGTCGCCGCAGCCGCTGAGGCGGCTTGCGGCAGGGTGAGTTAAAAGCGGGCGATCTCCAACGTCGCGCGCAGCCCTCCCTCGGCCCGGTTCTCCAACCGGACCTGGCCCCCCAGGCGCTCGGCGATGGCACGCACGATCGTCAACCCCAGGCCCGCGCCCTGATCATTGCCACGGCTGTAGAAACGCTCGAAGAGCCGGTCACGCTCGGCTTCGTCGATTCCCGGGCCCTCGTCCTCGACGGCCAGCTCGTAGTGATCTGCTTTCTTTGCCAACCGAACCGTGATCACCCCGTGGTCGGGCGAGAAGTTGGCCGCATTGGTCACCAGATTGTTCAGGGCGATATCGATGACCGCCGGGTCGATCCTGACCGCCCCGACTTCAGCGCTGACATCCAGCACCGGTTCGAGTCCCTTGCTCAACAGCCAGGGGGTCAGTTGCACCAGGCTTTCACGAACCGTGGCGGCCAGGTCGATGGCCGTCGGGGTGCGCACGTCAGCCTGCGGTTCGAGGCGCGCCATGGTGAGCAGTTGATTGACCAGCCGTGTGGCCCGGTCGACTCCCGCGATCAGGTGGGCCAGGGATTCGCAGCGACTTTGCTCGCTCCCCGCCTCCATCAGGTTCTGGGCATGCACCCGGAGGACCGCCAGGGGCGTGCGCAGTTCGTGGGCCGCGTCGGCGATGAAGCGACGCTCGCGGCCCATCAACTCCTGGATCTGCGCCAACACACGGTTAAGCGCCGCCTGCATGGGCTCAAGCTCAGTCGGTAGCGGCATCATGCGCAAGGGTTCGAGCGAACCTGGATGCCTGCCGCGCAAAGTGGCAGCCATATCGACCAGGGGCTTGAGCCCCCACCCAATGGCCAGCCAGATCACGATGGCCAGGACCAGGCTGCCGATCAGGTTGGGCACGACGGTATGACGGACAATGCGATCGACCAGGTCGGCGCGCACGTCGTCACGCTCGCCAACCCAGATCTTCAAGCCATACTGCGGGTCGTCCAGGACAAACGTTCGCCACTGGCGCTGTTTCTGATCCACCACATCGCTAAAGCCTGCACCCACGGGTGCTGCCGTGAAGGTCGGTGCACTGACGGTATGGACCAGAATCGCGCCTTGCGCATTCCAGACCTGAAACGCGATCTTGCTTTCGTAGGGATGGCCGGCTCCGCCGGGGGTCGCCTGCCCCAGCGCCTGGTTGAACGCCTGGTACAACTCGGTGTGGGCCTTGCTGGCCATCGGCATGCGCATGACACCTTGCAGCAAGCGCGCGTTCTGGGCCAACTGGGCGTCATAGACTTCGGCAATCTCGTGGTTGCTGTCATGCACATTGAAGATGCTGATGATCAACTGGCCCAGGAACAGCAGGCCAAGGATCAGCGTGAGGGTGCGCCGGCGGATCGAACTCATCGACACTCCTCCACCAGGTAGCCGACACCTCGAATGGTGCGGATCAGGTCGGTAGAGAATTTCTTGCGCAAGTGGTGGATGTGCACTTCCAGGGTGTTGCTCTCGGCCTCTTCGCTCCAACCGTAGAGCAACTGCATCAGATGATCGCGGGTCATGACCCGGCCCGGTGGCGAGAGCAGTTCGTGGAGCAGTTGATACTCCTTGGGCGTCAACGCCACAGGCTTGCCCTGATAGCTGACTTGCTGGTTACCCGGGTTAAGGCTGATGCCGGCGTGTTCGATCAGCGCCTGGGCCCTGCCCGCACTACGGCGCAACAAGGCCCGCAGCCGCGCCTTGAGTTCCGCCAGGTCGAAGGGCTTGACCAGGTAATCGTCGGCGCCGGCATCCAGTCCGGCAATGCGGTCTTCGGTGGCGTCCCGGGCGGTGAGAATCAGCACCGGCAGGTTCGAACCGCCGTCACGCAAGCGGCGCAGCACTTGCAGGCCATCCATCCGTGGCAGGCCCAAATCCAGCACGGCCAGGTCAAAGGCTTCGCTTTGCAACGAATGCAAGGCGCTGCTGCCGTCCTGCAACCAGTCCACGGTGTAGCCTTCGCGGCCCAGGGCCTGGCGGATGCCGTCCCCCAGGGCCACGTCATCCTCGATCAGTAATAGACGCACGCACACTCCGTCAGTCGAGTTTCTTGTTCACGTCCACCAGCAACGCTTCGATCTCTTTGCGGCGCCCGGTGTCGGCACTTTCCCGACCGGGCCGGGGCGCGGCCTGCAAGGCTTTTTGCAGGGCCACCTTGGCTTCAGCGTAGCGCTTCTGGCGGTAGAGGTGATCGCCCCAGAAGTACAGGCTGTCGATGCCATTCGGATTCATTTGCAATGCCTGGGTGAGCAACTGCTCGGCCTTGTCCGAATCGCCAAAACCCAAGGGCCAGCCTGGCACCCGGTCATAGAGCGCGCCAAGGCTGGTGTAGGCCGAACCTTGCAGGGCCTTGGGGTCCAGCGTCAAGGCGGTTTCCAGGTCACCTTTGGCTTCCTTGACCTTGCTCAACGCACCGATCCCGCCCTTGGCCCCGGCCCAACTGCTGTTGACGATGCCGGACCAGATCCACGCCTCGGCCACCGACTGTCGTTCCTGCTTGAACGTCGAGGCCTGGGCGGCCAGCTTCTCGAAAGCGTCGGCGCGTTGCCCTTCGGGCAGTTCATATTGGATGTGTGCCCAGCTTTGCTGGATGGCCGCAAGGCGTTGCTGGTCGGCGCTGTCCAGGGCCCAGACGCTTTGGCTCAACGCACCGAACAGGACACAGGCGAGGATTTTTTTCATGGCTTGGGGTGCTCGTTCTCGGGTTTATGGCTCAGGCGGCGGACCAGTGGCAATTGCTTGCGCAAGCCACGGTCCACCAGGTTGGGCAGCAGGCTGTTGAGGCCGACGAAAAAGCGTTCGGGCCAGCCCAGGTACAGTTCCCGGCGGTCGCCGATGATGGCGTGGATCACCGCCGACGCTACGGTCTGCGGATCGTCGACATTGGCCTTGAGCGCGTGATTGAGGGCGTCGGCCGCCGGGCTGTTCATCGACGTGCGCGTGGCCCGGGGCGCCACGTAGAGCACGCCGACGCGGGTGTCCGCCAGTTCCCGGCGCAGGGCCTCGGAAAAACCGCGCAAGGCAAACTTGCTGGCGCAATAGCTGGCGTAGCCGGGATAGCCGATCGACCCGTAGGTCGAGCCGACATTGACCACCATGGCGCTGTCGGCCTGTTCGAGCAGGGGCAGCAGCAGTTTGGTCAGGCAAATCGGCGCACTGACGTTCACCGCCAGCATGGCGTTGATTTCGCTGTCGTCCAGCTGTTCGAGCATGGCGAAGTGGTTCACACCCGCGGCATTGATCAGCAAGTTGATGCCGCCGAAGGCCTCGGCGGCAGCCAGGACCTTGCGCCGTTCCGCAGAGACAGTCAGGTCGGCACCCGCCCAGAACAGCTGCTGCGGGTAACGCTCCATCAATGGCAGCAGCGCCTCGCGGTGCCTGGCCACGGCCAGCACCCGCGCACCGCTGGCGCACAGCGCGTCGGCGATGGCCTGGCCGATCCCGCCGCTGGCGCCCGTCAGCACCACGCGAGCATCACACAGGCGCATGTTCATGCCCTCCATCACGGGGCAAGCCCCGGAACATGTCGGTGTACAGTCCATACACCACTTTGGAGGCATGGATCACCGCCGCCTGGTCCGCCGGGTCGTCGAGCCGGTTCATCAAGCTGCGGTAGGTCTGCATGTGCTCAATGTCCAAGGACCCGTGGGAGCTCAGGTAGCTGAACGCACTGGCGGGCAGTTCCAGGCGCTGGCGAATGCTCTCGGCCGCATGGGTCGCCAGGGCGATGCTGGTGCCTTCGAGCACGTTGACCATGCCGAACAACCCCACCGGGTTGCCTCGGGCAATCAGGTCGTAGAGGTAGCTGACCATCAGCTCGATGGGCAACGCGGGTTGGCCGTTGCGCACCGCTTCCTTGTCGCCACCGCAGGCAGCAATGTCATCGAGCACCCATTGCTCGTGTCCGTACTCTTCCTCGATATACTCGCACACGGCCTTGCGCAGCCATTCCAAATGCGCAGGCAGGCGTGCGCCGCAGGCCATCATCAACGGCACGGTATGGCGCACGTGGTAATAGGCCTGGATCAGGAAGCCCCGGTAGCTGGTCAGGCTGACCTGACCTGCAAGAGCGTCGCGGATGATGGGCAGGTTGAACAACGTCTGGCGTTCTTGCTGGGTGGCTTCTTGCAAGGTGTCGAAAAAACTCATGACGGGGATTCCTCAGGCAGGACAGGTTCGGTAAGCAGCGTCCGGTAATGCTCGACGATGGCCTCGCGGCGCGGTCGGCCGTTGGCGGTGAGCATGCCGTTGGCGGCGCTGAAGGGTTGGTCCAGGCGCGTCCAGCGATGGATCCGGGCGTAATCGGGGAGCGCGGCGTTGGCCTTGGTCACGGCCATTTCCAGCGCCTGGTCGGGGCACTCGGGTCGGATCGGCCAGAGCAATGCGTGGTTGAGCGGCATGGCTTCGCCGTAGACAAAGGCCTGGGCGATCTCACCGCCCTGGGTCAGTTCGGCTTCCACCCATTCGGGATTGACGTTGCGACCGAAACTGGTCACGAACTGATGTTTCTTGCGCCCCCGCAGGTACAGAAAACCCTCGGCGTCGAACTCGCCCAGGTCGCCGCTGGGCCACCACGGGCCCTGGTGCGGTGGCTCTCCCAGGTAACCGAGCAAGGTCGAGCCCTTGATCAGGACTTCGCCGTCGTCGGCCAGGCGCACCTCCACATGGGGCAGCGGTCGACCGACACTGCCGGCACGCTGGGCCTGCGGTCGATTGAGGCACACCACCGAGGCGCATTCCGACAGCCCATAACCTTCAAACACCGGCAGGCCCAGGCGCTGGGCACGCTGCAACAATTCCTGGGAGGTCCGTGCCCCGCCCACGGCGGCAAACCGCAAGGTGCGCGGGTCGAACGCGTGCTGCTCGGTCGCCATGACCAGCATCAACAGCAACTGCGGCACCAGAATCAGGCTCTGTGCCCGACGCTCGGCCAGGCAACCGAACAGGCGCGCCGGGTCGATTCCGCTGGCGCCCTGGATACCGAGGGTCTTCTGGCTCGGCAGGCTGAGCATCGCGCCGGCATACAACGCCGCGTAGCAGCCGAGGTTCTCCAGCAGGATTGCCAGGGGCAACAAGGCCAGGTGATGGCCGGGCGCGACCGGGCGGCTGGCCTGCTCCAGCTCATAGGCCACCCGCAGCAGGCTGTCGGCGCTCAGGCACACGCCCTTTGGCGTCCCCGTGGTGCCGGAGGTGAAGGTCAGCTTGGCGGTACCAGGCGGCAAGCGGCCCGGCTCGTCGAAATGTCGCTGCCAGAACGCCCCGCTGCGCTGATAGCCAGCGGCTTGCAGCTCAGCGTCGAACACCGACTCGGCGAGCACGCGCTCGGCCTGGCTCTGCTCCAGGCAGTGGCGGCGCTGGGCCTGGCTGAAAAACGCCGGGAGGATGACGCAGCACACCCCCTCGAACAGTGCGGCGAGGTCCCAGAGCATCGCTTCGATGCCATTGTCCAGGGCCAGGGCGAGGACGCCGATGTGTTCGTCGCGCAGGCGTTGCTGGCGTAGCTGCACCTCGGCATAGAGCGTGGCGTAGTCCATTTGCCCATCGTCACCCCACAGCGCGACAGCCTGTCCCTGGCGCTGGGCATGTTCGTGCAGGGTACGTTTGAATCGCTGCATTTCAGGCGACATGACAGGTCTCCCCCAGCGTTGTCGGCAGTCCCAGGCGAGTGAACAGGCCGGTGTTGCGCAGATGGATGAAACCGGCGCGGATGTTGCCGACATGGACCCACGGCTGGCTCTCGTAATAACGGCCCCAGAGGTGGCGATCCTCCCCTAGCCGCTGCGGGTCGGCCGGACACAGGGTCACCGGCTTGAGCCCCAGGCGATGGAAACTGTTGACCAGTCCGACGTTGCCGGTGAATGCCACCCACTCCAGGCCGCCCATGGCCAACAGATAAGTGATCGCGATGATGCTCAACCGGGCACTGCCGGTGTCGCTGGCGGCCAGGTTGCCGACCTCCACAATGCCTTCGCGGTCCACCGGGCGATCGGCGGCGGCGTTGATCAACGGCTCGATGGGTTCGTCCAGGTAGCGCTCCAGGAACAGCGGCCCTTGCGCGGCGAGGCGCACCCCGGCCACGGCACAGAGCCGCCCCTGGGCATCGTCGAGCCCGAACAGCTCGGGCATGAAGTGCCGAATGTCAGCGCCATGGACATGACGGAAACGTTGTTGGATAAAAGCTTCGAATTCCGCCCGCCGCGCCTGTCCCGGCAGGGCCTGGTGCAGATGGCGGACGGCTTGGCCGGCCTCGCCGAAGGCCAGCGGCAGGTGGATGTTCCAGTCAAGATCAGCCATGGATAAACGTTCTCCCTCAAGCGGTTGGGAGAAGTATCGGGAGCGTTTCTTAACGAAACCTGAAGGTGGAATGTTTTTGTCAGGTCCGAGAAACAGTCTCGGTCAAACCTGGCTGCCCTTGCTCGCTCTTCCGTAGTACAGTAAGCAAAACTCGATAAATATCCACCTTTAGATAACCTGAAGTGCCAGGCCCCAACGCCAATGGACCCGCACACCCCATCATCCTTCTGCCGCGGCGGTAACTGCATGATCGACATCACCGAAGTTTCCATTGCCCAACTGCGCGCTGCGCTCGAATCCGGCCAGACCACTGCGGTCGAGCTGGTCCAGGCCTATCTCGCCCGGATCGATGCCTACGACGGCCCCGACACCCCTACCGCCCTCAACGCCGTGGTCGTGCGCAATCCCGAGGCGCTGAAGGAAGCACAAGCCTGCGACGCCCGTCGCGCCAGCGGCCAGACCCTGGGCCCCCTCGACGGCATTCCCTACACGGCCAAGGACAGTTACCTGGTCAAAGGGCTCACCGCCGCTTCCGGCAGCCCGGCGTTCAAGGACCTGGTTGCCTATCGCGATGCGTTCACCGTCGAACGGCTTCGCGCCGCCGGGGCAATCTGCCTGGGCAAGACCAACATGCCGCCCATGGCGAACGGCGGCATGCAGCGCGGGGTGTACGGCCGCGCCGAGAGCCCGTACAACGCCGATTACCTCACCGCCCCTTTCGCTTCGGGCTCCTCGAACGGTGCCGGAACCGCCACCGCCGCCAGTTTCGCCGCCTTCGGCCTGGCCGAAGAAACCTGGTCGAGCGGACGCGGCCCCGCCTCCAACAATGGCCTGTGTGCCTACACGCCGTCGCGCGGGGTGATCTCGGTGCGCGGCAACTGGCCGCTGACGCCGACGATGGACGTCGTCGTGCCCTACGCCAGGACCATGGCGGACTTGCTTGAAGTGCTCGACGTGGTGGTCGCGCAGGATCCCGATACCCGGGGCGACCTGTGGCGCTTGCAACCTTGGGTGCCGCTCCCGAGCGTCGACTCGGTCCGCCCGGCCTCCTACCCAAGCCTTGCCGCCAACCCCGGCGCCCTGGCGGGCGTGCGGTTCGGTGTCCCGCGCATGTACATCAACGCCGACCCTGAAGCGGGCACCTCCGAAGCGCCGGGCATCGGCGGCCCGACGGGCCAGCGCATCGTCACCCGCGACTCGGTGATCGACCTCTGGAACGACACTCGCAAAGCCCTTGAAGCCTGCGGCGCCGAAGTGGTCGAGGTGGATTTCCCACTGGTGTCCAACTGCGAAGGCGATCGTCCGGGGGCGCCGACGGTGTTCACCCGCAGCCTGGTTTCCAAGGAGTTCCTGCACCATGAACTGTGGGACCTGTCGGCCTGGGCGTTCGATGACTTCCTGCGGGCCAACGGGGACCCGAAACTCAATCGCCTGGCCGACGTCGATGGGCCGCTGATCTTTCCCCACGACCCCGGCACCCTGCCCAACCGCGAAGACGACCTGGCGGCTGGCATGGACGAATACGTGAAAATGGCCCAGCGCGGCATCACGCCCTGGGATCAGATCCCGACCCTGCCGGACGGGCTGCGAGGCCTCGAAGAAACCCGGCGTATCGACCTTGAGCAATGGATGGATCGGCTCGGGCTCGATGCGGTGATCTTCCCGACCGTGGCCGACGTCGGGCCGGCGGATGCCGATATCAATCCGGTGTCTGCCGACATCGCCTGGAGCAACGGCGTCTGGGTCGCCAACGGCAACCTCGCCATCCGCCACCTCGGCGTACCAACCGTCACCGTCCCGATGGGGATCATGGCGGACATCGGCATGCCGGTCGGGCTGACGTTTGCCGGGCGCGCCTACGACGACTCATCCCTGCTGCGCCTGGCTTCGGCATTTGAAGCGACAGGGTCCAAACGCCGGATCCCGCCACGGACGCCGCCCCTGTCGGCTTGATCAGCCATACAGAAGACATACCGGTGGAAGCGGCGGCTCGGTCGATGAAGAGGTCGACTGTGCCGTCGTCATCGCGAGCAAGCTCGCACACGTTAGATTTGCGCCAAGCCCTGTGGGCGAGCCTGCTCGCGACGACGGTGGATCAACTGGCATCGGCGCTGGAGGCCAGGCGGTTTCCGCCGCGTGACGGCGGCCAGGCTTCTGCTATTCTCAGCCATGTCCCGAGTTTCCCAAGGACTTACATATCGATAACGAGCAAGCAGTCGAGAGCGGCAAGAGCGCTACCGCAGTGGCACCAGCAGGCGGGCTGAACCTGAACAGGCACAGCCTTGGCCGTAGTTTGCATAGCAAGTAACTCTCAGAATGCTCCATGGAGGTGCGTGATGAATGAGTCCCATAACTTGCTTGTGAAGTTTACCCCGAACAGTATTTCCAAAGTAACAAATGGAAAGATACTCTTCAATCAATCAGCAAAACTAGCAAAGGATGCGAGTTTTTTATCTCATTTAGAATATCGCCACGCCATTCCAGACCTGACAGAGACGGGCAACATAAAAAACAAAGAAAACAGTATTGATTTCTCCCAATACAAGGGGCTCGTTTACATTAAAAACGCACCCTTCCTATCACTTGAAGAACTGCAGAGCCTCGCAACGACGCTGAGGAATATGGATATTGTAGAATATGTCGAAATCGAGCCAGTCGAACCTGAGCCCGATCCAACCGGAACTGCTCCAACGCCGCCAGGCGAATGTATGCCAGCAGCCCCCACGAGTACAACTCCAAACTTTGTAGACCGGCAAGATTATCTCCAAGGTGATTTGGGATCAAATGCTATAGGCATTGATGCCATGAATGCGTGGCGATTATATGAAGCTACAGGTCGAGGAATTAGATGTGCAGATATCGAAAACGGCCATTTCGCTTACGATCATGAGGATTTGGAAGGTACCAACTTCATAGAACTCGTTCCAATGCCCGGTGAGAACACCAATGACCACGGGACTGCAGTTGCTGGTGTCGTCTTTGGTAAAAACAACGGATTTGGCATCTTGGGCGCTGCCTATGATATTGACGTGTTTTACGGTATTTCGCAGGGGCCTCTTGGCCGGGTTGGCGGTATTGCCGAGGGCTTGAAACATTTAAGGGCCGGCGACGTATTCATCTATGAAATGCAAACTGGCGGTCGTGAGGGCCGATTGGTGCCCGCTGACTTTAACAGGGGCGTCTGGGACATAACAAAACAGGCCACTGATGCTGGAATTATTGTTGTCGCTGCCGCCGGTAATGGCGGTGAAGATCTGGACCATCCGTTTTATGAGGAATACAGAAGCCGTGGCGACAATGGAAGCATTCTCGTCGGTGCTGGAACACGGACCGGCCGTAATCGCTTCGTTTTTTCTACCTATGGCAGCCCGGTACATTTACAGGCTTGGGGTGATGGGTATGTGACCACTTGCGGCGTTGGTGATCTTTATAATGAGGGGCCTACAAGAACTTATACTTCACTTTTTGCAGCAACCTCCGCGGCCACGGCAGTTGTAGGAGCCGCCGTCATTGCGGTGCAGTCATGGTTTAAAAGGACTGGCACAGTAATAACGCCGAGACACATGAGAGAGCTATTGATTCGGACGGGCACACCTCAAGGAACAGGCGGGCATATCGGTCCACTGCCCCATATCGTGAACGCCATTGCTTCACAGTCTGAGGTCGAATCGTCGACACCGGCAATCTAAAGAAGCCAGCGGCCGCCCGCTCGCTCCACGGGCGGCCGCTGGCCATGCTGACGGTGCTGGTGCCGTCAATTGATGACGATGTCGACTATAGACCGCCCGCGCCTACGGCTCTTCCAGAAAACGGGTCACGCTGACGTGGAACAGGGGGATCCGCGGCCAATCCTGGCGACGGTTGACCAGGGTTTCACCCGAGCCCATCGAGACTTCGAAAGACAGCGCGCCCTCGTGCAGCTCTCCGTCCCGCCCGAGCTTGCCGATCGAATCCCAACCGCAGCAATAGAAGCCAAGGGCAGGCAGGTTCGCCACCTTCATGAAATAGCCCTCCACCGCTGCAGCGTACCGGCCTTCGACCTGATAATCAGCCACCAGGACCTTGAGCCCGTAGAGCACGTCCGCGCGGCAACCGACGAACGCCAGATGCGGTGGTTTGTGCTGGAGATCGAGCAGCAGGTCGCCGCACGGAGCGTTTTCACCCGGCGCAGCCAGGCCGGCGCTTGGGAGTGACAGCGCGATGAAGGTTGCGACAATAAGCTGTGCCAGGGTCAAATTCTGCCTCGATCCATCCAGGTCCGACGATCATCATGATGGCAGAATCCGCATCGCCGGCCATAGCGACATCGCCCCGACGGTGCGGATGATGAAGGCCGAAGCAGTGGCGCTTTTCCCCGAACCGTTTCACTGCGCTGCTTACCAGGTATTGATCTGCGCAAGCTTGGTGGCCAGGGGAAGCAGGTTCCAATTGTCCTTCGCCGCGCACCCGGCGGCATCGTGAGCCCAGCGGTACCAGACGTGCAGGGTCTGCGCGCCGGCGATCGCAGCTGCAAAAGGATTGAGCAGTCCCCCGCCCCCGACACCCTGCAACCATGGCAAGCAGTACTGGCAGGGATGCAACTGAACGTACATCACCCAATGCCCGGCATTGGGTGCCGGCAGGCCATGGGGGACCAGGCCGTTACCGCCCGCCACTACCAGGGCATTGCGCTCCGCGTGGCCGGAAAAACCGACCGCAGGCGCGCCGGGTACGACCGCGGCCGCTCCGATAATCGAAAAGCGTGAATTGCCGAATACAACGCCATACGGCAAGGCGGCTCCGCCTCCGACCGCCTGGCCCACGGGAAAGCCCGCACCGGGATTGGGCACGGTCGCCAACGCGGCCCAACAGGACCCATGGGCCAGGCCAGCGCCCGGTAGAGCCTGCGTGTGGGCATGGGTCGCGCATTGCCGGGCAAGCTCCAGCGCTTCGAGATAACCCGCATTCATGACGCCGCCCACGGCCACCGTGAACTGATGCAGAACAACCGGCATAAGATTATCCCTGTCTTGATCGGTTGGACCTCGGGCCGCCAGCGAACTCGTCCAGCGTTCAGCCGCCCTCCGGGAGACGCCGATTGAGCGTAGTTGTCACCACGGAAAATGCAAAATGGACGTACTGTTGCACGCCCACCAGCCCTTGACGCATAAGCGCCAGCCACTGACAGTGGACGAGCGCGCCCCTGCCTGCCTTCGCACCGCTCGCTAAAGTACTGAAATCGAATAAGATAGGCACCGCGCCAACGATGCGCAGACCCGTCGTAAAAGGAAATATTGATGCTCGGACGCAAACGGCCAGAGCCAGTGGTTGACAGCTCTGAAGCCTTCCCTCCCCAGACCGCACGGGCTGGCGCTGCCTTGCGGCTTACCGTGAGTTTCATGCTCGTGGTGGTCGTGGCATTCCTCACCGTCGAGGGCTGGCGGACCTGGCGCGATTATCGAGCCGCCTTTGCGTCTGCGCGCGATTCGGTGAGCAACCTGGCGCGGGCAACGGCCCAGCATGCCGAAGACACCATCCGCCAAGTGGACGTGGTCACTGCCGCCCTGGGTGAACGGGTCGAAGGCGACGGGATGCAGAGCCTGGACATCCCGCGCATCCACAGACTGCTGGTGCAGCAAGCGGCCATCATGCCGCAACTGCACGGGCTGTTTATCTATGGCGCCGATGGGCAGTGGCTGGTCACGGACAAGGAAACCATCCCGGAACCGGCGAACAACGCCGACCGTGACTACTTCCAGTACCACCGCACCCATGAGGACCGCAACGTGCGGATCGGTTCCGTGATCCGCAGCCGCTCCACCAACGACCTGATCATCCCGATCTCACGCCGCCTGAACAACCCCGACGGCTCGTTCGCCGGGGTGCTGTTGGGGACGGTCAAGGTCAGCTATTTCGTGGACTATTACGGCGATTTCAAGATTGACGACAAAGGCGCCCTGGTCCTGGCCACCCGGGAGGGAACGATCCTGGTCCGCCGCCCCTTCGTCGAATCGGTGATCGGCAAGAGCCTGGCCGACAGCGTGATCTTCAGGGAGCACCTGCCCACTTCGAACCAAGGCGTGGTGGAGGCCAAGGCGGTCGTCGACGGCACCGAGCGCGTCTACAGTTACCGGGCGCTGACCACCTACCCGCTGGTGGTGGAAGCGGGCCTGTCGCGCGACTCGATCATCGCACCGTGGCGTCGCGACTTGCTCAAGACGGGCGTGGTGCTGCTGTTCCTCATCGCGATACTGGTGGGCTTCGGACTGATCGTACTGAGCCAGTTGCGCTACCGGATGACCATGGAGAAGCAGATTCGCAGCGCCCACCAGACCATGAAGGACATGGCGCTGACCGACAGCCTGACCGGGCTGGGCAACCGCCGACGGCTGGACAACACCTTGGCCGACGAGATACGCCTGGCCAAGCGCCAGGGTTCGTCCCTGGCGCTGATCATGCTCGATGTCGACTATTTCAAGCGTTTTAACGACAGATACGGCCATGCTGCCGGAGATGAATGCCTCCGGGCAATCGCCGGCGCAATCCAGAACACCATCAAGCGCCCCGCTGACCTGGCGGTCCGCTACGGTGGCGAAGAATTCACCGTGTTGCTGCCCAACACCAACGGCGCGGGCGCCATCACGGTCGCCCAAGAGATCCTGGAGGCGATCAGGGCCTTGCAGATCGAACACGGCGATCATCCACTGGGCATCGTCACGGCCAGCGCGGGCGTCACCGTGAGCCAGCCGGGCACCGAGGACGTGACGCCGGCCATGCTGATCAAGGCCGCCGACGCCTTCTTGTACCTGGCAAAAAACACCGGGCGAAACCGCTGGTGCAGCGCTGGCGCGTCCCAGGGATGACCCTGGGATAACCGCCGCGCATCGGTCCAAGTCACGCAAATTCAAGTCCGCAGGTGCCTGCCGGGCGCCCGACGGCTACAATGCGCGCTTCGACCGCGACCTGCCTGATAAAAAAATACATGTCCTTGCCCAAACATCATCTGGAATTGCTCAGCCCCGCCCGCGACGTGACCATCGCCCGCGAGGCCATCTTGCATGGCGCCGACGCCGTGTACATCGGCGGCCCGAGTTTCGGCGCGCGTCACAACGCCTGCAACGAAGTGGGCGATATCGCCCGGCTGGTGGAATTCGCCCATCGCTACCATGCCCGGGTGTTCACCACCCTCAACACGATCCTGCATGACAACGAGCTGGAGCCGGCCCGCCAATTGATCCACCAACTGTACGACGCGGGCGTCGATGCGTTGATCGTCCAGGATCTCGGGGTGATGGAGCTGGACATTCCGCCGATCGAACTGCACGCCAGCACCCAGACCGATATCCGCACCCTGGCACGGGCGAAGTTCCTCGACCAGGCCGGTTTTTCGCAACTGGTGCTGGCCCGCGAGCTGAACCTGCAGGAAATCCGCGCCATCGCCGACGAAACCGATGCGGCCATCGAGTTTTTCATCCACGGCGCGCTGTGCGTGGCGTTTTCCGGGCAATGCAACATTTCCCACGCCCAGAACGGTCGCAGCGCCAACCGTGGCGACTGCTCCCAGGCCTGCCGCCTGCCCTACACCCTCAAGGACGACCAGGGTCGCGTGGTCGCCTATGAAAAACACCTGCTGTCGATGAAAGACAACAACCAGAGCGCCAACATCCGCGCCCTGGTCGAGGCCGGTGTGCGCTCGTTCAAGATCGAAGGACGCTACAAGGACATGGGCTACGTGAAGAACATCACGTCCTACTACCGCCAGCGCCTGGATGATGTCCTCGAAGACCGCCCGGACCTGGCTCGCGCCTCCAGCGGTCGCACGGTGCATTTCTTCGTGCCGGATCCGGAAAAGACCTTCCACCGTGGCAGCACCGATTACTTCGTCAGCGACCGCAAGATCGACATCGGCGCCTTCGACTCACCCACCTTTACCGGCGTGCCGGTGGGCGTGGTGGAGAAAGTCGGCAAGCGCGACCTGCAAGTCGTGACCTTCGATCCGCTGTCCAACGGTGACGGCCTCAATGTGCTGGTCAAGCGCGAAGTGCTCGGTTTCCGGGCCAACATCGCCGAACCCAAGGGCGAATTCGAAGAGGACGGCCAGAAGCAGTATCGCTACCGTGTCGAGCCCAACGAGATGCCGGCGGACCTGTACAAACTGCGTCCCAACCACCCGCTGAGCCGCAACCTGGACCACAACTGGCAGCAAGCACTGCTCAAGACCTCTTCGGAGCGTCGTATCGGCCTGTCGTGGGTCGCCCGCCTGCGCGAGGAGCGCCTGGAACTGACCGCCACCAGCGAGGAAGGCATCCGCGCCAGCGTCGCCCTGGACGGCCCGTTCGGCCTGGCGAACAAGCCTGAGCAAGCGCTGGAGCAACTGCACGACCTGCTGGGCCAATTGGGCACCACCGAATACCACGCCAGCACCATCGAACTGGACGCGCCCCAGGCGTATTTCATTCCCAATTCGCAGCTCAAGGCCCTGCGCCGCGAGGTCATCGAAGCCCTGACGGCGGCCCGCGTCGCAGCGCATCCCCGGGGTGGTCGCAAGGCCGAGACCAGCCCGCCGCCGGTGTACCCGGAATCGCACCTGTCGTTCCTCGCCAACGTCTACAACCAGAAGGCCCGGGACTTCTACCATCGCCACGGTGTGGAACTGATCGACGCGGCGTTCGAGGCCCACGAGGAAACGGGCGAAGTACCGGTGATGATCACCAAGCATTGCCTGCGCTTCTCGTTCAACCTGTGCCCCAAGCAGGCCAAGGGGGTCACCGGTGTACGGACCAAAGTCGCGCCGATGCAGCTGATCCAGGGCGATGAGGTCCTGACGCTGAAGTTCGACTGCAAACCCTGCGAGATGCACGTCATCGGCAAGATCAAGGGGCACATCCTTGACCTGCCATTGCCAGGCAGCACGGCAGAACCGGTGGTGGGCTATATCAGCCCCGAAGACCTGCTCAAGACCATCCCCCGCGCGCCGCACTGAGTCAGCGGTAGCGAGACCGAGTCGCCTTCAATCGCGAGCAGGCTCGCTCCCACAGGGATCTGCGTAGATCACAAATTCTGTGATCAGCTCAAACCCTTGTGGGAGCGAGCCTGCTCCGGGCGGCGTTCCGACGATAGCGGTGGGTCAGCTTGCATCCATGCTGATGCCACCGTGATCGGTTGCGAGCTCATTTTCGTTACTGCGCCGTTTTTGCGTTTCATCGCGACAGATTCCGCCCAAAGGCTCCCTCCGCCTCTCCTTGCAGTGTTAGGTTGCCCCTGCGTGTTTCAACCATGAAACACATTCCTCCCAACCGCCTGCAAAGGAATGCCCACCACGATGAATTTCTCGCTCAAGCAATTGGCCGTGACCACGTTGGTACTGTCCAGCCTCGCCTCCACCGCCCCCGCATTCGCCAACCTCACCGCGCAACAGAACGCGACCCTGGTCAAATCCTTTACCGACACGTCCGTCACGGATTTCCGGCAATTCCTGGCAGGCGTGGCCAAAAGCGAGCCGGGGAAAGCCGCCAACCTTGGCCCCGCCATCAGTGGATTCCTCGACAACAAACCGCTCTCGGCCGAACAGCAGAATGAAATCCATCGCTTGCTGGGCGTCTATGCGCGGGTGAAATATGGCAAGGCTGCAACCGAGACGCTGAAGGAACTGGTGGCCATCCCGACCTTTCGCAAGGACGGCGTCCCCCAGCATGAAAACCCCGAATTCCTCAAGATTGCCGACAAGATCAAGGGCCTGGCCGAGTCCTTCAACCTGGACTTTCGCAACGTCGACAACCGCGTCTATGAAATCACCCTTCCAGGCAGCGGGGACGAAATCGTGGGCATTCATGCCCATGCCGACGTGGTGCCGGTGACGCCGGAAAACTGGGTGCTCAAGGACGGCACGCGCCTGGATCCCTTCAAGGTCACCCTGGTCGGCGACCGCCTCTACGGTCGCGGCACCGAGGACGACAAGAACGGCATCGTGGTGGCGCTCTACGCCATGAAGATCATCAAGGAAGAGAAACTGCCGCTGGCGAGGCAGTTCAAGTTGTTGATCGACACCACCGAAGAAACCAGCGGCGATGCGATCCCCTACTACTTCGAGCACAACCCCACGCCCAACTACAACCTGGCGCTGGATGGCGGCTACCCGGTGGTAATTGCCGAAAAAGGCTATGGCACCGTCATGGCGAACTTCGCCCGACGCGACGCAGAGGGCGAAGGCGCGCAAATCACCGCGTTGACCGGTGGCCTGGCGACCAACCAGATTCCATCGACATCCGTGGCCACCTTCAAGGATGAGAAACCCGCCGAGCTAGCCCCCCGCCTGCTCAAGGCCGCCAACGACTATGCCTTGCGCAATGGCGGCAATTTCGAGGTGACGAGCAAGGTGATCGGCAACGACATCCAACTGACGTTCACCGGTGTGTCCGCGCACTCCTCCGAACCCGAATCCGGCATCAACCCGGTGGCAAGGATGCTGGGCTTTATCAACAGCCTCGACCCAAATATCGCCCTCAAGCACAACCACATCACCGACGCCGCCCGCTACGCCGCCGACAACTGGGGCCTCGACTACCTGGGCAACACACTGGGGATTGGTTTTTCCGATGCTTTCATGGGGCCCTTGACCGCTTCCCTGACCTACGTGGGCATGGACGAGAAGAACTTCAAGCTGGCGGTCAACCTGCGGGTGCCGGTGGGCAAGTCGACGCAAACCCTCAAGCGCGAAATCACCGACAAACTGGACGCCTGGACCCAAAAGACCCACGTTCCAGTGGCCTTCGACTACAGCATTGATGAACCGATGTACCGCAACCCCGAGGGTGAATGGGTCAAGGCGCTACTGGCGGTGGCGAGCGAGAACCTGGGCATGGAGCACAAATATGGCACCTCGGCCGGCGCCACGTCCGTCCATGACCTGCCCAACGGCGTGCAGTTCGGCCTGGCCATGCCCAACGTCAAGTACACCGGTCATAACGACAACGAGTTCAAGACGGTGGAACAGTTCCTGCTGGACTTGCAGATCGTGACGGAGATGATGGGACGCGTCGGGCAGTTGCCGAAGCTCTGAAACAGGCGTGATTGTGGCGAGGGAGCTTGCTCCCTCACCATAGGTATTACTTCATTCCTTCGGTTGAGCGGCGTTTTCAACCATGGCCTTGTCGGTGATATCGACGAGCTCCAACCCCCAATCGCCATGCAGGTACCAATCCTCCCCGATCATCTCCGACGGATGCATCGTTCGATCGGCGCCGTTGCCGCAAGCCAGGGCGCTCGTCGGACAGTAGCGGTCGCAACCCCAGCAGATGCGTTCGGGATGCTTGGGATTGAGAGGGAAAGGCTTGGCCATAGTGAACCCCGATAGCAATGGGTGTTCTTGAACCTTACCGGCTCAAGGCCGGCACCGTCTTGATCAGAATCAAGAACAGCCCATGCGCTATAGCCATTTGCGAATCGATCGCAGAATCAATCGCAGAATCTAACGAAAAATTGACAATAATCATTATTATTCGCAGCGAAGCTTTCTAGACTTGGCCATCTCTTACATCGTCCAGGAAGTCATCATGCGCACCGTTGCTCCCCTGTCCCTCGCCCTGCTGTTTCTCGCCCCACTGGCCCAGGCCAAGGAATACCCCATCGGCGAACCCCAGATGTGTCCAGGACTGGAAGTCGGTGCGGTGTATCTGCAACCGATCGAAATGGCACCGGCCGGCATGATGCGCCCTACGGCTGACTCCGATGTTCACCTGGAAGCCGACATCCGCGCCACGGCGGACAACCCGCAAGGCTTCCAGGAAGGCAGCTTCGTGCCTTACCTCAACGTGTCGTTCCAACTGAAAAAACAAGGCAACGACACCGAGGTCAAAGGCGACTTCCATGCCATGGTCGCTAATGATGGCCCTCACTATGGCGACAACGTGAAGCTGCTCGGCCCAGGCAAATATCAACTGACCTTCACCATCCTGCCACCCGGCGGCCATGGTTCCCTCGGCCGGCACACCGACAAGGAAACCGGTGTAGCGCCTTGGTTCGAGCGTTGCGAACTGCGTTATGAATTCGTTTATGCCGGCATCGGTAAAAAAGGCGGGTACTGAGGATGAACCGCCCATCCTGCGCCGGGCAACTGGCGCGCCGTCGGCGCCTGGCGGGGTTGACGCTGGCCGGTCTGCTGCTGCCTGCCCTCGCCCATGCCGAACTGCCAACCTATGAGTTGAGCATACGCGACGGGCATTTCACCCCGCAGCAACTGCAAGTGCCGGCCGGCCAGCGCTTCAAGATCGTGCTCAAGAATGTCGGCCAGGGCCCGGCGGAGTTCGAGAGCACGCCCCTGCGGGTGGAAAAGGTCCTGTCGCCCGGGGTCACCACGTTCGTGGTGATCCACCCGCTGCGCCCCGGGCAGTATCCGTTTTTCGATGAGTTCAATTCGCAACTGCCCGAAGGCGAAATTCTCGCCCAGTGACCGTCAACAGGAGGCGTTTGCATGAGTCAATCGATGTTTATTGTCTGGCGCGAAAGCGTCGAGGCGCTGCTGGTGATCGGGATTCTCCAGGCCTGGGTCAGCCGTCAGCAACAGGCCAGCCGACTGCTGCGCTACGTCTGGGCCGGCGCGGGGCTGGGCTTGCTGTTGTCTGGTCTGTTGGCCGGCCTGATCATGCTGGCCGGCGAAGCCATGAGTGGTGCCGCCAACGAATGGTTCCAGGCATCACTGGCGCTGGTGGCGAGCGTGCTGATCGTGCAGATGGTCGGCTGGATGCACCACAACGCACGCTCACTCAAGCAGGACCTGACGCGTCACGCCGATCAGCGCCTGAGCCGCCAGGGTGGCCTGGGACTGCTGGTGCTGGCATTGCTCGCGGTCAGCCGCGAAGGCAGTGAGACCGTGGTCTTTTTGTACGGCGCCGGAGCGCGCCTGGAAGGGCCGCAATTGGGGCTGTTCGCCGTGGGTGCGGCGGCGGGCCTGGTGTTGTCATTGCTGACCGTCTCGGTGCTGCACAGCAGTCGCCGGTTCATTTCCTGGCCGCGCTTCTTTGCCATCAGCGAAGCGATCCTGTTGCTCTTGGGGGCCGCATTGTTGGTCAGCGGCATCGAACGGATCGGCGGGCAACTGCTGGCGATGGACTGGCCCGAAGCGGTGTATCGCGCGATTGGCGACGCACTGTGGGACAGCAGCGCGCTCCTCGACGACGGCCACGGCCTGGGCGGTTTCCTTGCCGACTTCACCGGTTATCGTGCAAGCCCCAGCCTGCTGACTTTGCTGGTGTGGCTTGGCTATTGGCTGGTCGTTGCCGGATGGCTGCGGCCCCGTAAGGTGGAAACCCTGCCATGCCCAACCTGAATCCCTGGCTTCAACGCCTGGGCGATGGAATGCGGCGCCACGGCGCGACTATTCGCGCCGTGCAGTGGGCGGTCGTGCTGTTCTACGCGGTCTTGCTGGTGGTACCGGCCCTGCTGCCGGTACCGGACAGCCAGGCGCACATGCTCAACAACCTGACGTTGTTGGCGCAGTTTCTGTTCTGGGGCCTGTGGTGGCCGTTCGTGTTGCTGTCGATCGTGTTGTTCGGTCGACTCTGGTGTGGCGTGTTGTGCCCTGAAGGCGCCTTGAGCGAATGGGCCAGCCAGTATGGCAAGGGCCTGGGCATGCCTCGAGGGCTGCGCTGGGCAGGCTGGCCGACGCTCGCGTTCTGCCTCACCACAATCTATGGCCAACTGATCAGCGTCTATGACTATGCCCAGGCGGCGTTGCTGATCCTGGGCGGGTCGACCGTCGCGGCAGTGATCGTGGGGCTGTTGTTCGCCCGTGGCAAACGGGTCTGGTGCCGCTATCTGTGCCCGGTCAGTGGCGTCTTCGCCCTGCTCGCCCGCTTGGCCCCGGTGCACTTCCAGGTGAATGAAGAACGCTGGCAAGAAAACCTCGCGCCACGTCGCCCACCGCCCAACTGTGCACCGCTGCTGGACATTCGTCGCCTGCGCGGCGCCGCCGACTGCCACGCCTGTGGGCGTTGCAGCGGCCAGCGCGACGCGGTGCGCCTGATCGCCCGCTCCAGCAACCAGGAAATCCTTCACTCGACGGCGACCAACCTCTCGCCCTGGGACGCACGCTTACTGCTGTTTGGCGTGATCGGCCTCGCCATGGGGGCCTTCCAGTGGACCGTCAGCCCCTGGTTCATCGCCCTCAAGCAAGAGCTGGCCCAATGGCTGGTCGCCCATGACGTTTTCTGGCCGCTGCAAGACAACGCACCCTGGTGGCTACTGACCCATTACCCGCAACTCAACGACAGTTTCAGTTGGCTCGACGGCTTCTGCATTCTCGCCTACCTGGGCATGAGCGCGGTGCTGCTGGGCACGTCCCTGATGTTGTTGATGCGCCTGGCGGCAAGACTCACGGGCGATGGCGCACAGTATTGGCCCCTGGCCATTACCCTGACGCCCCTTGGCGGTGCAGGTCTTTTCCTAGGGTTGTCGGCCACCACGGTGAAACTGCTGCGCTATGAAGGGCTATTGCTGGAATGGGTACAACCGGCCCGGGCCGGCTTGCTGACCGCGGCGATTGCCTGGAGCCTGTGGCTGGGCTTCAAGCGCCTTAGGCAAACGGCCGTGTCACCGATCCGACAAGTCTCGGCCATGGCCTGCCTGGCCCTGGCCAGCGGCCTGGTGGGGTATGGGTGGTGGTTGCAGTTCTGGGGTTGGTAAAAAGCGGGCTTGCTCGCGAAGACAGTGGCACCTTCAGCATTGATGCAAGCTGATCCACCACCCTCGCGAGCAAGCTCGATCCCACAGGGGATCGGCGTGAATCACAAATGCTGTGATGAGCGCTATTCCCTGTGGCGAAGGAGCTTACTCCCACAGGGAATGTGCCAGGCTCAATGGCCGCGAGCCTGCGCCTACACTTTGAACCGCGCCACCGTTTCATGCAGCGAGCCGGCCATCTGGGCCAGGTCCTGGCCGGCGGTGTCGGTGTGTCGGGCGCCCAGCAGTACCTGCTCGGAGAGGTTGCGGATGCCCACCAGGTTGCGATCCACCTCGCGGGCAACCAGGGCTTGCTGTTCCGTGGCGCTGGCGATCATCAGGTTGCGTTCGTTGATCTGCGAGATCGAATGGGCAATTTCATCCAGCGCATCGCCGGAGCGCTGGGCCACCTGCAACGTGGCCTGCACCAACTCGCTGTTGCTTTGCATGGAGCTCACCGCGTGCCCGCTGTCCTGGCGGATGTTGCCGATCATGTCTTCGATTTCCCGGGTCGACTCCTGGGTGCGATGGGCCAGGGCCCGGACCTCGTCGGCCACCACTGCAAAGCCCCGCCCGGCATCGCCGGCACGGGCTGCTTCGATCGCGGCATTCAAGGCCAGCAGGTTGGTCTGTTCGGCGATGCTGCGGATCACGTCCAGCACGGAACTGATGTCCTGCACTCGCCCGGCCAGTTGCTGGATGCGCCCCGAGGTGTCCGTCACGCCTTCGGCCAGCGCGGTGATGGAGGCGACGGTCTCCTGGACCTGCTGCCGACCACGCTGGGCGGTCTGCTCGGAAACCCGCGAGGCTTCGCTGGTGCTCACTGCGTTGCGCGCCACTTCGTCCACCGCAGCGGTCATCTGGTTCACGGCCGCCGCGGCCTGTTCGATTTCCTGCCCCTGCAACTGCAACGTGCTGCTGGTCTGGCTGCTCACGGCGCTCAGTTCTTCGGAAGAACTGGCCACCTGGTCCACCGACGCCGCAATGTGCCGGACCATGGTGTTGAGGCTCTGCTGCATGTCATGCATGTGGCCCATCACGCTGTCATTGGCGCCAACGCCCACCGGTACGCGGATCGTCAGGTCACCCTGGGCGATGTGGCTCAGCACCCGCGCCGCATCATTGGGTTCGCCGCCCAGTGGGCGGGTCACGCTGCGGGTGACCAGGATCGCGACGGTACTCACCAGGGCCAGGCAAGCCAGCACCAGCGCCAGCATGTCGCGTCGCGCCGCGTTGTAGCGCTCCTGGGCCAGCGCTTGGCGCTCGACGAAGACCTGGCCCTGCATCGCCATCATGCCTTCGAGGCTTTTGTACACCTCGCGTTCCGCCGGGATGACACCTTGCCTGAGCTGCGTCATGGCCTCCTCCATCGCGCCCTGGCGGATCAACGCCTGGACCTGGACGAAAGCGGCCACGTAGGCCTCGCGCCGCTTCTTCAATTCGGCATACGCGGCCTTGCCTTCCGGCTGGTCGAGCAGTGGTTCCAGCGTGGCGAATGCCTGGGTGATCCGTTGCCGGGTGGCGTCGATCGATTGCTGCACCTGGGCGTTGTTCTTGTCGATCAACAGGTCCCGGGTGCTCCTGGCGTTATCGCGCACGCCCGTGGCGATCACCATGATCGGGTCAATCTTCGGCCAATCCTGCCGGACAATCTGCTCGGCCTGGTCGCGCAGCATCGCCAAGTCACTCAGGGCGTAGAACGTCAAGGCGATCAAGGCCAGCGGCGCAATGGCAAAGCCGAGCACGATACGTTGGGCGGTGGTGAGTCTGGTCATCTCAAATGCTCCCTGTTCAACTCTCTGCCAATGGGCAGCGCATCTGAAAACCTTGAAAGAAAGAAGGCCCGGTCATCCCGGGCCACTGTCGGTCGTTCATCCCGGAGGACGGTCAACTGCGCAACACAAACGAGGGGAATAATTCGCGCATGGCGGCCCAGAGCTCAGGTTGCAAGGCTTGTGCCGAAACGCTGGAGAGGTGCGGATCGAGCATGCGTGCCGTGCGCACCAACTGCACGGCAAAACGCCGCACGCCCAACTCGCTCAAGCGCCGGGCGAGGGTCAGCAGTCGCTCGGGATCGAACAAATGCCAATGCACCGTGGTGCGGCACTCATAGTCCACGCCACTGGCGAGCAGGTGGTCGAGGCTGCGCCAGTTGGCCGCGCCACTGCCTTCGACCCGGGTCACGTCCAAGGCATCTTCGGGCAGCGCCTTGATGTCGAAACCCACCCAGTCGGCTTGCCCGACCACTTTGGCGAAGGCCGCCGGCTTGATACCGGCACTGTGCAGGCCGATGCGAAAGCCCATCTGCCGCACCTCGTCCATGGCCGATGCGAGACCGTCCTGCAAGGTCGGTTCGCCACCGCTGAAGACCACGGCGTCGAGCAGGTCGCGGCGGCGTTGCAGGAACGCCAACACCCGGCACCAATCCACCTCCTCGCTGCCGCGTGGCGGGATCAGTTGCGGGTTATGGCAGTAACGACAACGCCAGGCACAACCCTGGCAAAACAGTACGCAAGCCAGCTGGCCCGGATAATCGAGGGTGGTCAGGGGCACCATGCCCCCGACCCGAAGCACTCGGCTCATGGACGCCCGGCCGCACTTTCAGTGAAATGCACGCGCTCGCGGTGCTCGGACTGCTTGCCCGGATTGAAGGCCGCCACCGGGCGGTGATAACCCATCACTCGGGTCCATACTTCGCAACGTTGACGTTGTGCTTGGGGAATGGTTTGCGATGCGTTCATGGGTGAAGCTCCTTGCGGTCGATGGATCGGATCAGTGAACGGTGCCGGCGAGTTGTTGCTTGAGCAGCAAGGCCTCGTCGCATTTCGGGCAGAACTCGTGCTCGCCCGCCAGGTAGCCGTGCACCGGGCAGATGGAGAACGTCGGCGTAACTGTCAGGTACGGCAGGCGGAAGCGTCCGAGGGCCTTGCGCACCAGTTGCTTGCAGGCCTGGGTGGACGAGATCTGCTCGGCCATGTACAGGTGTAACACGGTGCCGCCGGTGTATTTGCATTGCAGTTCGTCTTGCAGCTCCAGCGCTTCGAACGGGTCGTCGGTGAAGCCCACCGGCAGTTGCGAAGAGTTGGTGTAGTACGGCGCGACCGCACTGCCGGCTTGCAGGATGTCGGGGTAGCGCTTGAGGTCTTCCTTGGCGAAACGGTAAGTCGTGCCTTCGGCGGGCGTGGCCTCAAGGTTGTAGAGGTGGCCGGTTTCTTCCTGGAAGCGCAGCAGCGTGGCGCGCACATGATCGAGCAAGCGCAACGCGAATTCCCGGCCCTGCTCGGTGTGCAAGCCTTGCTGGTCATCGGTGAAGTTGCGCAGCATTTCGTGCAGGCCGTTCACGCCGATGGTGGAGAAGTGATTGCGCAAGGTACCCAGGTAGCGCTTGGTGTAGGGGTACAGGCCGGCGTCCATGTGGTGCTGGATCACCTTGCGCTTGACCTCCAGGCTTTCCTTGGCCATCTCCATCAAGGTATCGAGGCGCTGCAACAGGGCATTGGTGTCGCCCTTGTACAGATAGCCCAGGCGCGCGCAGTTGATCGTCACCACGCCCAGGGAACCGGTCTGCTCGGCCGAACCGAACAGGCCGCCGCCGCGCTTGAGCAGCTCGCGCACGTCCAGTTGCAAGCGGCAGCACATCGACCGCACCTGGTTAGGTTGCATGTCCGAGTTGAGGAAGTTCTGGAAATACGGCAAGCCGTAGCGGGCGGTCATCTCGAACAGCCGGTCGGCGTTTTCGCTGTCCCACGGGAAGTCGTGGGTGATGTTGTAGGTCGGGATCGGGAAGGTGAACACCCGCCCTTTCGCATCGCCGGCCTGCATCACTTCGATGTAGGCGCGGTTGAGCAGCTCCATTTCCTCTTGCAGGTCACCGTAGGCAAACGGCATTTCCTCGCCACCGATCACCGGGATCTGTTCACGCAGGTCCTGCGGGCAGACCCAGTCGAAGGTGAGGTTGGTGAACGGCGTCTGCGTGCCCCAGCGCGATGGCACGTTGAGGTTGTAGATGAATTCCTGCAGCGACTGGCGCACCTGCTGGTAGCTGAGTTTGTCCTTGCGCACGTAGGGCGCCAGGTAGGTGTCGAACGAACTGAACGCCTGGGCCCCGGCCCATTCGTTTTGCAGGGTGCCGAGGAAGTTGACCATTTGCCCCAAGGCGCTGCTCAGGTGCTTGGGCGGCGCAGCTTCGACACGCCCGGGCACGCCGTTGAGGCCTTCGTGCAACAGCGTGCGCAGGGACCAGCCGGCACAGTAGCCCGCCAGCATGTCCAGGTCGTGGATGTGCAGGTCGCCTTCGCGGTGCGCTTCGCCGATGGCCTGGCTGTAGACCTCGTCGAGCCAGTAGTTGGCGGTGACCTTGCCCGATACGTTGAGGATCAAGCCGCCCAGGGAGTATCCCTGGTTGGCGTTGGCTTGCACGCGCCAGTCTTCGCGCTCCAGGTATTCGTTCATCGACGTCGCGACTTCCACCAGCGTGCGGCGATCGCGGCGCAGGCGCCCGTGTTGCTCGCGATAGACGATGTAGGCACGCATGGAGAGGAAGAAACCGGCGTCCATCAGCACGCGCTCGACACGGTCCTGGATTTGCTCGACGTTCAAGCGAGTCTGCCCTTCCAACCGCGCCAATACCGCCTTGAGCAACTCCTCGGCGTCGGCGTCGGCGTATTCGCCGGTGGCCTTGCCGGCGGCGATCAACGCCTGGCGGATCTTGTCCGCATCAAAGGCGACGACACTGCCGTCGCGCTTGTGCAAGCGGTTACAGCCTACTGAGATCAACGTGCTCTGCATTTTGGCTCCAGACACAACATATAGATTTTCAAGACACTTAAAACACAATATGCAGTGGAGGTTACGGGCAAAAGGCGGGTTTGCAATTGATCGATATCAAGAATGGGGGTTGAGGTTTGATTGCGGGGGATGGTGAGGCGGTCAGGGGGCGATGCTGGCTGGACTGCCGTCATCGTCGGATCGTCGCCCGGAGCAAGCTTTGCTCCCACAGGTGATTTGTGTGTGCACAGGATTTGTGAACACCGAGATCTCTGTGGGAGCAAAGCTTGCTCGCGATAGCGGTGGGTCGGTCAGCCCCCACTCATGTTCATGAACCGCACGATCTGCACCTCCCCGTCCGGGGTGAAGTCATGGCGCAGCGGTTTGCCACGCAGCGCTTGTTGCACGGCATGGATCACCGGTTGGTCATCCAGTGGATACCGGCGCAGCAAGCCGCGCAGGTCCAGGGAGTTTTCTTGCCCCAGGCACAACAGCAACCGTCCTTCGACGGTCATGCGTACGCGGTTGCAGCTGGCGCAGAAGTTGTGGGTGTTGGGAGAAATGAAGCCGATCCGCGTGTCGGGATGTTGTTCCAGGCGCACGTAGCGCGCCGGCCCACCACTGTTCTCGGTGCTGTCGAGCAACCGATGATGAGTGGCGATCGCGGCCCGTACCTCGTCGCTGGAACAGAACGACTCGCCCCGGGAACGTCCCACCTCTCCCAACGGCATTTCCTCGATGAAGCTGATGTCGATGCGCTGCTCGATCGCGTATTGCACCAACGCCGGGACTTCATCGAAGTTACGCCCCTTCATGACCACGCAGTTGAGCTTGATCCGCTCGAACCCCGCCGTCGTCGCCGCTTCGATACCCGCCAGCACCTGGTCCAGGCTGCCGTTGCGGGTAATCGCCCGAAAGCGATCCCCGTCCAGGCTGTCGAGGCTGATGTTCATGCGCTTGACCCCAGCCTCGACCAGCGGCCGGGCCAATCGGCCCAGCTGCGAGCCGTTGCTGGTCATCACCAGTTCCCGCAGGCCAGGCAGTGCCGCGATGTCGCGACACAGCCCGACGATGCCTGGACGGATCAACGGTTCACCACCGGTCAAGCGGATTTTCTTCACCCCCAGGCCCACGAACAGTCGCGCCAGGCGTTGCAACTCCTCCAGGGTCAACACTTGCTGACGCGGCAGGAAGGTCATGTTTTTCGCCATGCAGTACACACAACGAAAATCACAACGATCGGTCACCGACATCCGCAAATAATCGATCTGGCGCCCAAAACCGTCCTGCAACACAGCGTTCATGAATATCCCCTGATTGAGCCGGTGCTTACTGAACCAGCGGCGAGTCGGCACCCTGGAGGTGGATGCCGCGAATATCGGCCGCCCCCACCAGCGTTTGCAGGTACTGCACCAGCGCTTTTTGCCAGACGCCCTGCTCCAGCTGGGTACGGATCGCCGTCGCCACTGCCTCGTAAGGCAGCGGTTGACCGTCGATCCGTTGGTCGATGCTGATCACGTGCCAGCCATAACGACTTTCCAGTGGTTTGCTGGCCAGTCCCGCTTCCAGGGTGAACAGTTGACGCTCCAGCTCAGGCACGGTCTGGCCCTTGCTGATCTGCCCCAACGATCCGCCCTGCTCCTTGGAAGGGCAAGCCGAGTACTTCAGCGCCAGATCGGCAAAACTGCCCGGGTTCTGGTCCAACCGCTCCAGCAGCAATTCCGCCTGGACATGGGCGAGGCTGCGGGCCTCGGCGTCGTCCGGGGCGCATTCGAGCAGGATGTGCCGTACTGCCAGCAACGGCGCGCTGTGGAAGCGCGCACGGTTGCTTTCGTAGTAACGCACGCAGGTGTCCTCGTCACATTGCGGCACCTGCACCTCACGCTCCAGAAGCAGCCGCGTGGCCGCTTCCTCTTCGTTTTCACCGGCAGCCACCTGCAACGTCAGGCCCAGCTGCGCAATGCGCTGCTGGAGCAATTCGCGGATCACCAGGGCCCGAGCGGCCTGGTAGACCGCATCCTCACGGCTCTCGGCCGGGTGATATTGCAGTTCCTGGGCCATCGCCTGCGGCGCGATCGACACGCCGTTGACGCTGATGATCGGCCATTCCTGTTCGCTGCTGGCAATCAACTCCGGGGCTTGATCTTCAGCCGCCGCAGTGGCCTGGGCCGGTGCAAACTGCACCGCCCCTGCCGGTTCGATATCGGCAACCGGCGCCACGGCCGGAGCTGCTTTCACCGCGGAGGAAGCGCAGCCACCACCGCCGCCGCCACCACCGCCACATCCGCATCCACTCGCCATGATCTTCTCCTCAGAATTTCTGCCGAACGATTTGATAACGACGTCCCAGGTACCAGACTGGCGCACTGATGATGTGGACCAGACGAGTGAACGGGAACAGCACGAACAGGGTCAGGCCCAGCGCGACATGGAGCTTGTAGACCAGGCTCACCGGCGCGATGGAAGTCGCGGCGTCCACTGGACGCAACAGCACAGTGTTCTGTGCCCAGTCAGCCAGCATCACCATCACCGAGCCGTCCATGTGGCCGGTAGAGGCCACGATGGTCAGCAGCCCCAGCACCAGTTGCACCAGCAAGACCACCAGCACCAGGATGTCCGAGGTGTTGGAAGTGGCACGTACCCGTGGGTCGCTCAGGCGGCGGTTGAGCAACATCAGCAGGCCGATCAGGCCCAGCATCCCGAAGAAGCCACCGGACACCATCGCCAGCAACTGCTTGTTCTCGGTGCTCAGCACGTGGTGATAGATCGCCGAAGGTGTCAGCAGGCCGACAAAGTGACCGGCCAGCACGAACAGCACACCCACGTGGAACAGGTTACTGGCCACGCGCATGCCGCTCTTGTTCAGCATCTGGCTGGAACCGGCCTTCCAGGTGTACTGGGACAGGTCGAACCGCGCCCAACTGCCGATCAGGCAAATCGCCAAGGCGACGTAGGGGTACACCCCGAACAACAACAGATCCCATTTAGACATTGCGTACCTCCCCGGCCGGCGCTGCGGCCAGCCCTTCATGCTGAAAATCCACCCAGTGCAACGGCACTGCACTTTCTTCCCGAGCCTTGCCCGGGGCGCTTGGCAGCGAGCTGCAGCGGTCCTGTTGCTCGGCCTTGAGGAAGTCCACGGCCTCTTCTTCCCAGATTTTGTCCAGGGCTTCGAGGGAGTCGTCGCGCACTTCGGCCTTCACCTGCTCGCGCAGTTGGGCCACCGCGTCGCGCGGCTCCGCCCCGGCGATCTGCAACAGCGCCCGGAAGCAGTTGGCGTAAGCGCTTTCACGCTCCTCCAGCCGCGCCGCGAGCAACGCCAGCAGATGCTCGACATCCGCCAGGCCCTCGCGGGCCTCCAAGTCTTCGCGGGTGGACAAGAACTCCAGGTACAGCGGGATGTAATCGGGCAACTCCTTCACGCCGATCGCAAAACCCGCTTCCTCGTACTGGGCCATCATGTCCACCATGGCCTGGCCCCGGTCACGGGACTCGCCGTGGACATGTTCGAACAGCAGCAGCGACAGCGAACGACCCCGGCCGAACAGGGCACCGTAGTGCTCCTGGCCGTCCATCAGATCCTTGCCGCAGATCACTTCCAGCAGCTCGAACAGACCCGCGCGCTGGTTGGGGCTGATTTCCCGCGCCTGGAGGATCGCTTCCTCCAGTTCGTCGCGCCCTTCCACCAGCCTCTCGGTCGGGTAGTCAAGCAGCAACGAAATCACCTTGAGAATGCGCATGCTCATTCCTCCCACAACTGCACGGTCTTGATCACGTCACGACGGTTGGCTTTCTTGCCACCGAACATGTTGGTGTCGGAGCTGCCGCTGCAACCGCTGCCGAAGCTGAAACCGCAACCGGAACGTTCGGCGAACGCATCGCTCATCGCGTCTTCACGGTGAGCACTTGGCACCACGAAACGGTCCTCGTAGTTGGCAATCGCCAGGTAGCGGTACATCTCTTCCACCTGGTTCACGCTCAGGTCGACATCGGCCAGCACTTTCAGGTCTTGCACGCCGTCGACTTGCTCGGAACGCTTGTAGGCACGCATCGCCAACAGACGCTTGAGGGCCAGCTTGACCGGCTTCTCATCGCCAGCAGTCAGCAGGTTGGCCAGGTAGCGCAGCGGAATACGCAGGCTGTCGACGTCCGGAATGACCCCGTTCATGCCAACGGTGCCCGCTTCGGCGGCGTTCTGGATCGGCGACAGTGGCGGCACGTACCAGACCATAGGCAGGGTGCGGTATTCAGGGTGCAACGGCAGTGCGAGTTTCCAGTCCACGGCCATTTTGTAGACCGGCGAACGTTGCGCCGAATCGATCACCGATTGCGGCACGCCATCGGCCAGGGCCTGACGGATCACAGCAGGGTCGTTCGGGTCGAGGAAGATCTCCAGTTGCTTCTCGTACAGGTCCTGCTCGTTGGCGGTGCTCGCCACCTCGGCGATACGGTCGGCGTCATACAGCAGCACGCCGAGGTAGCGGATCCGGCCCACGCAGGTTTCGGCGCAGACGGTCGGCATACCGGCTTCGATACGCGGGTAGCAGAAAATGCATTTTTCCGACTTGCCGCTCTTCCAGTTGAAGTAGATCTTCTTGTACGGGCAGCCGCTGATGCACATGCGCCAGCCGCGGCACTTCTCCTGGTCGATCAGGACGATACCGTCCTCTTCGCGTTTGTAGATCGCACCGCTCGGGCAAGACGCCGCGCACGCCGGGTTCAGGCAGTGCTCGCACAGGCGCGGCAGGTACATCATGAAGGTGTTTTCGTACTCACCGTAGATGTCCGCCTGGATCTTGTCGAAGTTCTTGTCCTTGCGACGCTTGGCGAATTCAGTACCGAGGATTTCCTCCCAGTTCGGGCCCCACTCGATCTTCTCCATGCGTTTGCCGGACACCACCGAACGCGGCCGCGCAACAGGCTGGTGCTCGCCCAGCGGGGCGGTGTGCAGGTGCTGGTAGTCGAAGTCGAACGGTTCGTAGTAGTCATCCAGGCTCGGCAGGTCCGGGTTGGCGAAGATGTTCGCCAACACGCGGAACTTGCCGCCGATGCGTGGGTTGATCGAACCGTTGGCATTGCGGACCCAGCCGCCCTTCCACTTGTCCTGGTTTTCCCATTCTTTCGGGTAGCCGATACCAGGTTTGGTCTCGACGTTGTTGAACCAGGCGTATTCCATGCCTTCACGGCTGGTCCAGACGTTCTTGCAAGTGATCGAGCAAGTGTGGCAACCGATGCATTTGTCCAGGTTCAGGACCATGCCGATCTGTGAACGAATTTTCATCTCAATCTCCTCAATCCAGCTCAGTCGGCAGTGGGCGCGGCAGGTCATCGCCGCTGGAACCGTCGAGCCAGTCGACCTTGGCCATCTTGCGTACCACGACGAATTCATCGCGGTTGCAACCGACCGTGCCGTAATAGTTGAAACCGTAGGCCTGCTGTGCGTAGCCACCGATCATGTGGGTAGGTTTGAGCACGACACGGGTCACCGAGTTGTGGTGGCCGCCGCGGGTCTTGGTGGTTTCCGAGCCGGGCACGTTCACGATCCGTTCCTGGGCGTGGTACATCATCACCATGCCTTCCTTGACGCGCTGGCTAACGACCGCACGAGCCGTCAGGGCACCGTTGGCGTTGAAGCATTCGACCCAGTCGTTGTCCTCGATACCGGCGCGCTTGGCGTCGATTTCCGAGAGCCAGACAATCGGCCCGCCGCGGCTCAGGGTGAGCATGATCAGGTTGTCGGTGTAGGTACTGTGGATGCCCCACTTCTGGTGCGGCGTGATCCAGTTCAGCACGATCTCGGTTTCGCCATTGGTGCGCTTGCCCTTGACCACGTCGATGGTGCGGGTGTTGACCGGCGGACGGTAGTTCATGAACTGCTCGCCGAACGCCTGCATCCAAGGGTGATCCTGGTAGAACTGCTGGCGACCGGTGATGGTGCGCCATGGGATCGACTCATGGACGTTGGTGTAGCCGGCGTTGTAGCTCACGTGATCGTCTTCCAGGCCAGACCAGGTCGGGCTGGAGATAATCTTGCGCGGTTGCGCCTGGATGTCGCGGAAGCGGATCGCCTCGTGCTCTTTCGACACGGCGAGGTGGCTGTGGTCGATGCCGGTGAATTCCGACAGTGCCGCCCAAGCCTTGACCGCTACGTGGCCGTTGGTTTCCGGGGCCAGGGACAGGATCACCTCGGCAGCGTCGATGGCGCTGTCGATTTTCGGCCGCCCTTGGCTGATGCCTGCTTCAACTTCGTGGTGATTGAGCTCACCCAGGAATTTGACTTCGGTATCGGTGTTCCAGTTGATGCCCTTGCCGCCGTTGCCGAGTTTTTCCAGCATCGGGCCCAGGGACGTGAACTGCTTGTAGATGTTCGGGTAGTCACGCTCGACCACTTGCAGGTTCGGTGCGTTCTTGCCCGGTTGTGGTGCCACGCCAGCGGTTTTCCAGTCGGTGCCGCCAAACGGCTGGGCCAGTTCGCCGACGCTGTCGTGCATCAACGGTACGGTGACCAGGTCTTTCTCTACGCCCAGGTGGCCGACCGCCATGGAGGAAAACGCCTTGGCGATGCCTTTGTAGATTTCCCAGTCCGAACGCGATTCCCACGCAGGATCGATGGCCGCGGACAACGGGTGGATGAACGGGTGCATGTCCGAGGTGTTCATGTCGTCTTTTTCGTACCAGGTAGCGGTCGGCAAGACGATGTCCGAATACACGCACGTCGAGGACATGCGGAAGTCCAGCGTGGTCACCAGGTCGAGCTTGCCGATGGCGCCCTCGTCCACCCACTCGGCTTCGGTAGGCTTGCAGTGGCCGACCTTGCCGATGTCTTCGTTCATCACGCCGTTCTTGGTACCCAGCAGGTACTTGAGCATGTACTCGTGGCCCTTGCCCGAGGAGCCCAGCAGGTTGGAGCGCCAGATGAACATGTTGCGCGGGAAGTTCACCGGGCTGTCAGGTTGTTCGCAGGAGAAACGCAGGGAACCGTCCTGCAGCGACTTGACCACGTAGTCCTTCGGATCCAGGCCCACCGCGGCGGCATCACGGCAGATGTGCAGCGGGTTGGTGTTGAGCTGGGGTGCGCTCGGCAACCAGCCGGCCCGTTCGGCGCGGATGTTGTAGTCCAGGGCGTGCTCGGGGAACTGCGATTTGTCGGCCAGCGGCGAGAGCACGTCGTGCATGCTCATCTTCTCGTGGCGCCACTGGGAACTGTGGGCATAGAAGAAGCTGGTGCCGTTCATTTGCCGCGATGGGCGGTTCCAGTCCAGGCCGAAGGCCAGGGGCAGCCAACCGCATTGCGGACGCAGTTTTTCCTGACCCACGTAGTGAGCCCAACCGCCGCCCGTCTGGCCGATGCAACCGCAGAGCATGAGCATATTGATCAGCCCGCGGTAGTTCATGTCCATGTGGTACCAGTGGTTCATCGCCGCACCGACGATGATCATCGAGCGTCCACGGGTCTTGTCGGCGTTGTCAGCGAACTCACGGGCGATCTGGATCGCCTTCTCGCGGCTCACGCCAGTGATCTGTTCCTGCCAGGCCGGGGTGCCAGGCACCGAGGCGTCGTCATAGCCCTTGGCGACGTTGGCGCCACCCAGGCCACGGTCGATCGCCAGGTTGGCGGCCGACAAGTCGAACACCGTGGCCACTTTCGCCACGCTGCCGTCTGCCAGTACTACACTGTGCACCGGCACACGGCGGAACTGCACGGCTTCGCCTGCCACGTGCTGGAAGTATTGCTGGGTTTCACCGGCAAAGTACGGGAACCCCACCTCGGCGACGTCGCCGCCGATCAGGCTCAGCTTGAGGTCGACCTCACGGCCCTCACCGCCTTCACGAGGCAGGATGTTCCACTTGCCCTTCTCGCCCCAGCGATAGCCGATGGAACCTTGTGGCGAAACCAGCTCGCCGTTGGCATCCATGGCGATGGTTTTCCACTCGGGGTTGTTGTCCTGGCCCAAGTTGTCGGCCAGGTCGCTGGCACGCAGGAAGCGGTCCGGCTGGAAGCCAGCACCTGGCGCGGCGCCGAGCACCGGCTTGAGCATCACCAGCACCGGCAAGTCGGTGTAGCGCTTGGCGTAGTCGGTGAAGTAGGCGCTCGGATTGTCCAGGTGGAATTCTTTGAAGATCACATGGTTGAAGGCCTGGGCCAACGCGGCGTCGGTACCCTGCTTGGGGTTGAGCCACAGGTCGGTGAGCTTGGCGACTTCCGAGTAGTCCGGGGTGATCGCCACAGTCTTGGTGCCCTTGTAGCGAACTTCGGTGAAGAAGTGCGCGTCCGGGGTACGGGTCTGCGGAACGTTGGAACCCCAGGCAATGATGTAGTTGGAGTTGTACCAGTCGGCCGATTCCGGCACGTCGGTCTGCTCGCCCCATACCATTGGCGAGGCAGGTGGCAAGTCGCAGTACCAGTCATAGAAGCTCAGGCACGCGCCGCCGATCAGCGACAGGTAACGCGCACCGGCCGCGTAGCTGACCATGGACATCGCCGGGATCGGCGAGAAGCCCACCACGCGGTCAGGGCCGTGCTGCTTGACGGTGTAGACGTTGGCGGCGGCAATGATCTCGTTGACTTCTTCCCAGTTGGAGCGGATGAAGCCACCCATGCCACGCTTGCTCTTGTAGGAGTCGGCCTTGGCTTTGTTCTCGACGATGCTGGCCCAGGCTTCCACCGGTGCCAGGGTCTGGCGCGCCTGGCGCCACAGCTTGAGCAGCGGCTTGCGGACTTTCGGGTACTTGAGGCGGTTGGCGCTGTAGATGTACCAGCTGTAGCTGGCACCACGAGGGCAGCCGCGTGGCTCGTGGTTCGGCAGATCGTTACGGGTGCGCGGGTAGTCGGTCTGCTGGGTTTCCCAGGTGATCAGGCCGTTCTTGACGTAGATTTTCCACGAGCACGAACCGGTGCAGTTCACCCCGTGGGTGGAGCGCACGATCTTGTCGTATTGCCAGCGGGAACGATAGACGTTCTCCCAGTCGCGAGATTCCTTGCGGGTCTCGCCGTGACCGTCAGAGAACTCGCCTTGCTTGCGGTTGAAAAACCGCAGTTGATCCAATAAATGACTCACAGTGTCTTCCTCTCAGGCTTGCCATGCGGGATCTGCGCCCCGCCCACGCAATTTGGTTAAATTCGACTTAGCAAGGTGTCGCGCTACCCTTGCGGGCGTACCACCACCAGGTGACCACGATGCAACTCAGGTAAAAGCCGACGAACATGTAGAAGGCCATCTCCGGGCCGCCGGTCAGGGCCATCGAAGAGCCAAAGGTTTTGGGGATGAAGAACGCACCGAAGGCGCCTATGGCCGAACTGAAGCCCAGTACGGCGGCCGATTCCTTGCCGGCGCTCTTGAGGGCCTGCTCGCGCACCTCAGGCTTCTTGCCCAGTGCCGCCTTCTCGTGAAGGGTGCGGAAAATCACCGGGATCATGCGGAAGGTCGAACCGTTGCCCACGCCAGTGGTGATGAACAGCAACATGAACATGCCCAGGAAGCCGTAGAAGCTGCCGCCCTCGCCGTGCTGCGGAAGAAAGTGCATGACGCCGAACACCATCACGATCATCAGCACGAAGTTCCACAGGGTGACCTTCGCACCGCCGAGCTTGTCTGCCAGCCAGCCACCCAATGGGCGCACCAGGGCACCAACCAGCGGGCCGAGGAAGGCGAATTTCAGAGCGATGACTTCCGGGAACGAGGTCTTGATCAGCAGCGGGAACGCTGCGGAGAAGCCGATGAACGAGCCGAAGGTCGCCAGGTACAGCCAGCACATCAACCAGTTGTGCTTGCGCTTGAAGATCACAGCCTGCTCGCTGAAGGAAGCGCGGGCGCTGGACAGGTCGTTCATGCCGAACCAGGCGATCAGGGTCACGGCAACGATGAACGGTACCCAGATGAAGCCGGCGTTCTGCAACCACAGCGAGCTGCCATCTGCCAACACCTGTGGCTGGCCACCCATGAAGCCGAACACACCGAAGGAGATCACCAGCGGCACGCAGAACTGCATCACCGACACACCCAGGTTACCCAGGCCGGCGTTCAGGCCCAGGGCGGTGCCTTGTTGGGACTTGGGATAGAAGAAGCTGATGTTCGACATGCTGGAGGCGAAGTTGCCGCCACCAAAACCGCAGAGCAGCGCGATCAGCACGAACACGCTGTAAGGGGTGGCCGGGTTCTGCACGGCAAAGCCCATCCACAGTGCAGGAATCAGCAGCGAGGCGGTGCTCAGGGCAGTCCAGCGGCGACCACCGAAGATCGGCACCATGAACGAGTAGAAGATGCGCAGGGTGGCACCCGACAGGCCTGGCAACGCTGCCAGCCAGAACAACTGGTCGGTGCTGAAGCTGAAGCCGATGGCGTTCAAGCGCACGATCACAGTGCTCCAGACCATCCACACCGCGAAGGCCAACAACAGCGCCGGGATGGAGATCCACAGGTTGCGCCGGGCGGTCAGCTTGCCGCTGCTGCCCCAGAACGCGGGGTCTTCCGGGCGCCAGTCATGAATGACCGGGCCTTTTTCAGGCTTTTGCAGAACGGACATGTTCTTCTCCTTGGGCAATGCTGGAAAACGGGGATTGGGTGGCTGGCAGCTGTTTACCCAGAAATGGGCGCTTGCGCATTTCACTGAAGTACATCCAGGTCAGAGAGACCCAGACCACGCCGTACAGCAACATGAAGCAGGACGAGCGCACGCCAGTGAGGTCCACCAGGGCGCCAAACATGATGGGCAACACGAACCCGCCCAGGCCGCCGGCCAGGCCGACGATGCCGGACACGGCGCCCATGTTTTTCGGGTAGTCGTTGGCGATGTACTTGAAGACCGAGGCCTTGCCGAACGCGAAGGCAATGCCCATCACGAACAGCAGCACCGTGAACACTGTGGCGTTGAGGCCGATGTGGAAGTCGACGATGCCGTTGACGGTCCGCACTTGCAGTTGGGTCTGCGGATAGGAGAGCAGGAACAGGCAGATCCAGCTGACCCACAACACCCACCAGGTCACGCTCTGGGCGCCCCAGCGGTCCGACATCCAACCACCGACAGCCCGCAGCACGCCGCCCGGCAGCGAGAAGCAGGCGGCCAGCAGCGCCGCGCTTTGCAGGCTGAAACCGTATTCCTGCACGTAGTACTTGGTCATCCACAACGCCAGGCCCACGTAACCGCCGAACACGATCGAGTAGTACTGGCAGTAGCGCCACACGGCCGGCTCTCTCAGGGCCTGGAGCTGCTCACGCAAACTGGCGCCGCCCACGCTGCGGTGTTCTTTCTTCTCGGCAGTGAGAAACCAGAACAGCACCGCGGTAATGAACAGAATGGCGCTGAACACCTTCGGCACCAGGTGCCAGCTGCCATACGCGATCAGCGCCGGGGCCAGGAACTTGGTCACGGCCGAACCGGCATTGCCGGCGCCGAACACGCCCATGGCGAAGCCCTGGTTGTGCTTGTCGAACCATTTGGCGACGTAGGCGATGCCCACGGAAAAGGAACCGCCGGCCATCCCGACGAACAGCCCCAGCACCAGGAACTGCCAGAATTCGGTGGCCAGGGTAATCAGGTACAGCGGCAGTACGCAGGACAACATCAGCAGGAAAAACACGATCCGGCCGCCGAAGCGGTCGGTCAGCAGCCCAAGGGGCAAACGCACCAGCGAGCCGGTGAGCACCGGCGTGGCGGCCAACAGGCCGAATTGGGTTTCGTTGAGGGAGAGCATTTCCTTGATTGGAACGCCCAGCACGGCAAACATCATCCAGACCATGAAGCACACGGTGAAGGCCAGGGTACTCATCCCTAGTACCAGCCCTTGTTGCACTTGCGCTCGCATAACGAAGCACCCTAGTCAGTTCAATGAGCGCAGACTAGTGATGCCGACCCCGCAAAAACTTGACTTGGATCAACGAGTCTTTGAGCGGTACTGGCCTATCCTTGGGCTGCCTACCTCTAAAGGGGTAGACCCTGACATTGATAAAACCCTTTGTTTATCAGTATCTTGAGGAAACAGGCCGAAACTTTCAGGGATATGAAGCGGCCGACAACTCTTTAGAGGTAGTGCGTCCAGGATGGGCTGCAACACCCATGATCTGGCGCGTGCTCATGTCCAGTTTGTCGATTTCCCTTGCGGGTCAGCCACAATGATGCGTTGGTTGCGCAGCTCCCTGCCCGCTCGCGCCGGGCTGGCGGTGATCCTCATCGCAATCCTGGCCCTGGCCAGCTCCCTGAGCGCCGGGCTGATCGCCTGGTTCAGCCAGGGCGATGCCGCCGCCATCAATACCGCCGGCTCCGTGCGCATGGAGACCTACCACCTGAGCTGGAAACTGGCGGCCGGGGCCAATGACGAGATCCCCGCGATCATCGAAAGCCTGCAACAACGCCTGGACAGCCCAGCCCTGCGCATCGTCCTGGAAGACGGCCCGACGACGTCCCTGCACCAGAGCTATCTCAACCTGCTGCAACGCTGGAACCAGACCCTGCGTCCGGCCATCGAGCGCGGCGATGCAGCGTTTTTCCAGACCAGCGCCAGCTCCTTCGTCGAGCAACTGGACCAGTTCGTCACGCTGCTGCAACGCCAGAGCGAACATAAACAGGGCTGGCAACAGACGATCCAGGGTGTCGCGCTGTTCAGCACCATGATCATCTTGCTGATCGGCCTGTATGAATTGCAGTACGGGGTGGTCTCGCCGCTGCAAGAGCTGGTCGACGCGACGCAGCGTTTTCGTCGTGGCGAGTTCCAGGTGCGGGTCAACCATCAGTCCGAAGATGAACTGGGCCAACTGGCGACCAGTTTCAACACCATGGCCGAGACGATCGAGCAGTCCCATCGCACCCTGGAAAACCAGGTGCAGCAGAAGACCCTGAACCTGCAACAGGCCAACGCCGCCCTGGAGCTGCTTTACCAGAGCAGTGGCAGCCTGGCCACCCGCCAGGCCAACGCCCAGGAGCTGGATGAACTGATCCGCCGTTTTCAACAGCGCCTGCCCGGCCTGCGCCTGACGCTGTGCCTGCAAGGGCAATTGCAGGCACCGGCCCGACAACTGCTGGCCTTGCACGGCGCCGCCAACCGTCAGGTGTGCGCCAGCAGCGATTGCGCCACTTGCCAGAAACACACCGCGGCCCTCCCCCGCACCTTCAGCATCAGCAACCAGGGTCACGAGTTGGGCGAACTCAAGGCCCACTTTGTCGACGGCCATGAGGCACAACCGTGGGAAACCGCGCTGATCCAGGCCCTGGCCAACCTGATTGGCACGTCGCTGTCGCTCAAGCGCCAGCGCGAACAGGACCATCGCCTGCTGCTGCTCGACGAGCGCACCATCATCGCCCGCGAACTGCATGACTCCCTGGCCCAGGCCTTGTCGTACATGAAGCTGCAAGTCAGCCGCATGCAGACCCTGATGCGCCGTGGCGAGCCCGTGCAGACCCTGGAAACCGTGACCACCGAATTGCGCGAAGGCCTCAACAACGCCTATCGGCAGTTGCGCGAACTGCTGACCACCTTCCGCCTGCAGATCCATGACGATGGCCTGGTGGAAGAACTCAAGGACACCGCCGAGGAGTTCTCCAGCCGTGGCGACTTCCAGGTGCACCTGCGCATCGACGCCCTGGCTTTCGAGCTATCGGCCAGCGAGCAGATCCACATCCTGCAGATCACCCGCGAAGCCTTGTCCAACTGCCTGCGCCACGCCCATGCCGAGAACGCCTGGCTGCAACTGCGCCAGGAAGGCGAAACCGTGCAGCTGTCGATCGAAGACGATGGCCGCGGCTTCAGCGGTGAGGTCGACCAGCGCGAGCACCATGGCCTGAACATCATGAACGAACGGGCCCGCAGCCTGCACGGCCAGCTCCAGATCAATTCCAGAACACCCCAGGGCACCTGCATACGGGTGCGCTTCCAACCCGAATTCCTGGGCCACCACACCGAGAGCATTGCACCATGAACGCCCCCCTGCGCCACACCCTTCTCTTGGTCGACGATCATCCGATGATGCGTCGCGGGATCCGCCAGATGCTCGAACTCGAAGACGACTTGCAGATCGTCGGCGAGGCCAGCCACGGCGAAGAAGCCCTGAGCCTGATCGAACCCCTCAAGCCCGACCTGGTGCTGCTGGACAACAACATGCCGCAGATGAACGGCATCGAAACCCTGCGTCGGCTGCGCGCCATGCACTACACCGGCAAGGTGTTGCTGTTCACCGTGTCCGATGCCGAAGACGACATCCGCGACGCCTTGCGCCTGGACGCCAATGGCTACCTGCTCAAGGACATGGAACCGGAGCTGTTGATCCAGTACATCCGCGATGCCCTGGGCGGCACCCTGGTCATCAGCCCCGGCCTGACCCGCGTCATGGCCCAGGCCCTGCGCTCCCCACCGCGCCAGGTCGAAGTCGAACTGACCGATCGCGAACGCCAGGTGCTCAAGAGCATTGCCGGCGGCCACAGCAACAAGGTGATCGGACACAAGCTCGGCATCACCGAGGGCACGGTCAAGGTTCACGTGAAGAACCTGCTGCACAAGCTCGGCCTGCGCTCGCGGGTCGAAGCGGCGGTTTGGGCGATGGAGCACTTGCGCGGGGCGGGCTAGCCCACTGGAGTCCATGAATAATCACCCAACCTGTGGCGAGGGAGCTTGCTCCCTCGCCACAGGTTGGGCTGCGCAGGTATTGATTTGCCTGCCATGGCAGCCCCATCCCTCTTCAGAGGTAGGCCGGCCGAGGCATAGGCCGCCAGGGCCCAGGGCTCTACCATGACGGCACGCGGAGGTACGCCATGCTGACCCACCCTTCCATCGTTTTAATGTTGCGTCGTCACCACCTGTTCAGCCAGTTGCCGGAGCGGGTTTTCGAAGACGTGTGCGGCCTGGCCGTCCTCAAGCGCCTGGGCTGCAACAGCACCCTCATGCACCAGGGCGATCCGGCCAAGCGTTTCTTCTTGCTGGTCAGTGGCCAGGTCAAGCTGTACCGAGTCACCGGTGAAGGCCAGGAAAACCTGGTCGAAATCATCCAGCCCGGCCAGACGTTTGCCGAGGCCCTGTTGTTCAGCCAGGCCCGTTGCTACCCGGTGAGCGCATCGGCCATCAAGGACAGTGTGGTGGTGAGCATCGAAGGCACGCATTACCGCAAGGCCCTGGAGGACCAACCCAAGGTCTGCCTGGCGATCCTGGCGAGCATGAGCGTGCATTTGCACCAGCGCCTCAAGGACATCGACAACCTGACCCTGGCCAGCGCCAGTCGGCGTGTCATCAACTTCCTGCTGCAGGAGCGCGACCCGCGTAACGGCCAGGTGGTGCTGCAAGTGTCCAAGCGGCTGGTCGCCTCCAAGCTCGGCATCCAGCCAGAGACGTTTTCACGCATTCTCCACCGCCTGGTGGACGGTGGCCTGATCACCATGGAACGACGCAACATTCGCATCCTGGCCGAGGAAGAGTTGGAGGCTTACCAGCAGTAACGCGGCACCACCTGTCCCGTTGTTGATGAGGCAATGCTGATTCATCCCAGACTGTCGACAAACCTGTGGCGAGGGAGCTTGCTCCCGCTGGGTTGCGCAGCAGCCCCATCAGTGCCGACTCAATCAGCCTGACACACTGAGGTGCCAGGTTTCAGGACCGCTTCGCGGTCCAGCGGGAGCAAGCTCCCTCGCCACGAAGGTTGATCCTACAAAGGTTGATTCAAGTTATTGAGCGACCGCGATCAGGGGGATCAACTGCTCGAACAACGCATCCCCCTCCTCCTCCGTGCAATCGACCCCAAAGCGCTTGCGCAGCCCCAACTGATTCAGAATCACATGCACATCCGCCGTCAGGTCGTGCTGTTGCAGGCACGCCTGGACGCATTGCAGCGCGCAACCGTCCAGCGCAATGATCCGTCGCCCCGAGCGCGCCTTGTTGACCAGCGCCGCCACGTGCCCGCCCACCCCGACGATGCAGGACATCTCCGCCAGCCCGGCGCGGTCCAGGCGCAGGGCGGCGGTGTTGGCCAGTTGCGCCACGTTGGAGCAACCGGAGCAGGAGTACACCAGGGGCAGTTCGCTCGGGGCTTTCGTCGGGGTACTCATAGGGGCTCTCATCAGACCGTTGCCAAGCCTTTGCCCGCCCGCTCCAGGTTGCGCCACAACCATGGCGGCAACACTTCCGGGTCGAGGCTGTCGATCAGGTTCTTGAGGGCCAACCCCAATTCAGTGTCCCCCTCGATCACCAGCCGACGACGGAAGAACAGCGTGTCGGGATCCTCCTGCCGGCTGGCCAGCAACAGGAATTCACGCCAGTTGCCGCTGATGGTGACCTGGGCTTGCGCCCGTTCGGCAATGCGCAATCCGTCACGGGCCAGGGTCAGGTACCAGCACAACTTCAGGTCAGGCACCCGCAGGCACAACCAGCGGCCGCGCAACACGTCGAAGCCACCGTCGCGCAAAGGTTCGGCCAGGCAGCGATTGAGCGCTTGCTGCAACGCCAGGCGCTGCACCATGAACGGAACCTTGCCCACCAACGGCAACAACCGATCGGCACCTTTGAGCAGCCACTTCTTCGGACTCAGCACAGGCCTGCCTCCTCTACTTTCAACATGCCGGCATGGCCATGCCAGTAACCATTGCAACCGTCGACGAACAGCGGCGGTGCCTCGCCCTGGCGCACCCTGTCGAAGGCCATGACCACCTCAGCCATGCCCTGGGCGCGGGGGCTCAGGCGCAGCATATCGGCGCCGCAGGCCGTCAGTGCGTTGTAATCGGCCAACAGGTTCGTCACCTCGCCGGACATTGTCTGGATGCCGTTGAGGGTGAACAGTTGCTGGCCTTCCTGGCTGCTCAACGCCAGGCCGTCGGGATAGTTGATGCAGCAGAACTGGCAGTCGTCCTTGGGGCGGTTTTCAGCGCGGGCGGTAAAGCACCGTGCCGAATAAGCCAAGGGCAGATGACCGTAGGAGAAAATCTCCACTTCGGGCACTTCGCGGCCCAGGTCGCGCACTTGCTCCAGCACATCGGCGATCAGTGCCGCCGAACATTCCACCGGCGGCACCCAGCGGATCATGCCGCTCGCTTGCAACTGCGCCAGGGAATGACCGTTGTACAGGTTCAAGGCCGGGCCACCCACGAACGGCAGCTTGCGCTCGGCGAGGAACTGCACGGCCCCCATGTCATTGGCTTCCACCAGCAGCTGTCCGTTGTCGCACAGCCGACGCAGCGAGGAGAGTTCCGACGCCGCTTCGATCAGGGTCAGGCTCGACAACACGATCTGCGCCTGGCTGCACGCTTGCAACTCGCGTCCCAGGCCCAGCCATTGGTCCAGCGAAAACGCCCGGCGCTTGGAGCACACGGTTTCCCCGAGGTAAATCACATCCAATGGCAACGCCGACATCTCGGCGTAGAAATTTCCCAGTTGCGCTTTGTCCCAATAAAACAGGACCGGTCCCAGGCTGAGTTTCATCAGGCCTCCCTCATTGCCATGATCGATGGTAGGCACCCAGGGTGGTCTGGTTGCCTTCTGACAAACCGGCCAACACCTGGCGCCATTCTTCCTGTACCCGAAAACGTTGCGGCGCGGTGCGGTGTGCATCCAGTGCCGCACGCCAGACCCGGGTCACCTGCTCGACGTACGCCGGGCTGCGTTGGCGGCCTTCGATCTTCACGGCCTCCACGCCAATGGCCACGAGTTCCGGCAGCAGATCGAGGGTGTCCAGGCTGGTGGGTTCTTCCAGCGCATGGAAGCGTTTGCCGCCCACCAGGAACCGGCCCTTGCACAAGGTCGGGTAACCAGCCGGCTCGTCCGGGGTGTAACGGTCGATCAACACTTCGCTCAAGCGCGCACTGAGACCCTGGGCATCTTCGCTCCAGCGCACGGCCTTGGCCGGCGAGCAGACGCCGCACAGGTTCGGCGATTCGCCAGTGATGTACGAAGACAGGTGGCAGCGCCCTTCAGCCATGATGCACAGGCTGCCAAAACCGAAGACCTCGATCGGCACCGGGCTGGCCGCTGCCACTTGCCGCACCTGCGCCAGGGACAACACCCGGGGCAGCACGGCGCGACGAATGCCAAAACGCTCGGCGTAGAAAGCCAGGGCCGCCGCGTGGGTCGCCGAGCCCTGTACCGACAGGTGCAGCGCCAGTTGCGGATGACGCTGGCTGGCGTAGGCGAGCACGCCTGGGTCGGCGGCGATCAGGGCGTCCACGCCGAAATCGGCGGCGCGATCCACCGCCCGTTGCCAACGCTCCCAACCCTTGGGTTGCGGGTACGTGTTAACCGCCACGTACAGCTTGCGTTGATTTTGACGGATGTGCGCGACCGCCGCGTCGAATTGCTTGTCGTCCATGTTCAGCCCAGCGAAATGCCGGGCATTGGTATCGTCGCGAAAGCCAACATAAACGGCATCGGCGCCTTGGCGCACCGCCGCTTTGAGGGCAGGCAAATTCCCTGCCGGGCAAACCAGTTGCATGGGGCATCCTCGTGAGAAAACGATGGTTTGTACGCAAATCGCGCAAGCGCTTTGCGTACAAACCTTAAGGCCGCCGCCAGTCTAGCCAGCCACAGCCCGGCGGCCTTGACGGCAATCAATTGCCTTCAATGCATCAACGCGGCAAAGGGTAGATACAGCACGCTGTCGTGCTTGCGCACCTGTGTCTGACAGTCCACCACGGCCAGCCCGTCGGCCCAGCACGCGGCCGTCAACATCGCCGAGCTTTGCTGGGGGTGCAGCTCCACGCACAGGTGTCCGTCGGCGTCCGGGGTCAACCTGGCCCGCAGATACTGCCGACGCTTGTTGCGCTGCAACCAATCGAATCCGGCGGGCACTTGCAACGGCACCGGCATCACCTGGTCCACGCCCTGGGCCCTGAACAGGAACGGCCGCAAGACGATCAGCGCCGTGATCAACGCCGCCGAAGGGTTGCCTGGCAACCCGAGCCAAGGCTTGCCCTCCACATCGCCAAAGGCCAACGGCTTGCCCGGCTGGATTGCCAGGCGCCACAGGTCGATGCTGCCCAGGGACTCGATGGCTTGCTTGAGGTGGTCTTCTTCGCCCACCGACACGCCGCCCGACGTCAGCAACACGTCGCACTCGGCCGCGGCCAGGCTCAGGGCCTGGCGGCTGGCCTGCAGTTGATCGGGCATGACCCCGAAGTCGTGCACCTCGATACCCCAGCCGCGCAGAAGCGCCGCCAGGCTGCGACGATTGCTGTTGTAGATCTGCCCTGGCGCCAATGGCTCACCCGGCTCACGCAATTCATCGCCGCTGCTGAGCAGGCCAACCTGCAACGGGCGATAGACTTCCACCCGCGCGATCCCCGCACCGGCCAGCAATCCCAGCTCCTGGGCACGCAAGCGTGTGCCGGCCTTGAGCAACAGATCGCCTCGGCGCAGTTCCTCGCCTTCCTTGCGCACGTGATCAGCACGGGAGACCGACGGCAGCCAGACACGCTCGCCGTCCACCTGGCAGCTTTCCTGGGGCACCACGGTGTCAGCGCCCGGCGGCAGCGGCGCACCGGTAAAGATCCGTACAACCTGCCCAGCCTGCAACGGCTCGCCCGGTTCGTCACCGGCGGCAATGCGTCCGGCCAACGCCAGGTAACCGCCCTCCTCCGGCAAGTCAGCGGCGCGCAGGGCATAACCGTCCATGGCGCTGTTGTCCCAGGCGGGCAGGTTCATCGGGCAGAGAATGTCGACGGCCAGCACCCGGGTCAGCGCCTGATCCAGGTCGATCCGCTGCACGGGCGGTGGCGGCGGCGCCTGGTCGAGCAAGTGTCGGATAGCCTCGTCCACTGGCATCAACACACCGCTGTCGCACACCCGGCCGCTCACGAGCGCGTCTCGCAAGCGACCGGCGCGATACCGGCTTGCACCTTGAGATGCGGCGTGAAATTGCACGGGCCGGTGCGGCTGTCCAACTGACTGGCCAGGATCTTCTCCCAACCGGTCCGGCATGCACCCGGCGAACCTGGCAGGCAGCACACCAGCACGCCGTTGCTCATGCCCGCCAGTGCGCGCGATTGCAGGGTCGACATGCCGATTTCTGCCAGCGACACCTGACGGAACAACTCGCCGAAGCCGTCGACCAGCTTGTCCAGCAACGGCGCCACCGCTTGAGGCGTGTTATCACGCGCCGTGAAACCGGTGCCACCCGTCATCAACACCACTTGCACCTGGGGGTCGGCGATCCACTCCGACACCTTGGCGCGGATCTGGTAGATGTCGTCCCGCACCAGGCCGCGGTCGACCAGCACATGCCCGCCGGCTTGCAGCAGATCCACCAGGGTCTGGCCCGACGTATCGGTTTCGAAAGTGCGGGTATCGCTGATGGTCAGCACGGCAATGTTCAGGGGTTGAAAAAGGCGTTGCGTCAGATGGGCCATGGTCAGCCGTCCTGTCAGAAAAGATGGCCCAGCCTGAACCGCAATCGTTGCCCGGCCTATTCCTCCATGGAGGTACCTCCCTCGGCACTCACGGCGCCAGGCGACTGCGCTGCCATGCGCCGTCTTGCAGGCGATAGTCGAGACGATCATGCAAACGATCGGCACGACCCTGCCAGAACTCCAGCCGTTCGGGGCGCAGGCAATAGCCACCCCAATGCGCCGGACGCGGGACGGCTTGATCGGCGAAGCGTCGCTCGGTCTGCGCCAACAAGGTTTCCAGCGCTGCGCGATCGTCCAGTCGTCGGCTTTGTGGCGACGCCCAGGCGCCGAGACGACTGGCCAACGGACGGGATTGGAAATAGGCATCCGACAGCGCAGGGTCCAACTTATGGACCTGCCCTTCGATGCGGACCTGACGCTCCAGGCCCGGCCAGAAAAAGGTCATGGCCGCCCAGGCATTGGCGGCCAGGTCTTGCCCCTTGCCGCTGTCATAGTTGCCGAAAAACGAGAAGCCATCGGCGCCGAACCCCTTGAGCAACAACACTCGGCAGTGGGGCCTGCCATGCTCGTCCACCGTGGCCAAGGCCATGCTGTTGGCTTCTACCGGCGGCTGCTCGATCTCGCGGGCCTGTTGCATCCACACGCCGAACAGCGCCATCGGCTCGTCCGGCGCCTGGGCCTCATCCAGCCCATCACGAATGTACTGGCGGCGCATTTCTGCCAGGGAAAGGGGCATGTCGGTATCTCCACTGTGGGTTTGGCCCAGTGTGGATTCTGTGGGGTTGGCTGGCCTTGATCGTTGTCAATGTAGGCTTTTGTGGTGAATGGGTGGACGCCATCGCGAGCAGGCTCGCTCCCACAGGTGTGGCGGCGTACACCGACCCTTTGTGGGAGCGAGCCTGCTCGCGATGAGAACACCTCGGTATTTCGACCAACCGCTATTTGAGCCCCAACCGCCGCGCCAACTTGTGCAAGTTGCTCGGGTCGATCTCCAGCAGCCGCGCCGCACCGGCCCAGTTCTGCCCGCAACGCTCCAGCGCCCTGTAGATCGCCTGGCGCTGGCAATCGTCCACCGCTTCGCTCAAGGGCAGGAACGGCGCGTCGGCCGCGTCGGGAGACGGCTCAAGCAAGGCCTGGGTCGCGGCCACACCCGCGTTGAGGTCCAGGTCCAGCACTTGCGGTTCCAGCGTCATGATCAGGCTGCGATTGGCGCCTCGGCTCAATTGTTTCAACGCCGCGCGACTGATCACATGTTCCAGCTCCCGCACGTTGCCCGGCCAGCTGTACGCCAGCAGCGCCTGTTCAGCGGCCGGCGACAGGCGCACCCCACGCAACCCCAGACGTGTGCGGTTCAGCTCCAGGAAATGCCCCGCCAGCATCAGCACATCGTGGCCGCGCTCGCGCAGTGGCGGGATCGGCACCGGGTACACCGAGAGCCGGTGATACAGGTCGGCACGAAACAGGCCGTCGCGAATGCTGTCCGGCAGATGCCGGTTGGTGGCGGCGATGATCCGCACGTCGACGTGCAGCGGCTTGTCCGCCCCCAGGCGCTGGATCTCGCCGTTCTGCAGGGTGCGCAGCAACTTGGCCTGCACGCTCAATGGCAGTTCGCCCACTTCGTCGAGAAACAGCGTGCCACCGTTGGCCGCGTCGAAACGCCCGGCACGATCGGTCGTCGCCCCGGAAAAGGCGCCTTTGACGTGACCGAACAATTCGCTCTCGGCCAGGGACTCGGGCAGCGCCGCGCAATTGACCTGGACCAGCGGCTTGTGGCCGCGCCGGGACAAGCGGTGCAACCGTCGGGCGAACAACTCCTTGCCCACGCCGGTTTCGCCCAGCAGCAGCACCGGCAACTCAGAGTCGGCCAGCACGTCCAGTTCGTTGAGCAACTGCTGCAAGCCCTCGCTGCGCCCGAGGATCTCGCCCTCCTCGGTCGGCACACGCAAGTCCGCCTGGTCACTGCGCGAGGCCCGCAGGCTACGGTTTTCCTGTTCGAGCCGGGTGACCCGCACCGCCGCCTCGATCTGCAGGGTGCAGCGCTTGAGTTCCTCGCGGGCGCGGCTGTCGAAGGTGCCGGCATGCAACGCATCCAGGGTGATCGCGCCCCAGAGCTGCCCTTCCACGTACAGGCTCACGCCCATGCAGTCGTGCACGGGCAGCGGCTCACCGACGTGGTGATCGAGCAAGCCGTCATAGGGGTCCGGCAAGCGGCTGTCCGGCTCGAACCAGGTGGGTTCGCGCGAGGCCATGATCGCGGCCAGGCGCGGGTGCTGGGCGATCACGAACCGCCGGCCAAGGGCCTCGTGGACCAGGCCCACGGTCGCCACAGGCCTGAGACTGTCCTCGTCCAGGCGCAACAATCCGACGGCGCCACTGTTGAAGTATTCGCGTAGCGTCTGCACCAGGCGCTGCAAGCGCACGGCATTGGGCAGCTCGACGATCAAGTCGGCGGCCAGGCTTTCACGCAGCATGGTAGTGATGACCCTCCAGGGTTCGTTTGACCCCGTGCAGCCAGGGTGACAATCACCCTGCAAAAAAATTAATCGTTAAATTTCAACAAGTTAAATATGGCACGCTGACTGCACTGCGAATGTCATCTGTCCCTCCCCGGGATTCACCCAAGGAAACATGATGAGCCTCGATCTACTGGAACAAAGCCTGGGCCAACTGGCCTGCGACATTCCCGGTGCGACCCGTACCTTCCATCATTACAACCTCGACTTCTGCTGCGGTGGGCAAAAGTCCCTGCGCGAAGCGGCGCTCGGCAAGGGCCTGAACCCACTGCTGATCGCCGACGCCTTGAAGACACTGCAAGCAGCCGGCGAACTGGGCCATGACTGGCGCAACGAACCCCAGGCCGAACTGATCGCCCACATCCTGGAGCGCTATCACGCGCGTCACCGCGAACAGCTGCCGGAACTGATCCGCCTGGCTCGCCGCGTCGAGCTGGTGCACGGCGCCCGCCCTACTTGCCCGAACGGCCTGGCCGATCACCTGCAAGACCTTTATCAGGAACTCGAAGGCCACATGCTCAAGGAAGAGCAGGTGCTGTTCCCGATGCTGCAACAAGGCCTGGGCGAACGCGCCTCGGCGCCGATCCAGGTGCTGCGCTATGAACACGACCAGCACGGCGAAGCACTGGAAACCATGCTCACCCTGACCGACCAGATCACCCCGCCCGCCGACGCCTGCAACACCTGGCGCGCCCTGTACCGCGGGCTGGTCGAACTGCGCGACGATCTGATGCAACACATCCACCTGGAAAACAACGTGCTGTTCGTCAATGCGATGAACGCTGCCCATTAACCTCAAACACCGCCCATTCTGTCTGTGGGAGCAAAATCCCTGTGGGAGCAAAGCGTGCTCGCGATAGCGGTGAATCAGTCAGCATCAATATTGACTGACACCGCGCCATCGCGAGCAAGCTTTGCTCCCACAGCCGTTCAGCGCTTGTCTCCAATTCAAAACTGCCAATAGAACATCGCCTTGGCCAACACCACGATCAACACCATGTGCCCGAGGATGCTGCGGCGCAGCCAAGTGGCCCGGCTCGGTGTGAGGCGTCCGCTCTTGAGCCAGTACGCCAGCCACAAATAGTGCCCGATGATGCTCAGCGCCAAGAGGATCTTGAGGCTCAGCAGCAGGCCGAAGCTGTTGCCCAGCGGCTGGCTCAATGCGCTGCGATGCTGCCAGGCCAGGGCCATGCCGGCGCCATAGAGCACCAGCACCACACCATGCAAAACGTGCCGCGAACGCTTGGCGATCGCCTCGTCCGCGGCGTCCCGGGCGCCCTGGGCCAGTGGCCGGCGGGCGGTGTGCCAGATGCAGACTTCGAAAAACAGCGTGCCGATGAAGGCAATGGCCGCCAACAAATGCGTAACCAGCAAGACCCCGTACATCATCGTTCCCCTCTGTCCAGCGGACTCAACCCGGATGCCCATCCACCCGCGCCTGCCACAACATCGGGCCATATCGCCAGGCGTAAAGCCCGAACGCCAGCGCCCAGCACACACCTGCCAGCCACAGCGCAGCCAGCGGCAATACCAGCACCAGCACCACACGGCTCAAGCAAGCCAGGTTCAAGAGAATGAAGGCCAGTGTCATGCCTTTCGGCGGCTCGAGGGGGCGACCGGTATGGCCCAGGCTGACGCGGGCAATCATCGCCAGGATCAGCCCGGCCATGGCACCAATGGTCAGGCTGTGCACTGCCAGGCTCGGGTTGATCGGCGCACCGAAGTGCCACAGGGCCATGCCCAGGCAGGCCAGTGCCAACCATGCATAAGCCAGGTGCAGGGACCACAGCAGCGGCACCCGCCACAGATCCCGGTCATGCCAACGCACCAACCGAATCGTGTGGCCTACGGCCAACGCGGCGAACAACACACCGACCCAGACACTGGCCGACAACGCCGGACCGAACGCGTACAACAACGCCACCAGTGCCGAGCCCGCCAGCAACAGCCGATCGAGCCATGGCCAAGGAGTAACGCCCTCCACCCGACCGAGGCCGCGTTGGGTGAAGAATGGAATCACGCGTCCACCGATCAACCCCATCATGGCCGCCACCAACCACAAGCCGGTGAGCACGCTCTGGCGCTCCAGGCCTTCGTCATGCCGGATCAGACCGTACACGGACAAGCCATCGGCGGCAGCCAACAGCAGCAGCACCAGCACGATCGGGTAGTTGCGCTTCTGCCGCACTCGCCACAGCGTGACGCCCATCAACGCGGCGACCGCCAGGGCAAAACCCAGCTCCAGCACTGCCAACAAGGGCCAAGGCGCATCGGTCAACCAGGCCAGGCGCGCGCCCAGCCACAGCAACGCCAGGGCGGTCAATCGCTTGCCGCTGAGCCCCGGGGTACCGGTCCAGGTTTGCACCGCCGTCAGCAGGAACCCGGCGATAATCGCCAGGCCAAAGCCGAACAACAGTTCATGACGGTGCCAGGCCAGCCAGCCACCGGCCGGTTGCCAGGCAGACAGTCGTCCGGTGAATGCCGCCAGCCACAGCGGAATGGCCAACAGCGCAAGCACGCACCCGGCCAGGAAGAACGGCCGAAACGCCAGGCGCCACAGCGGCGCGATGGCCATGGCCTTGCGACGGTCAAGCACTTGCATACATCACTCCTTAACCTCTCCACAGGCCGAAAAGCCCACTGACGAGGGTCAACAATCAGGGTTCGAATGATCGACTATCGACGCTGGCAGGCCTTGTCTCAGATCAAGCCAGCCCATCGACCTCGCACAAGTACTTGCAAGGGGCTTGCCGAACCCGATTGTTGTGGGAGCAAAGCTTGCTCGCGACGCGCGATAATGCGGGCTGACTGTAGACTGAGGCGCCTTCGTCGCGAGCAAGTCTTGCTCGCGCAGAGGCTCGCTTCTATTCGGACTGTAGCAGAGAAAGGGTATTTATGACCGCGCAATGGTTATTTCAACCCTATCGACACAGGGTTGTTTCTACCCACATCGAGCGCATCGCCCCACGAAACAACCCCCACAAGCATGGCCCGTCTCTTGCTCAGGCAGGGGCACAGACTTTATTCGCCCCGGGGTTTTCCATGAAACACTTCGCTTTGCCGCTCACCTGGTTCGTCGTACTCTCCTGCGTCGTGGCGCTGGCCAGTGGCCTGTCCCTGAGTCTTGTCTGAACCCGTTTATTTTTGCCATCACAAGGATCCCCGCCATGGTATTGCACCGTGTCCATCACCAGATCTTGCGCAGCCATCATCTGTTCGAGCCCCTCAATGAAGAACAGCTCGACGAGTTGATGAGCACCAGCCAACTGCTGAACATCGACAAGGGCGACCCGCTGTTCCTCCAGGGCGAGCCGGCGCAGGCGTTTTATTTCGTGATTTCCGGGGCTGTGAAGATTTACCGGTTGACCCCGGATGGCCAAGAGAAAGTCTTTGAAGTGATCGGCGAGCGCCAGACCTTCGCCGAGGCCATGATGCTGATGGACACGCCCAACTACGTCGCGTCCGCCGAAGCCGTGGGGCCGACCCAGTTGTATCGGTTGTCCAACGCCACCTACATGCGCCTGCTGCAAAGCAACAGCCGGCTGACGTTCGCCCTGCTCGGCAAGCTCTGCGTGCGCCTGCACCAACGGGTCAACGAGATCGAAACCCTGTCGCTGAAGAACGCCACCCACCGCGTGGTGCGCTACCTGCTGACGCAACTGGTGCGCCTGCAGGCGGTGGACTGCCAGTTCGAATTGCCGATGGCCAAGCAATTGATCGCCGGACACCTGTCCATCCAACCGGAAACCTTCTCGCGAATCATCCGCCGCCTGATCGATGAAAAAATCATCACCCAGGACGGTCGCCAGATCGCGATTCTCGATCGCCTGCGCCTGGAGCAGTTCGAATGAGCACCCTGCCCATTTGCCTGTATTGCCAACAGGCCAACCCCGCCCATCAAGCCGAGTGCCGCCAGTGCGGCATGCCATTGCCGGTCGAAGCCGCGCGGGCCGGTGAACGCCGGCTACGGCGTTTCACCTGGTTCTGCGTCGGGCTGACGGTGTTCTGCGTCTTCATGTTCTTCTGGTTGCCTCGCGACATCGTCTGAATCCTCAGTCCTGGGTCAGTTGCCGATACAGCTGCGGCAAGCGCAGCGGCAATTGCTCGGGCTGGCGAATCAAGGTGTAGCCGTTGGCACCGAACATATACGGCAGGTAATCCCCCGCTTCCCGATCGATGGTGATGCAAAACGGCGTCAGCCCCTGGCGCCGGGCCTCCAGCACCGCCTGACGGGTGTCTTCCACGCCGTAGCGGCCCTCGTAGAGATCCAGGTCATTGGGTTTGCCGTCGCTGAGCAGCAACAACAACTTGCGCCGCCGCTTGCACCCAGCCAGCCGCTGCGTGGCCTGGCGAATGGCGGCGCCCATACGCGTGTAGTAACCCGGTTTCAGCCCCTGGATGCGGCCCCGGGTCTGGTCGTCGTAACGCTGGTTGAACGCCTTGACTTCATGCATCCGCACTTGCTGGCGGCGCAGCGAAGAAAACCCGTACAAGGCGAAGTCATCGCCGAGCACCGAAAGGGTTTCACCGAATAGCAGCAGGCTGTCGCGGATCACGTCGATAACCCGGTGCTCGTCATTGAGGTGCGCGTCGGTGGACATCGACAGATCGGCCAGCAGCAGGCAGGCCAGGTCGCGACGGGTCTGGCGCTGCTCCATGAACAGGCCGCGCTCGCTGCATCGGCCGTGCTGGCGCTCGACGTGGAAATCCAGCCAGGCCTGCATGTCCAGTTCCGAACCCTGGGTCTGCTGGCGCAACCACTGGCGATCGTTGCGCAGGTGTTCGAACTGACGGCGCAAGCGCTGGGCCGGGTTGCGCAACCGCGCGGGTAGCGGCTGCGGCTCGCAGTCACGTGGGATCAGCGTTTGCAGGCTGACAAAATCAGCCTGGAGTCGTTGTTTGCGGTAGTCCCATTCCGGCAGCAGGATGCCCTCGCCCAGCGGGATGTCATCGACATCGGCGGGCGGCAGGTCCAGGTGCAGTTTCAAGCCGCCGCCCTTGCGCAACCGAGTGCGCGACAGCGTCAGGTGGTCCAGGTCCTCGGCAACACGGGCAGCGTCCGGATCCTCACTGTCGTCAGTCCAGCGATCCAGGTCCACGTGTTCGGTCCAACTGAACAGGTTCTCCAAGCGCACAATCAATAGGCCGCCGTCGCGGGTGGTGTCATCGATCCGCTCGGCGCGCTTGCGGCCACCTTGTTGCTCACCCGGCGGCGTCGCCAGGTATTGTTCGGATTCTTCGAGATTGGCGGCCTGGGGGTTGCCCAGGTGCCGGGGAGGATACAGCCACAGCGGCAGCGGCCAGGCGGCCCGTTCACTGCGGGGGAAATGCTCGACACTGCCGGGTTCGCGCAGAGCCTGGCACAAGGCCCGCTCCAGCGCCGCCTCGGCCGGGTCCAACGAAGCCGGATCAGGACGCAAAGACAGATGCGCCTCCACCAGTCGCTCGTAGCGGGGAAGCATGGCGGGGTAGCGTCGCAGCAAGGCTTGGGTCCAGCGCTGGTTGTCCCGCCCCCAGTGCTTCATCGGCCCCGACTGCGCGGCCAGTAACGCGAGCCAGCGGTACAGCTCTTCGTTCAGCCCCACATCGGGAAACGCCGCCAGGCTGGCGGGCAAACGCAGGTTGTCGGCATCGCACCAGGCCAGAGGGACTTGCTTGCACGTCCCGGCGATCTGTTGCAGCAGGTTGCGCCGCAGCAGCAGGTCACGGTCGCTGACCGCTTCCACACCCTGGTGGCTGGCGCCGCCGGTGGCGCGAAACAGCACTTGCAGCGAGCGTTGTCGCTGGCTCAGCTCGACACTCGCCTCGGGAAAATCCGGACTGGCACGGCGGGTGATGAAACGGTGCCAGACACTGCCGACCCACTCTTCCAGCTCAAGGGTGAATGCCATGGTTATTCTCCTATCAAGCCGTTGCAGTGAAGGGACTGGCTCACTGCTTTTGTGGACTGGCTGACACAGTCTTTGTGACCGGCTAACACTGCTCTTGTGGCGAGGGAGCTTGCTCCCGCTTGGGTGCGAAGCGCCCATCAAAAAGGGTCTGCTGCGCAGCCCAGCGGGAGCAAGCTCCCTCGCCACAAAAGCTCCTTCGCCACAGATTCAGCGGTGATGACTCACGAAGGCACTACCGCTGCAGGTGCGCGTTGAGCCGCGCGGGCACGCTGCCTGAAGCTGAACAGGTAGCAGAGCAGACCGACCAGGAACCCGAGGCCACTGACCAGGCGTGCCCAGAACAGCGGTTTCAAGTGATCCATCGTGGCCATGAACGGCAAGGCACTGCCATCCGTTGCCCAGCGTTGCAGCCACACCTGGACCACACCGGCTGCGGTGAGGAACAAGGTGATCATCACCATCGACAGGGTCATCAACCAGAAGCCCCAGATTTCCAGGCGCTGGGAGCGCTCGTCTGCCGCTTCACCCAAGCCGCGCAAGCGTGGCATGGCGTAGCTGATCAGGGTCATCACGATCATTGCGTAGGCGCCGTAGAACGCCAGGTGACCGTGGGCCGCTGTCAGTTGCGAACCGTGGGTGTAGTAGTTGACCGGTGCCAGGGTGTGCAGGAAACCCCAGACGCCCGCCCCGAAGAACGCCGTCACGGTAGTGCCCTTGGCCCACAAGGTGGCAGCGCGGTTAGGGTGATGCCGGCGACGGTTCCTGACCATGCTGAAGGCAAAGACCACCATCGCCAGGAACGGCAGCGGTTCCATCGCGGAGAAGATCGAGCCCACCCACAACCAGACCTCAGGCGCACCAATCCAGAAGAAGTGGTGACCCGTACCGATGATGCCGGTGATCAGCGCCATGGCGATAATCACGTAGAGCCATTTCTCCACCACTTCCCGGTCCACACCGGTGATCTTGATCAGGACGAAGGCCAGCATCGAACCCATGATCAGTTCCCAGACGCCTTCTACCCAAAGATGCACCACCCACCACCAGTAGTATTTGTCGCGGGCGAGGTTTTCCGGGTTGTAGAAGGAGAACAAGAAGAACACGGCCAGGCCGATCAAGCCGGTCATCATGACCATGCTGACCGTGGTCTTGCGCCCCTTGAGCATCGTCATGCCGATGTTGTAGAGGAAGCCCAGGCAGACCACCACAATACCCATCTTGGTAATGGTCGGCTGCTCAAGGAACTCACGCCCCATGGTCGGCAGCAAATCGTTGCCGGTGTATTTGGCCAGCGTCGCGTAAGGCACCGAGAGGTAGCCCAGGATCGTCGCTACACCTGCGGCGGCGAATACCCAGAACAGCAGCAGCGCCAGTTTCGGACTGTGCAGTTCGCGATCGGCCTCTTCCGGGATCAGGTAGTAGGCCGCGCCCATGAAGCCGAACAACAGCCAGACGATCAGCAGGTTGGTGTGGACCATGCGGGCCACGTTGAAAGGAATCAGCGGGAACAGAAAATCGCCGATCACGTATTGCAAGCCCATGATCAAACCGAACAGGACTTGCCCGAGAAACAGCATCAGGGCAAACACGAAGTAAGGTTTGGCGACGGCCTGCGAGGCGAATTTCAGATGCGGATTAGCCATGCTCATCTCTCAGCCCTCCTTGTTTGGCGGCCAGCCATTGGTATTGATCTTCGAACTCCACTTGAGGAATTCGGCGATGTCGTCGACCTCCTGCTCGCTCAAATGAAACTGCGGCATCGCGCGACGTCCTGGAACGCCCAGCGGCTGCATCTTCATCCAGGCCTGGAGGAAGGGCTTGAAGGCTTCCTCACCACCGCGCCGATTGACCACATTGCCCAGCTCCGGCGCGAAGTACGCGCCCTCGCCCAGCAGCGTGTGGCAGCCGATGCAGTTATTGCGTTCCCAGACGCCCTTGCCGCGTATCACTGACTCGGTCAACTGCGCCTGGTTACTGCGCTCTGGAAAGGTCTTTTCCGTGTGGTAGGTCAAGGCCAGGAATATCAGGAAAAAGAACACGCTTCCCCCGAAATATATATTCCTGGCCATGCCTTTGGTGAAGGTATCTGACATGGTCACTTCCTCATTGCTTGGCGTGTTCATTTTAGGAAGCGAGGGGGGTGAAACCGCTTGATGGCGATCAAGAATCTCCGATGGTTTTGGTGGGTTGTTCCAAGAACACCACAATCCCTTGTGGCGAGGGCGCTTGCTCCCGCTGGGCCGCGAAGCGGCCCCAAACCTGCTGACGCGGTGTATCAGGCAGATTGAGTTGTTGATGTTGGGGCTGCTGCGCAGCCAGCGGGAGCAAGCTCCCTCGCCACAGGGTGTTTTGTGTTTGCAGGTTCAGATCGTGAAAGAGATGACCATTGCGATCACCGTCGCAAGCAACGCCGCCCAGCTCAACACCAACCGCCGCCACAACCGCGGCGCATGACGCAGCTCCATGAAGCCGTCGGCGATCAGCCAGGCCTTGGTCACCGCGACGGCCAGGATGGCGATGGACACCACTGCGCTGGCCGCGACCTGGCCCAAGGCGACGGTGCCGGTGCTTAGCACGGCCAACATCGCCCAGCAGATGATCAGGACACGGGACGTCGACACGGGCACCTCCCCCTCAATCGAGAATGTAGACAACTGGAAACAGCAACACCCAGACCAGGTCCACCATGTGCCAATACAGCACGCCGGACTCCAGCCCGTTGTGTTGCTGTGCCCCGTAGCGCCGTCGCCGGCAGCCCTCGGCCAGCCACCCGAGGATCACCATCCCCAGCAGCACGTGGAGGAAGTGAAACGCCGTGAGGATCCAGTACAAGGTAAAGAAGGTGTTGTGTTCCATCCCCAGGCCGTTCGCCAACAGATGGGCATACTCCGTGAGCTTCAGCGCCACGTAGCCGCAGGCGGCGAGCAAGGCGATCGCCAACAACGCTGCACCTCGACGCGAGCGGCCACGCCTGACCTGCTCCAGGGCAAGCGCTGCGAACAGGCCGCCGGTCAGCAGGCTGAGGGTCATTGCCAGGCCCGTGGAGCGGTCAAGCAATGCCCTTCCCTCGCTGAACAGCTGCGGGTGCAGCGCCTGGGCCACGGTGAACGTCAGGATCAACAGGGCGAACACCGAGAGCTCGGCAAGGATGAAGAACCACATCGCCAGGTCGCCCGGCAAGCGCCGGGACTTGACAGCGGATTCAGCCGAAATGGACATCAACCACATCCATCAGCGCGGCCACGGTTTGCGGGTCATCGCTCAAGGGTTCGGCCAGGCAGGCCAGGCACGCCTGGCGCGGGTCCATGCCAGCGCCGATCATGCGCGCGGCGAAAATCAACAGGCGGGTGGACGCAACCTCTTCCAGGTCATGCTGGTCGAGGCGACGCAGCGCTTGCCCCAACCGTACCACCTGTGCCGCCAACGCCATATCGACGCCGGCCTCGCGGGCCACGATGCGTTCTTCGTCGGCCACCGCCGGGTAGCCGAAGCGCATCGCCACGAAACGCTGGCGCGTGCTGGGCTTCATGCCTTTGAGCAGGTTCTGGTAACCGGGGTTGTACGACACCACCAACATGAAGTTCGGCGGCGCCTGGAGCACTTCGCCGGTACGCTCCAGGTACAGCTGGCGACGGTCATCGGCGAGGGGGTGCAGCACCACCGCGGTGTCCTGGCGCGCCTCGACCACTTCATCCAGGTAGCAGATGCCGCCCTCGCGCACCGCCCGGGTCAAAGGGCCGTCCTGCCACCAGGTGCCTTGGGCACCAATCAGGTGACGCCCCACCAGGTCGGCCGCACTCAAGTCATCGTGGCAGGCCACGGTGTACAGCGGCAGCTTCAGGCGGTGAGCCATGTGCTGGACGAAACGGGTCTTGCCGCAACCGGTCGGCCCCTTGATCAGCACCGGCATGCCATGGCGCCAGGCCTGTTCGAACATGGCCAGTTCGTTGTCCTGGGGTTGATAGAAGGGCTCTTCGGGGTGCTGCAAGGAATGGATGGCGCTCATGAAAATGAACCTGCTCGAACAACGGATTGCCCATCACGCTACGGGGCCCTGCGACAACCTGGCAAGGGCCCCGGCAGGCAAACTTGATCGCCGTCAAGCGGCCAACCATCCCCCTGGGCATAGCCTTGCACCGCACCAAAAAACCTGCGCGCCGAACATCCATTAATGGGCAGCGCGGGTCATGCCTGAGGAGAAATGGAATGCTGATCAGCCACAAAAAATCGTGGGCCATTAGGGCGGCGGCACTGTGTACGGCACTGGCCGCACCCTACGCCTTCGCCGACCAGACCGCAGCCCCGGAATCACCACGCCTGGTGAAGACCGAAGGCGCGCCGGACATGAGCCAGGCCGACTTCGACTCGGCCAAGGAAATCTATTTCCAGCGCTGCGCCGGCTGCCACGGGGTACTGCGCAAGGGCGCTACCGGCAAGCCGTTGACACCGGACATCACCCAGGCCCGGGGCCAACCCTACCTGGAGGCGCTGATCACTTACGGCTCGGCCGCCGGCATGCCGAACTGGGGCACTTCCAACGCTCTGACCAAAGAGCAGATCACGGTGATGGCCAAGTTCATCCAGCACACCCCGCCGACACCACCGGAATGGGGCATGGCCGAAACCCTCAAGACCTGGAAAGTGCTGGTCAAGCCTGAGGACCGGCCGACCAAGCAGCTCAATTCCCTCAACCTGCAGAACCTGTTCTCGGTGACCCTGCGCGACGACGGCAAGATCGCTCTGGTCGACGGCGACAGCAAGAAAATCGTCAAGCTGATCGACACCGGTTACGCGGTGCACATTTCGCGCATCTCGGCCTCGGGACGCTACCTGCTGGTGATCGGCCGGGACGCCAAGATCGACATGATCGACCTGTGGCCGAAAGAGCCGACCAAGGTCGCAGAAATCAAGGTGGGCATCGAAGCCCGCTCGGTGGAGACCTCCAAGTTCAAGGGCTACGAAGACAAGTACACCATTGCCGGTTCCTACTGGCCGCCGCAGTTCACCATCATGGACGGCGAGACCCTGGAACCCAAGCAGATCGTCTCGACCCGCGGCATGACCGTCGACACCCAGCAGTACCACCCAGAACCTCGGGTCGCGGCCATCATCGCCTCCCACGAGTGGCCGGAATTCATCGTCAACGTCAAGGAAACCGGCAAGGTGATGCTGGTCAACTACCAGGACATCAAGAACCTCACCATCACCAACATCGACGCCGCGCCGTTCCTGCATGACGGCGGTTGGGACAGCAGCCATCGCTACTTCATGACGGCAGCCAACAACTCCAACAAAGTGGCCGTGATCGACTCCAAGGAACGCAAGCTCACCGCCCTGGTGGATGTCGGCAAGACACCGCACCCGGGACGCGGCGCCAACTTCAACCATCCGCTCTACGGACCGGTCTGGGCCACCAGCCACCTGGGCGACGCCGGGGTTTCGCTGATCGGCACCGACCCGGTCAATCACCCGCAATACGCCTGGAAACAGGTCGGCTCACTCCAGGGCCAGGGCGGCGGTTCGCTGTTCATCAAGACCCACCCGCAATCCCGTCACCTGTATGTCGACACCACCCTGAGCCCTGACGCCAAGCTCAGCCAGTCGGTGGCGGTGTTCAACATCGACAAGCTCGACGCCGGCTACACCGTGCTGCCGATTGCCGAATACGCCGGCATCAAGAAGGGCGCCCTGCGCGTGGTCCAGCCTGAGTACAACAAGGCGGGCGACGAGGTCTGGTTCTCGGTCTGGAGTGGTCAGGACGACGAATCTGCACTGGTGGTCATCGATGACAAGACCCTTAAGCTCAAGAACGTGATCAAGGACAAGCGCCTGATCACCCCAACCGGTAAATTCAACGTTTACAACACCCAACACGATATCTATTGAGCCCCATCAATAAGAGGAAAAACCATGAAGCCTATTCTGATTGCCTTGGCCCTGACTGCCGCCTCCAGCCTACCGGCGCTGGCGCAAGACGGTCCGACGTTGTTCAAGAGCAAGCCCTGTGCAGCCTGCCATTCCATCGACGCCAAAGTAGTCGGCCCGGCCCTCAAGGACGTCGCGGCGAAAAACGCCGGCGTCGCCGGTGCCCAGGACCTGCTCGCCAAGCACATCAAGGAAGGTACTCAAGGTAACTGGGGACCGATGCCCATGCCGGCCAACCCGGTGACCGAGGAAGAAGCCAAGATCCTCGCGGCGTGGGTCTTGACCCTTAAATAGACTCATTGTGGGAGCAAGGCTTGCCCGCGATGAAGGCAATGAGGTCTTTGAGAGATCGAGTCGCCTGTTTTCGCGAGCAAGCTTTGCTCCCACACATCCTCCCAGCCACAGGAGGGTGCTCGACTTTATTTTCTGATCTGGAGGACGTCATGGAACGACACAGCGCAACAACCTTGATGACCACCCTCCTCCTTGTTTTCTCCTCCTGCGCGCTGGCCGCTCCCGACAGCCAGCGCCAGGCCCAATTGCAACACCTGCTGGACCAGGATTGCGGCGCCTGCCACGGCCTCTACATGACCGGTGGCCTCGGCCCGCCCCTGACCCATCAGGCCCTGGCTGGAAAGTCCCGCGACAGCCTCATCGCCACCGTCGCCCAAGGGCGGCCCGGCAGCGCCATGCCCGGCTGGGCGCCGCTGCTCGATCCCGACGACATCCGCTGGCTGGTGGACCGGCTCCTTCAAGGAAAACCCGCCTCATGATCCGCACTCTCCTGTCTTGCACCGCCCTCGCCCTGTTGCTCTCGGGCTGCGCCCAGACACCGCTGCGCGGCACCGGCGACCTGGGCGTGGTGGTGGAACGCGCCACCGGCAGCCTGCAAATCATCGAAAGCGACACCCGCACCACCCTCGCCCGTGTCGAAGGCCTGGGCGACCTGTCCCACGCCTCTGTGGTGTTCTCCCGGGACCAGCGCTACGCCTACGTGTTCGGTCGCGATGGTGGCCTGAGCAAGGTCGACCTGCTGACCGCGCGCATCGACCGGCGCATCATCCAGGGCGGCAACAGCATCGGCGGCGCGATCAGCCAGGACGGCAAGCTGATTGCCGTTTCCAACTACGAGCCCGGCGGCGTCAAGGTCTTCGACGCCCAGACCCTGGAACAGGTCGCCGACATCCCTGCCACCCCGTTGCCCGACGGACAAAAGCGCTCAAGGGTCGTCGGCCTGGTGGACGCCCCAGGACAGCGCTTCGTGTTCAGCCTGTTCGACACCGGCGAGATCTGGACGGCCGACTTCAGCCAGGGCCTCACGCCGCGCATCGAGCGCTTCACCGCCATCGGCCAGCAACCCTACGACGCGTTGATCACGCCGGAGGGGCGTTATTACATGGCCGGGTTGTTCGGTGAGGACGGCATGGCGCAACTGGACCTGTGGCACCCCGAGCGCGGCGTCAAGCGCGTGCTGGGGCACTACGGCCGCGGCCAGGAGAAGTTGCCGGTGTACAAGATGCCTCACCTGGAAGGCTGGGCCTTGGCCGATCAGCAAGCGTTCGTGCCTGCCGTCGGGCATCACCAGGTGCTGGTCATGGATGCGCGCAACTGGCAGCAGACCGACGCCATCGCCGTGGCCGGCCAACCGGTGTTCGTCACCGCGCGTCCGGACGGTCGCCAACTGTGGGTCAACTTCGCCTACCCGGATAACGACCGTGTCCAGGTTATCGACACCCAGACCCACGCCATCGTCGCCGACCTGCGTCCCGGGCCTGCGGTGTTGCACATGGAATTCACCGCGCGCGGTGACCAGGTCTGGCTGTCCGCCCGCGACGGTGGCCAGGTGCAGGTGTGGAATCCGTACCGGCTTGAACGCCTGGGCACCCTGCCCGCCCTCAGCCCCAGTGGCATTTTCTTCAGCAGCCGCGCGCACAAACCGGGGTATTGACCATGACATCGAGCTCGCTGGCCCGCCGCCTGATCGACTGTTTCCAACATGGCCTGCCGTTGTGCGCCGAACCCTACCGGGCCATGGCCGAGGCCTTGGGCTGCACCGAAACGCAAGTGCTTGACTGCCTGCAACACCTTCAAGTGGCCGGCACCCTGTCGAGGGTCGGCCCGGTGTTCGAACACACCCGCGCCGGCGCCAGCACCCTCGCCGCCCTGGCGGTGCCCGAGGAGCGCTTGCACCAGGTGGCGGCACGCGTCAGCCAGTACCCCGAGGTCAATCACAACTACGCCCGGGAACATCGCTACAACTTGTGGTTCGTGTTGACCGGTCCCGACCGCGGCCACCTGGACAACATTCTCCAGGAACTGGAAGACGACACCGGTCTCACGCCCCTGGACCTGCCCATGCTGACCGCCTACCGCATCGACCTGGGCTTTGCCCTGGAGGCCACTTCATGAAAGACCCCTTGAGCGAACACCAATCACTGACCCTGCGCCGTCACCTGGAAACCGGCCTGCCGCTGGTATCGCGCCCGTTCCAGGCCTTGGCCGAACAGATCGGCGCGAGTGAGCAACAGGTCCTCGACCAGGTGCAGCATTGGCATGAACAGGGCCTGTTCCGTCGCGTCGGCCTGGTGGTCAACCATCGGGCCCTGGGGTTCGCCGCCAACGCCATGCTGGTGCTGGACGTGCCGGATGCGTTGGTCGATGAAGTCGGGCGCCGCCTCGGCCAGGCACCGGGGATCAGCCTTTGTTACCAACGGCCACGGCGCTTGCCCCAGTGGCAGTACAACCTCTTCTGCATGATCCACGGTCGCCAGCGTGACCGCGTGGAAGCCCAGGTCCAGACGTTGCTGGAACAGCATCTGCTGAACGACCTGCCCCATCAGTTGCTGTTCAGCACCCACCTGTTCAAGCAGTGCGGCGGCCGCTTCGCCCCACCGGCCGGAGCGCGCATCGATGGATGACCTGGACCGCCGCCTGATCAACCGCCTGCAATTGGGGCTGCCGCTGGTCCGCCACCCGTGGCAGACCCTGGCCCGTGAGTTGGGCAGCACCAGCACGGAACTGCTCGACCGGCTGCACGAATTGCTCAACGAAGGCGTGCTCACCCGCTTCGGCCCGATGTTCGACCTCGATCGCCTGGGCGGCGCTTTCACCCTGGCTGCGCTGGCGGTGCCCGAGGAGCGCTTCGACAGCGTCGCCGAACAACTCGCCGACCTGCCCGAGGTGGCCCACAACTACCGCCGCGAACACACCTGGAACATGTGGTTCGTGCTCGGCTGCTCCAGCGAGCAGGCCATCGACGACACCCTGCGGCGCATCGAGCACCTGACCGGCCTGGTACCGCTGAACCTGCCCAAAGAGGAGACCTACCATGTCGGCTTGTATTTCCCCGTCTGAATCGCCGCGGCCAACCTCCTCGCTCCAGACGCCAGCGTCCCTGGCGCTGCGCCTGGTGGAACTGACCCAGGCCGGCCTGCCCTTGATCGAAGATCCCTGGGCCTGGTTGTCGGAGCAACTGGGCTTGAGCGTGGAGGCGACCCTCGACCTGCTCAAGGGCTTGCAGGCTGAAGGCGCCATTCGCCGCATCGCCGCCGTGCCGAACCACTACCGACTGGGCTACCGCCACAACGGCATGACCGTGTGGGACGTCGCCGACGCCCAGATGCCGCGCCTCGGCGCGCTGTTGGGTGCGCAGCCCTTCGTCAGCCATTGCTACCGCCGCCCGCGCAGGCCCGGTTGGCGCTACAACCTGTTTGCCATGGTCCATGGCCGCAGCCGCGAGGAGATCGACCTCTATCGCGACCACCTGCGTTACCTGCTGGGCGAGGCCTGTGCCGCCGACGAGATGCTGGTGAGCAGCCGCATCCTGAAAAAAACCGGCCTGCGCCTGTCGCCTGTGCCTGTGCCTGTGCCTGTACCTGTACCTGTGCCTGTGCCTGTGCCTGTGCCTGTGCCTGTGCCTGTGCCTGTGCCTGTGCCTGTGGGAGCAAAGCTTGCTCGCGAAACGGACGCCTCGGTTTCTGATGGACTGCATCGTCCCCATCGCGGGCAAGCCTTGCTCCCACAGAGCCTTGTCCCCAGCAAACCCTGCCCAAGCGGGGATGAACCGCGCTGAACCCGTCCGTCGAATCAAGGAGCGCTATATGTTGAGGATCAGCCACTACCTGCGAGCCCTGGCCGGCCAATGCCCTCCTCCACGCACCGCACCACCAGGCAGCCACAGGCCGCCCGTGGTGATCTGGAACCTGCTCCGACGTTGCAACCTGACCTGCAAGCACTGCTACGCCACCTCGGCCGACAGCGTGTTTCGCGATGAGCTGGACACCCCGGCGGCGCTCAAGGTCATCGACGACCTGCACGAAGCCGGCGTGCGCATATTGATCCTGTCCGGCGGCGAGCCGTTGCTGCGCGACGATCTTTTCCAACTCAGCGCCTATGCCCGCGACAAGGGGTTTTTCCTGGCCTTGTCCACCAACGGCACGCTCATCGACAAGACCAATATCCAGCAGATCCGCGCAGCTCACTTCGACTACGTCGGCATCAGCATCGATGGCCTGGAGCAAACCCACGATGCCTTCCGCCAGCTCAAGGGCAGTTTCGCCAGCAGCATGGCGGCCATCCGGCTCTGTCGCGAGCAAGGGATCCGCGTCGGCCTGCGCACCACCCTCACCCAGCAAAACCATGAGCAACTGCCGCAGCTGCTGGATCTGATGAACGAGTACGACGTGCAGAAGTTCTATCTGTCGCACCTCAACTACAGTGGTCGGGGCAAGCGCAGTCGCAAACTCGACGCCCGGCAGCAGATGAGTCGCGACGCCATGACGCTGATCTTCGAACGGGCCTGGCGCGACATAGAGCAAGGTCGCGAGAGTGACTTCGTCAGCGGCAACAACGACGCCGACGCCATCCTGTTGCTGCAATGGGTCGCGCAGCGCCTGCCCCGGCATTACACCGCCCTGGAACGGATGCTCGAAGCCTGGGGCGGCAACGCCTCGGGCAGCGGCATTGCCAACATCGACAATACCGGCGAGGTCCACCCTGACACGTATTGGTGGCAGCACTCGGTGGGCAATGTGCGCCAGACCCCATTCAAGACCCTCTGGTCAGACCATCCCGACGCCCTGCTGCTCAAGCTGCGCGAGCACCCACGGGCGGTGGGCGGCCGCTGCCGCCAATGCCGCTGGCTGAGTATCTGCAATGGCAACACCCGCACCCGCGCATGGGCTGACGGTGACCTCTGGGGCCAGGACCCCGGCTGTCACCTGTGCGATGAAGAAATTGGTTTGCAGGCAATCCCCAGCGTCGCGATTCCCGACGCCACCTTGCCCTGCGCCCGATAACCCGATGGCGTACCTGATGCCAACCCAAGGAAAGTCCCATGCTTGCCCCCCTCGCTTTGCCCGCTGCCCTGCAATCGCCTTTCAGACCCGGTGAAGTCGCCCTGGTCGGTGCCGGCCCCGGTGACCCGGGCCTGCTGACGTTGCGCGCCTGGAGCCTGTTGATGCAGGCCGACGCCGTGGTCTATGACCGTCTGATCAGCCCCCAACTGTTGAGCCTGATCCCACTGCCGTGCGCCCGTCATTACGTCGGCAAGGCCGCCGGTTGCCACAGCCTGCCCCAGGGGCAGATCAACGAATTGCTCGCCGATCTCGCCGACCAGGGCCAACGAGTGGTCCGGCTCAAGGGTGGCGATCCGTTCATCTTTGGTCGTGGCGCTGAAGAGCTGGAATATCTGCTGGCCCGCGGTATCGATTGCCAGGTGGTGCCCGGCATCACCGCTGCGGCCGGTTGCAGCGCCTATGCTGGCATTCCGCTGACCCACCGCGACCTGGTCAATTCCTGCCGGTTCATTACCGGCCACCTGCAGCGCGAAGGCGATTTGAACCTGCCCTGGCAGAGCCTGGCGGATGACAGCCAGACCCTGGTGTTCTACATGGGGCTGTCGAACCTGGGGGTCATTTCCGCACGGCTGATAGAAGCAGGCCTGCCGGCCGACACCCCGGCCGCCTTGATCAACAACGGCACTCGCCCCGACCAGCAGGTATTGCGCGGCACCTTGGGGCAACTGCCCGACATGGCACTCTCGTGTTCCGACGGGCTGCCCACCTTGACCGTCATCGGCAAAGTGGTGGGCTTGTTCGCCCACCAGCCGTTGCAGCACCCGGCGTGCCTGCACCCCATGCCCAAGGCCCGTCCCAACCTCTCGAAGGTGGCGCTATGAAACGCTCGTGGCTGATGCCGCTGCTGTGGGTCGGTGCGGCCCATGGGGCTACTACCACGGCGCCAGAGCTGACACAGGCCGAGCGTGACTACCAGCAGCACTGCCAACAGTGTCACGGCGCGAACCGCATCGGCGGCACCGGGCCTGCCCTGTTGCCCCAGAGCCTGAGCCGGATCAAACCCGATGAAATTCGCACGGTGATCGAAAAAGGTCGGCCGGCCAGCCAGATGGAGGCCTTCGGCGCGGTACTGGAACCTGCGCAGATCGATGGCCTGGCCCTTTACCTGCAACAGCCACTGGACGTCGAGCCCACCTGGGGCGAGAACGACATCCGCGCCAGCCATCACATACTCGCCGACCTCGCCAAACTGCCCACAAAACCCCAGCACCAGGCCGATCCGTTGAACCTGTTCGTGGTGGTGGAAGCCGGCGATCATCATGTCGATGTGGTCGACGGCGACCGTTTCGAAGTGCTGGCGCGCTTCGCCTCGCATTTTGCAGTGCATGGCGGACCGAAGTTTTCACCGGACGGACGCTTCGTCTACCTGGCCTCCCGGGACGGCTGGATCAGCCTCTACGACCTGCACAACCTCAAGCTGATCGCCGAAGTGCGAGCCGGGCTCAATACCCGGAACCTGGCGGTGAGCAAGGACGGTCGCTGGGTGCTGGTGGGCAACTACCTGCCCGGCAACCTGACGGTGCTCGACGCCCGTGACCTGTCCCTGGTCAAGACCATTGCAACCGTCGGCCAGGACGGCCAGGCGTCGCGTGTCAGCGCGGTGTACACCGCCCCGCCGCGCAACAGCTTCATCGTCGCGCTCAAGGACGTCAAAGAGGTCTGGGAGCTGTCTACCGGTCCAAACCCGGACTTCGTGCCCCGGCGCATCGTGGCGGATGACTTCCTGGATGATTTCTCCTTCTCCCCCGATTACCGCCAGTTGCTCGCCACTTCGCGCAAGGCCCAGGGCGGCCAGGTGATCGATCTCGACAATGGCAAGGTCGTCACGGACATTGCCTTGCCGGGCATGCCCCACCTGGGCTCGGGCACCTATTGGAAACGCGACGGGCACTGGGTGTTTGCCACGCCCAACATCAGCAAGGGCTTGATCTCGGTGATCGACTTCAACACCTGGAAAGTCATCAAGCAGATCCCCACGCTGGGCCCGGGGTTCTTCCTGCGCAGCCACGCCAACTCGCGCTATGCCTGGACCGACGTGTTCTTCGGCCCGGACAACGACGCCATCCACCTGATCGACAAACAGACCCTGGAAATCGCCCACACCCTGCGCCCCATGCCCGGCAAGACCGCCGCCCACGTCGAATTCACCCGCGACGGTCGCTACCTGCTGCTGAGCATCTGGGACACCGAGGGCGCGCTGATCGTGTACGACAGCAACACCCTCCAGGAAATCAAACGCCTGCCCATGAACAAGCCCTCGGGCAAATACAACGTCGGCAACAAGATCGAATTCGCCGAAGGCACTTCGCACTGACGGCTGGGTGATTGGAGCTTGGGGGACTCACAGATCTCGTGCCCCCCACGCAGATCTACTGTGGGAGCAAAGCTTGCTCGCGACAGCGTCAGCCCAGACACCGCAAAACCCGTGGCGAGGGAGCTTGCTCCCGCTCGGCTGCAAAGCAGTCGCAAAACCAGGCAATGCGGTTTATCCGATGCATTGCAGGGGCCTGCTGCGCAGGCCAGCGGGAGCAAGCTCCCTCGCCACA
>NZ_JBMDJD010000016.1:0-134569 GCF_057809015.1 Pseudomonas sp. FG6
TTTTTTGGCGTCTGAAAAAAAGTGAGCCGCCGTAAGGGCGGAACCATAAGCCGCCATGACCAAAGAAACAGATATACACACAATCCAAAAAAAAAGACGCCTCCCATCTCTGAAAGAAGCGCCTTTTTTCAAGCAAACAACATTAAAAACCTATCGAGGCCCTACCTCTAGCCCCGCGCACGCGCCTATTGAAACAGCGACTCGCTCGACAGGCCATTCTTCTCCAGGATCTCTCGCAGACGCTTGAGACCTTCAACCTGGATCTGCCTGACCCGCTCTCGCGTCAAGCCAATTTCCAGGCCTACATCTTCCAGGGTGCTGCTTTCATGACCACGCAAGCCGAAGCGGCGGATCACCACTTCCCGTTGCTTGTCCGTCAGCTCGGAGAGCCACTGGTCGATGCTCTGGGACAGATCGTCATCCTGGAGCAACTCGCATGGGTCGCTGGGACGCTCATCGGTCAGGGTGTCCAGCAGGGTCTTGTCGGAGTCCGGGCCCAGTGACACGTCCACCGAGGAAACCCGCTCGTTGAGCCCAAGCATGCGCTTGACCTCGCCCACTGGCTTTTCCAGCAGGTTGGCAATTTCTTCCGGTGAAGGTTCATGGTCGAGTTTCTGGGTCAACTCGCGAGCGGCCCGCAGGTAGACGTTCAGTTCCTTGACCACGTGAATCGGCAACCGGATGGTCCGGGTCTGATTCATGATCGCCCGCTCGATGGTCTGGCGGATCCACCACGTGGCGTAGGTCGAGAAGCGGAAGCCGCGCTCAGGGTCGAATTTCTCGACCGCGCGAATCAGGCCCAGGTTGCCCTCCTCGATCAGGTCCAGCAGCGAAAGCCCACGATTGACGTAGCGTCGGGCGATTTTCACCACCAGGCGCAAGTTGCTTTCAATCATGCGTTTTCGACCGGCCGGATCGCCACTTTGCGACAGGCGCGCAAAATGAACTTCTTCCTCGGGGGAGAGCAGTGGCGAGAAACCGATTTCGTTGAGGTACAGCTGAGTGGCGTCGAGCGCCCGGGTGTAGTCGATGTACTTATGTTGTTTAAGTGAAGCGGAGTGTCTGGATTTGGCACGAACGGAAGGCGGTGTTGCCCCTTCATCATTCGACATCGAATCCATAGCGATGCCGGTCTCCATCAGGAGAACCTCATCGTCGATGTCAAACTCCGGCACTTCTTTACTGAGAGCCATTGTTATAGTCCTTTGGTGAGTTCGACCTCAAGCTCAAGCGACGCCTTTATCCTTGGCAACGCTGGAGCCTGTTCCCTCTACGTGACGGAACAGGCTGACAAGCAACTCAACGACGTGGCAGGAATTGCAGCGGATCTACAGGTTTACCTTGTCGGCGAATCTCAAAATGCAGTTTCACCCGGTCTGTACCCGTTGACCCCATTTCGGCAATTGTCTGCCCGACCTTGACCTGCTGCCCCTCCCGAACCAACAGCCTGCGGTTGTGACCGTAGGCACTGACGTAGGTATCGCTGTGTTTGATGATCACGAGTTCGCCGTAGCCCCTCAAACCACTCCCGGCGTACACAACCGTGCCATCAGACGCGGCTAAAACAGGCTGTCCCAAATCCCCGGCGATATCAATTCCTTTATTCAAACTACCGTTTGAAGAGAATTTTCCAATCAGAATGCCATTAGAAGGCCATGCCCAGCCTGTCGGGGCGGGGCCTGCGGGAGGCATCGGAGCCGGTGCCGGTTTGCCCGCGACGGACGGTACTGCAGCAGTCTCTCCCCCCGCCGGCCGGCGGATGACCGTGGTTTTACTCGACGAAGAAGGCGTCGAACCCGACTGCGTGACGACGGCCGTAGGCGTTGAACCGTTGCGGCCGTCAAAGCGAATCGTCTGACCTGGATGAATCGTATAAGGCGCAGGAATGTTGTTGCGCGCGGCGAGGGCTTTGTAGTCCCAGCCGTAGCGAAAAGCGATGGAAAACAGCGTATCGCCGCGACGGACTACATACTGCCCCGTCGTTACTGTAGGACGCTGGGGTGTCGCCTCGTTGCGATCGACGACCCGGACGTTATTCGACGACGTGCTGGAACAACCGACCAGCAAGGTACTCAAGACAAGGCCAGTCACCAGGCGCTGAAAGCTCGTGATACCCATACGCTGCGCAATGACTGTGAGACTCACCCGCCGCTCCCTATGTGGTGGCTGGAAAATTGGAAACTGCCTGTTCAGGCAGACGTCATGTCAATATAGCTGGCGGCCAATGCACTTCTATTAATGAAGCGCCAAACGTTTTCGCACACGTTTGCTGGCTGCCGTTGAACGCTGTTCATTCATTCGATGCCGCCGTAAGACATGGCCAGCATCGAGGAATTCAGCGGCTGTTTATAGATGCTCAGGCCAACGGTCCGTTGAGCAGCGGCACGAAACGCACCGCGCCCAGGACGTGTCGCGAAAACCCATGTTCTTCGCGCACGATCAGCATCAATTGCTGGACCTCCCCGGCCCCCACTGGAATCACCAGCCGCCCGCCGGGGGCAAGCTGATCGAGCAAGGCCTGGGGCACGTCGGTGGCTACGGCAGTCACGATGATGCCGTTGTACGGCGCCAGTGCCGGCCAGCCTTCCCAACCGTCTCCCCAGCGAAACACCACGTTGCGCAGGTTCAGCTCCACCAGGCGTTCCTTGGCGCGATCCTGCAGGACCTTGATCCGCTCGACGGAGAACACGCGCTCCACCAGCTGCGACAACACCGCCGTCTGGTAGCCCGAACCGGTACCGATTTCCAGCACCTTGTCCAACGGCCCCGCCTCCAGCAGCAACTCGCTCATGCGAGCCACCATGTATGGCTGGGAAATGGTCTGGTTATGGCCGATCGGCAGCGCCGTGTCTTCATAGGCACGATGAGCCAGGGCTTCATCGACGAACAAATGCCGCGGCGTGCGGCGGATCACTTCCAGCACCTGGGCGTTGGACAGGCCTTCGTCATACAGCCGCTGGATCAACCGTTCACGGGTGCGTTGGGACGTCATCCCGATCCCGCGGCGCAGCATATCGTCTTGTTCACGCCCCATCAGCGCAGCCCCTCCAGCCAGCCATCGAGAGGCCGAAAGGCATCGTTGAAGGTGCGATCGAGCTGCAGCGGAGTGATCGAGACATAACCTTGCATGACCGCATGGAAATCGGTGCCCGGCCCACCGTCCTCGGCATCGCCGGCGGCGGCAATCCAGTAACCGGCCTTGCCCCGTGGATCGACCACTTGCATAGGGCTGGCGGCACGGGCGCGGTGGCCCAGGCGCGTGAGCTGGATGCCGCGCACGTGATCGAGCGGCAGGTTCGGGATGTTCACGTTCAGCACGGTACGGGGCGGCAGGTTCAGCTCACCGTGGGCCTCGACCAGTTTACGGACGAAGTAGGCCGCGGTCGGCAGGTTATCGACCTGGCGCGAAACGAACGAAAAGGCAAACGACGGCTTTTCCAGGAAGCGACCTTCCAGGGCCGCGGCGACCGTGCCGGAGTACAGCACATCGTCTCCCAGGTTGGCGCCCAGGTTGATGCCCGACACCACCATGTCCGGCGCGCGCTCCAGCAACCCGTTGATTCCCAGGTGCACGCAATCGGTCGGCGTCCCGTTGAGGCTGATGAAGCCATTGTCCAGATAGCTGGGGTGCAACGGACGGTCGAGCGTCAACGAGCTGCTGGCGCCGCTTTTGTCCTGGTCCGGGGCGATCACTACGCACTCGGCATAATCGGCCAGCGCAGCATAAAGCGCGGCAAGACCGGGTGCTGTCACCCCGTCGTCGTTAGAAATCAGAATACGCATGGGCTGTCCGTCTGCCCTACCGGCACCAGATCGACGAGTTCGCGCACCAAGACAGTGGCGAAACATCCGGCCGGCAGGACGAATTCCAATTGCAGAATGTCAGGCGAGGGATAATGCCACGACAGCCCGCCAATGGGCAGTCGCAGGATGCGACGTTCGTGATTCATTCCTGCGTTTATCAACCAATCGCGCAGGTCGGCTTCGCGCGCGGCGATGGCCTGCTCCAGGTCATGGGTCGCGCCGGCGGCGGGCGAAGGCCCCTCGCCCCACTGCGGCCCGGTCGGGTGAAGGTCGAGGATCGCCAGGCGCGGGTCGCTGCATTCAGCTTCGCCGGCCGGGAAAAAACTGCGGCTGTCGGTAAAAGCCAGCAAGTCGCCGACCTGCGCTTGTTGCCAGGTGCCGTCGGCCACACGAGCGGCCAGCACCTGGTTGAACAGAAAACTGCGTGCCGCCGACAGCAGCCGCGAGCGCACGTTACGCTGTTCCGGCAAGGCCTTGCGTGCCGCCCAGCCACGGGCATCGACGACGTTGCCGCCGTCATGGCCAAACCGCTGGGCGCCAAAGTAGTTGGGGATGCCCTGGCGGCTGATCTGTTGCAGGCGCGCATCGATGGCCGCTGCGTCGCCCTCGAACTGAGTCAGACGCAAGGTGAAGCCATTGGCCGAATGCGCGCCACGTTGCAGCTTGCGGCGGTGGCGTGCGGTCTTGAGGATCTTCAGCGTGTCGTTTTCTGCCGTCGACAGATCCGGGTCGGCCTTGCCGGGCAACTGGACGCTGAACCACTGGCGAGTCAGAGCCTGGCGATCCTTGAGGCCGGCATAGCTGACGGTGCGCAACGGCACGCCGGCAGCCTTGGCGATGCGCCGGGCGGCTTCTTCGGTGTTCAAGCCTCGTTTTTCAACCCAGATCCACAGATGCTCGCCATCGCCGCTCAAGGGGATGTCGAGCACTTCGTCGACCTGGAAATCTTCGGCGGTGGCCTTGAGCACTGCGCGGCCCAGCGACTCGCCATAGGCCCGCGGGCCCAACAGTTCCAGTTCGGTCATGGGCGCAGCAACAAGGCAACGGAATGGACGGCAATGCCTTCTTCACGACCGACAAAACCCAGCTTCTCGGTGGTGGTGGCCTTCACGTTCACCTGGTCGAGCTCAACTTGAAGGTCCTCGGCGATCAACTGGCGCATCGCTTCGATGTGCGGCGCCATTTTCGGCGCCTGGGCGACGATGGTGTTATCGACGTTGCCGACTTTCCAGCCCTTGGCGTGAATCAGCGAAACCACGTGGCGCAACAGCACGCGGCTGTCGGCGCCCTTGAACTGCGGGTCGGTGTCGGGGAAGTGCTTGCCGATGTCACCCAGGGCTGCCGCGCCGAGCAAGGCATCGCTCAAGGCGTGGAGCAGGACATCACCGTCGGAATGCGCCAACAGCCCGAAGCCGTGTGCGATACGCACGCCGCCCAGAGTAATGAAATCGCCTTCAGCGAAACGGTGAACATCGTAGCCGTGGCCAATACGCATAAAAAAACGCCCCGATTTTTGTCAGGGCGTGATTCTACCTGCATTAGGCGTTCAGAGCGCGTGCATGATGCTGCAAGTGATCATCGATGAAGCTGGCAATGAAGTAGTAGCTGTGGTCATAACCCGGTTGCAGGCGCAGGACCAACGGATGGTCGACGGCCTTGGCGGCCTGTTGCAGGGCTTCGGGCTTGAGCTGGTTGGCCAGGAAATCATCGCGGTCGCCCTGGTCCACCAGCAGCGGCAGCTTCTCGGTCGCCTCGGCGATCAACGCGCAGGCATCCCATTCGCGCCATTTCGAACGATCTTCCCCCAGGTAACGGGAAAACGCTTTCTGCCCCCACGGGCAATCCATGGGGTTGTTGATCGGCGAAAAGGCCGACACCGAACGGTAACGCCCAGGGTTGCGCAAGGCGCAGACCAGCGCACCGTGGCCGCCCATGGAGTGACCGCTGATGCCACGTTTATCGGAAGCGGGGAAATGCGCTTCGACCAACGCGGGCAATTCCTGCACGACATAGTCGTGCATCCGATAGTGCCGGGCCCACGGATCCTGCGTGGCGTTCAGGTAAAAGCCCGCCCCCAGGCCAAAGTCCCAGGCACCGTCCGGATCGCCCGGTACATCGGCGCCGCGTGGGCTGGTGTCCGGTGCGACGATGATCAATCCCAACTCGGCGGCCATGCGCTGGGCGCCGGCCTTCTGCATGAAGTTTTCATCGGTGCAGGTCAGGCCGGACAACCAATACAGCACCGGCAGCTTGCCGCCCTGCTCGGCTTGCGGCGGCAGGTACACGGCAAACACCATGTCACAGCCGAGCACTTCGGAACGGTGCCGGTAACGCTTGTGCCAGCCGCCGAAGCTTTTCTGGCAGGAAATGTTTTCCAGGTTCATAGCTTTACCTCAGCTACAAGCTGCAAGCTTCAAGCTGCAAGAAAAAGCACACCCTTCACTTGCAGCTTGCCGCTTGAAGCTTGCCACGGTTCCTTAAAAGTGAATGACGGTGCGGATGCTCTTGCCTTCATGCATCAGGTCGAATGCCTTGTTGATGTCTTCCAGGCCCATGGTATGGGTGATGAACGTATCCAGCGGGATCTCGCCCTTCTCGGCCATGTCCACGTAGCTTGGCAGCTCGCTGCGACCGCGCACGCCACCAAACGCCGAACCGCGCCAGACGCGACCGGTCACCAGTTGGAACGGACGGGTGGCGATTTCCTGGCCAGCACCGGCCACGCCGATGATCACCGACTCGCCCCAACCCTTGTGGCAGCATTCCAGTGCGGCACGCATCAGCTGGACATTGCCGATGCACTCGAAGGAAAAGTCCACGCCGCCGTCGGTCATGTCCACGATGACTTCCTGGATCGGACGGTCGAAGTCTTTCGGGTTGACGCAATCGGTAGCACCCAGTTGCTTGGCGATTTCGAACTTGGCCGGGTTGATGTCGATGGCGATGATCCGCGAGGCCTTGGCCTTCACCGCGCCGATCACCGCCGACAAGCCGATGCCGCCGAGGCCGAAGATCGCCACGGTGTCACCCGGCTTGACCTTGGCGGTGTTGATGACCGCGCCGATGCCGGTGGTGACGCCACAACCCAGCAGGCAGACTTTTTCCAGCGGGGCAGCTTTCGGGATCTTGGCGACGGAGATTTCCGGCAACACGGTGTACTCGGAGAAGGTCGAGGTACCCATGTAGTGGAAAATCGTCTCGCCCTTGTAGGAAAAGCGCGACGTGCCATCCGGCATCAGGCCTTTGCCTTGGGTGGCGCGAATCGCCTGGCAGAGGTTGGTCTTGCCCGACTTACAGAACTTGCACTGGCCGCACTCCGGGGTGTACAGCGGAATCACGTGGTCACCCACCGCGACCGAGGTCACGCCTTCGCCGATGGCCTCGACAATCGCGCCGCCTTCATGGCCAAGGATCGACGGGAAAATCCCTTCCGGGTCAGCGCCCGACAGGGTGTAGGCGTCGGTGTGGCAGACACCGGAAGCCACCACGCGCAACAGCACTTCGCCCGCCTTGGGCATGGCGACGTCGACTTCAACGATTTCCAGGGGTTTCTTGGCCTCGAAGGCAACGGCCGCGCGTGACTTGATCATCCGGACTCTCCAGCAAATAAAAACAAGACCGGGAGTGTAATCCTCCACAGGACGATGAATAATCCGACCAAAAGCAAAACATTATTGCCATACAGGGATAATCGCCCATGTCCGATAACCGCTGGGAAGGGATCGACGAGTTCGTCGCCGTGGCGGAATGCAGCCAATTCACGGCGGCAGCCGAACGTCTCGGAGTTTCGTCCTCTCACATCAGTCGACAAATCGTACGGCTTGAAGAGCGTTTGCAAACACGACTGCTGTACCGCAGTACCCGCCGGGTCACCCTGACCGAGGCCGGCCAGACTTTTTTGCAACATTGCCAACGTCTACAGGACGGGCGCGAGGAAGCACTACGGGCGGTGGGTGACCTCACCAGCGAACCCAAGGGCATGTTGCGCATGACCTGCGCGGTGGCCTATGGCGAACGCTTCATCGTGCCGCTGGTGACGCGGTTCATGGGGCTCTACCCGCAATTGCGCGTGGATATCGAACTGAGCAACCACCCTCTCGACCTGGTCCACGAAGGCCTGGACTTGGCCATCCGCCTGGGCCGCTTGCAGGATTCCCGCCTGGTGGCCACGCGCCTGGCGCCACGACGCATGTACCTGTGCGCTTCACCGTCGTACCTGGAACGCTACGGCCGTCCCCACAGTTTGTCGGAGCTGAGCCGCCACAACTGCCTGGTCGGCAGCTCCGACCTGTGGCAACTGGAACAGAACGGGCGGGAATTTTCCCAGCGTGTGCAGGGAAACTGGCGCTGCAACAGTGGGCAAGCGGTGCTGGATGCCGCGCTGCAAGGCGTGGGGCTCTGTCAGTTACCGGATTACTACGTGCTGGAACACCTGAACAGCGGCGCGCTGATCTCACTGTTGGAGGCGCATCAGCCCCCGAACACGGCAGTGTGGGCGCTGTACCCGCAACAGCGGCATTTGTCGCCGAAGGTGCGCAAGTTGGTGGATTACTTGAAGGAAGGGTTGGCTGGGCGGCCGGAGTATCGGGGATGACAGTGGTTTTTTATGTTGCTTGAGCGATTGCTATCGCGAGCAGGCTCGCGATAGCGATTCAGAAGACGCCTCTATTGCTCACTTAATGCCGATTAACCCACCGCTGACGCAACCACTCCAAATCTTCCGGCCGGGTCACCTTGATGTTATCGGCCCGCCCTTCGATCAGCCGAGGCGCCTGCCCGGCCCATTCCATGGCCGAGGCTTCATCGGTAATGACGGCATCCGCCACCAGGCTGTCGGCCAGGGCTCGGTGCAAGGCGCCGAGGCGGAACATCTGGGGGGTGTAGGCTTGCCAGATCACGCTGCGGTCAACGGTTTCCACCACCCGACCGTGTTTGTCCACGCGCTTGAGGGTGTCGCGCGCAGGGACCGCCAGCAGGCCGCCGACCGGGTCGGTCGCCAACTCCCTGAGCAGTGTGTCGAGGTCATCGCGAGACAGGTTAGGCCGGGCGGCGTCGTGCACCAACACCCAATCGTGATCATCGGCGCCCTGGCTGTGCAAGTGCAGCAAGGCGTTGAGCACCGAGTCCGAACGCTGGGCGCCACCGTCCACGCGCTGGATGCGAGCATCGTTGGCGCAAGCCAGGGTCGGCCAGTAGGGATCATCGTGTGCAACGCTGACCACCACGCCCTTGACGGTGGGGTGATCGAGGAAACAGCCAAGGCTGTGTTCGAGAATTGTGCGTCCGCCCAGTTGCAGGTATTGCTTGGGACGGTCTGCGGCCATTCGGGCGCCAACGCCCGCGGCAGGAATCACGGCCCAGAAGGCCGGCAAACGGATACTCATTGGGCCAACTGATAGAGGGTTTCACCCTCCTTGACCATACCCAACTCATGGCGAGCCCGCTCTTCAACGGTCTCCATGCCTTTCTTCAGCTCTGTCACTTCGGCGTCCATCACTCGGTTGCGCTCCAGCAGTGCCTCGTTTTCGGCGTGCTGGTCGGCTATCTGCTGAGTCAGGTCAGCCACTTGCGCCAAGCTGCCATTACCCACCCAAAGGCGGTACTGCAGGCCGGCCAGCAACAGGAGCAAGACAAGAAACAACCAATTGGGACTGCGCATCGAATATCAGGTATCCAGTGAAAAAAGACCGCCATGCCACACTTTGAAGCATCTGATAGCACGAAGCCTGGAATAACCAGGCTTGTGCTTGATAAGGCATCAGATTAGTGGCAAAACCGCCGTCATGGCGATTTTTCCCACGAAATCTGCTGTCTTTTTACCATCTACCGCTTAGCCGCGAAACTCGCTACGACCGTTGTACTTGGCCTTGCCGTTCAACTGCTCTTCGATACGCAGCAGTTGGTTGTACTTGGAAACGCGGTCGGAACGGCACAGCGAACCGGTCTTGATCTGGCCAGCGGCAGTGCCTACAGCCAGGTCGGCGATGGTCGAGTCTTCGGTTTCGCCGGAACGGTGGGAGATCACGGCAGTGTAGCCAGCGGCCTTGGCCATCTGGATGGCTTCCAGGGTTTCGGTCAGGGTGCCGATCTGGTTGAACTTGATCAGGATCGAGTTGGCGATCTGCTTGTCGATGCCTTCTTTCAGGATCTTGGTGTTGGTCACGAACAGGTCGTCACCCACCAGCTGGGTTTTCGCGCCGATCTTGTCGGTGAGGATTTTCCAGCCAGCCCAGTCGGACTCGTCCAGGCCGTCTTCGATGGAGATGATCGGGTAACGCTCGGTCAGGCCCTTGAGGTAGTCGGCGAAACCTTCGGCGGTGAACACCTGGCCTTCGCCGGACAGGTTGTACTTGCCGTCTTCGAAGAATTCACTGGCGGCGCAGTCCAGGGCCAGGGTCACGTCGGTGCCCAGCTTGTAGCCAGCGTTGGCCACAGCTTCGGAGATCACTTTCAGCGCATCTTCGTTGGACGCCAGGTTCGGTGCGAAACCGCCTTCGTCGCCAACGGCGGTGCTCAGGCCACGGGCCTTCAGCACGGCCTTGAGGTGATGGAAAATCTCGGTGCCCATGCGCAGGCCTTCAGAGAAGGACTTGGCGCCAACCGGCTGCACCATGAATTCCTGGATGTCGACGTTGTTATCGGCATGCTCGCCACCGTTGATGATGTTCATCATCGGCACCGGCATCGAGTACACACCCGGCGTACCGTTGAGGTTGGCAATGTGTGCGTACAGCGGCAGGTCCTGGTCCTGGGCAGCAGCCTTGGCAGCGGCCAGAGACACGGCGAGGATCGCGTTGGCGCCCAGGGTGGCTTTGTTCTCGGTACCGTCGAGCTTGATCATCGCGTGATCGAGGGCTTTCTGGTCGGCAGGATCCTTGCCCAGCAGCAGGTCACGGATCGGGCCATTGATGTTGGCGACGGCTTTGAGCACGCCCTTGCCCAGGTAACGGCTCTTGTCGCCATCACGCAGCTCCAGCGCTTCGCGCGAGCCAGTGGAAGCACCGGACGGCGCGCAGGCGCTACCGATGATGCCGTTGTCGAGAAGCACGTCCGCTTCAACAGTGGGGTTGCCACGGGAGTCGAGAACTTCACGACCTTTGATGTCGACGATTTTTGCCATTGTTGTAAACACTCCAAAGTTGACTAGAACACTGCAGGAAGCTTGCTCCCGCTCGGCTGCGACACGGCTTGAAGACTCAACGGGAGCGCCTCGCACTCCAGCGGGAGCAAGCTCCCTCGCCACAAGGTGCAAGGCTCGCCAGCGAGTTCCGTAGGGGCTGATCGCAGGCAGGCCATGCCCCCTCAAGAACGGTACGGCCAGCGGGCCAGAGCGATAATCGAGCGGTACTTTACCGGAGAAAACCGCGTTACGCGGTTTCTATCGTCGGAAAACTCTTGACCAGCTCGTCCAACGCCTTGAGCTGAGACAGGAAAGGTTCCAGCTTGTTCAAACGCAGGGCACAAGGACCATCGCACTTGGCGTTGTCCGGGTCCGGGTGGGCTTCGAGGAACAGGCCGGCCAGGGACTGGCTCATGCCGGCCTTGGCCAGGTCGGTCACCTGGGCGCGACGACCACCGGCGGAATCGGAACGACCGCCAGGCATCTGCAACGCATGGGTCACATCGAAGAACACCGGGTATTGGAACTGCTTCATGATGCCGAAGCCGAGCATGTCCACCACGAGGTTGTTGTAGCCGAAGCTCGAACCACGCTCGCAAAGGATCAACTGGTCGTTCCCGGCCTCTTCGCACTTGCTCAGGATGTGTTTCATTTCCTGGGGGGCGAGGAACTGGGCTTTCTTGATGTTGATCACCGCGCCGGTCTTGGCCATCGCGACCACCAGGTCGGTCTGGCGCGAGAGGAAGGCCGGCAACTGGATGATGTCGCAGACTTCAGCGACGACCGCGGCCTGGTCAGGCTCGTGGACGTCGGTGATGATCGGCACGCCAAAGGCTTGCTTGATGTCCTGGAAGATCCGCATGCCCTCTTCCAGGCCTGGGCCACGGTAAGAGGTCACCGACGAACGGTTGGCCTTGTCGAAGCTGGCCTTGAAGACGTAGGGGATGCCCAGTTTCTGGGTGACCTTGACGTACTCTTCACAGACCTGCATCGCCATGTCACGGCTTTCCAGCACGTTCATGCCACCGAACAGCACCATGGGCTTGTCGTTGGCAATCTCGATGTCGCCGACGCGGATGATCTTCTGGGTCATCGTCTTATGCCTTTTTCTGGTGTTGGGCCAAAGCCGCCTTCACGAAACCGCTGAACAGCGGGTGGCCGTCCCGTGGCGTGGAGGTGAACTCAGGGTGGAACTGGCAGGCGACGAACCATGGGTGATCCGGGGACTCGACCACTTCCACCAGCGCACCGTCACCGGAACGACCGGAAATTTTCAGGCCGGCTTCGATCAGTTGTGGCAGCAGGTTGTTGTTCACTTCATAACGATGGCGGTGACGCTCGACGATCACGTCCTTGCCATAGCAGTCGTGCACCTTGGAACCGGCTTCGAGCAGGCATTCCTGTGCGCCGAGGCGCATGGTGCCGCCCAGGTCGGACGCTTCGGTACGGGTTTCGACGGCGCCGGTGGCATCCGCCCATTCGGTGATCAGGCCGACGACCGGGTGGCCGCTGGCGCGGTCGAACTCGGTGGAGTTGGCGTCTTTCCAGCCCAGCACGTTGCGGGCGAACTCGATGACCGCCACTTGCATGCCCAGGCAGATGCCCAGGTAAGGCACCTTGTTCTCACGGGCGTATTGCACCGCGGTGATCTTGCCTTCCACGCCCCGCAGGCCGAAGCCGCCCGGCACGAGGATCGCATCGGCGCCTTCGAGCAGGCCGGTACCCTGGTTCTCGATGTCTTCGGAATCGATGTAGCGCAGGTTGACCTTGGTGCGGTTGCTGATGCCGGCGTGGCTCATCGCTTCGATCAGCGACTTGTACGCGTCCAGCAGCTCCATGTACTTGCCGACCATGGCGATGGTGACTTCGTGCTCAGGGTTGAGCTTGGCGTCGACCACGGCGTCCCATTCGGACAGGTCGGCGCTGGCGCATTGCAGGCCAAAGCGCTCGACGACGAAATCGTCCAGGCCCTGGGAATGCAGGATGCCCGGGATCTTGTAGATGGTGTCGGCGTCTTCCAGGCCGATCACCGCACGCTCTTCAACGTTGGTGAACTGGGCGATCTTGCGGCGCGAGGAGATGTCGATCGGGTGATCGGAGCGGCAGATCAGCACGTCAGGCTGCAGGCCGATGGAACGCAGTTCCTTGACCGAATGCTGGGTTGGCTTGGTCTTGGTTTCGCCGGCGGTGGCGATGTACGGCACCAGGGTCAGGTGCATCAGCATCGCGCGCTTGGCGCCGACTTCGAAACGCAACTGGCGGATGGCTTCGAGGAACGGCTGGGACTCGATGTCGCCCACGGTACCGCCGATCTCGACCATCGCGACGTCGGCATCGCCGGCGCCCTTGATGATGCGGCGCTTGATTTCGTCGGTGATGTGCGGGATGACCTGGATGGTCGCGCCCAGGTAATCACCACGGCGCTCTTTGCGCAGCACGTGCTCGTAGACACGGCCGGTGGTGAAGTTGTTGTTCTGGGTCATAGTCGTGCGGATGAACCGCTCGTAGTGGCCCAGGTCCAGGTCGGTCTCGGCGCCGTCGTGGGTGACGAACACTTCACCGTGCTGGAACGGGCTCATGGTGCCCGGGTCGACGTTGATGTACGGGTCCAGCTTGAGCATGGTGACCTTAAGTCCCCGCGCCTCCAGGATGGCCGCCAATGAAGCCGAGGCAATGCCTTTCCCCAATGAAGAAACAACACCGCCCGTGACGAATATGTAGCGCGTCATGAAAAACCCTAGAAGTCTGCGTTAAAGCGGTCCGAGCCGCCGGGGAAAGCGAAGGAAGGCCGAAGGCCCCGATCACCTGCATTAATCACAGTGCACCTTTCAAAAAAACCGCCGCGTTGGGACAGACCGGAAGTGAAATCACCGGTACGTTGCTCGCTACACATTTTTTGGAATCGCCCAGCAAAGACTGCTTGGTAATCGGCAACTCCTGCAATTCAGGCGAATCCACAGAAGTTGTATCAAGAAGGGAGCGTAGTCTACCGGAAAGCCCCTTTCAGCTCAAACCCCGATCTTGGTTTCCTGGCGTCCAGGTCAATTGCCAAGTGCCATCAGCCCCACTGTCCAGCCCCGGCAGGTTGGCAATCGCCCGCAACTGGTCCCCTTGATACAACAGCGGCAATCGGCCGCGTATGAACGCGGGCACGCCGTTTTCGTTGAGCAAACGCTTGAGATCACGGTGACCGCGCCCGGGCAATTGCATCACTTCACCGCCTTGACGGTAGCGCACGCAAAGAGGACCGGCGGGGATCTTGCCGCTGAGCGCGACCCGGCCATTGTCCGGCAAGGCCAATGGTGTCCCGGGCAGCGGCCAGTCGACGGGCCCCGCGACTGGTCGCAACCAGTGGTCGGATAACCACCAGACTCGCCCACCTGCCCGATGCAATTCACCGCCCGCCAGGCGCCAGACCGGCCGGGCATCCTCCTGCGCATCGCGCAGCGAATCCCAGCCGACCCAGTGATCGCTGTCGGGCAGCGTCGTCATCGGCGCCAGCCAGAAACCCAGCGCATTGCGCTGACGGGCTGGCGGCAACACGCGCAAGGGCTCCAGCGCCAACGACGGCAATCCGAGCCAGTCGAACGCACCTGGGGTCGCCGCGCTGGCCAGATCGATCCGGGCCAGGTCATCGAGCAAGCCCTGGGCCTCACTCATGTGTGCGGCGCTACGGGCCAGCACCCTCGAGGCCTGGAGCCAGCGCTCGGTCAAGACAGGGAAGACCCGTTGGCGCAGGTAATTGCGCGCATGGCGGTGATCGTCGTTGGAAGGATCCTCGATCCAGCTCAAGCCCTGTTGCGTCGCATACGCCTCCAGCGCCTCACGGGAGACATCGAGCAGCGGCCGCAGTAACTCTCCCGCCCCCAAGGCACGTTGCCTCGGCATCGCCGCCAAGCCCCTCACCCCTGCCCCGCGCAACAAGCGAAACAGCAGCGTCTCGGCCTGATCGTCACGGTGTTGGGCGGTAAGCAGCACCTCATGGCGGTGGAGCGCCGCAACAAAGGCGCCATACCGCGCATCCCGAGCGGCACGCTCCAGGCTGGCGCCGGGCTGGACTTGCACATTGATCACGTGCAGCGGCACCCCAAGGCTGGCACAGATCGAACGGCAATGGTCCGGCCAGGCGTCGGCCGCCGGCTGGAGCCCATGATGGACATGAATCGCACTGAGCGGTGGCAGGGAATGGCTTTTCGAAAGGGTCGCGAGCAGGTGCAGCAGGACAGTGGAATCCAGGCCGCCGGAGAAGGCGATGCGCCAGGCGGCGGCATTGCGCCAGGGGAGCAGTTGCTTGAGGAGCTGGGTGGGCAGATCCGCGCTGGAGTTCATAGGATTCAGCCTTCGCACAAACAAGTGTGGGAGCGAGCCTGCTCGCGATAACGGTGTCTCAGTCAACTGATGTGTTGAATGTTAAACCGCTATCGCGAGCAGGCTCGCTCCCACAGGGGTATTGCAGTCGGGTTAGAGACCGTAGCTCATCAACCGCTCGTAGCGACGGGCCAGCAAGGTGTCGTTGTCGAGTTTTTTCAGGGTCGCCAGTTGTGCACTCAGCTCGGCACGAATCAACGCCGCCGCGGCCGCTGGGTCACGGTGGGCGCCGCCCACTGGCTCGTTGATCACTTTGTCGACGATGCCCAGGCCTTTCAGGCGCTCGGCGGTGATGCCCATGGCTTCCGCCGCATCCGGTGCCTTCTCGGCGGTTTTCCACAGGATCGACGCACAGCCTTCCGGCGAGATTACCGCGTAGGTGGAATATTGCAGCATGTTCAGTTGGTCGCAGACACCGATGGCCAATGCACCGCCGGAACCGCCTTCGCCGATCACGGTGGCGATGATCGGGGTTTTCAGGCGAGCCATGACGCGCAGGTTCCAGGCAATCGCTTCGCTCTGGTTGCGCTCTTCGGCGTCGATGCCCGGGTAGGCGCCCGGCGTGTCGATGAAGGTCAGGATCGGCATCTTGAAGCGTTCGGCCATTTCCATCAGGCGGCAGGCCTTGCGGTAGCCTTCCGGACGCGGCATGCCGAAGTTGCGACGTACTTTCTCGCGCACTTCGCGGCCCTTCTGGTGACCGATGACCATGACCGGCTGATCGTCCAAACGGGCGACGCCGCCGACGATCGCGGCGTCGTCGGAGAAGTGACGGTCACCGTGCAGCTCATCGAACTCGGTGAAGATGTGGTCGATGTAGTCCAGGGTGTAGGGACGACGCGGGTGACGCGCCAGGCGCGCGATCTGCCAGCTGGTCAGCTTGCCGAAGATGTCTTCGGTCAGCGTGCGGCTTTTATCCTGCAGACGAGAGATTTCATCGCCGATATTCAGCGAATTGTCATTACCGACCAAGCGCAACTCTTCGATCTTGGCTTGCAGGTCGGCGATCGGCTGTTCGAAATCTAGAAAATTCGGGTTCATAGGCGTCCGTCTAGGGTCACGTCCAAGAGAGCTTGGGCCGGCCGGTTGTCTATTCGCGCCCTACCTTAAGGGAGAGGCGCGTTCAGGTCGAGATTAAAAATTCGGGTCGAGATCAGGGGCGCTCTGGTTTCAAGAGTGGCCCCTGGCCGTCAACGGTATTGGAGGAAGACGTTGTCTTTACCAAACTGGTCACGCAACGCTTGAATCAACGCATCCGCCGGGTCGATCCGCCAGCCTTCGCCAAACTGCAACACAGCCTTGGCATCGGGGCGCACGTACTCCATGGTGATCGGACAAGCGCCTCGATGACGCTGGAACAATTCGCCCAGCCAACGCAACTGATCGCCCTTGAGGTCCTGGGTCTGCAACTTCAGGCGCAGGCTCTCGGCCAGGTTGGTGCGGGCGTCCTCCATGCTCATCACCCGCTTGACCCGCAGCCGCAGGCCACCGGAGAAGTCATCGTTGCTGACCTCGCCTTCCACGACCACCATCGCGTCGGTCTGCAGCAGTGACTGCGCCGAATGGAACGCATCGGCAAACAACGACGCTTCGATCCGTCCGGAGCGGTCATCCAGGGTGATAAAGCCCATCTTGTCACCCTTTTTGTTCTTCATCACCCGCAGGGCGATGATCATACCGGCAACCGTCTGCGTATCGCGAGCCGGCTTGAGGTCGATGATCCGCTGGCGGGCGAACCGGCGAATCTCGCCCTCGTACTCGTCGATGGGGTGACCGGTGAGGTAGAGCCCCAGGGTGTCTTTCTCGCCCTTGAGGCGTTCCTTGAGGGTCAGTTCCTTGGCCTTGCGATGGTTGCCATAGACATCGGCGTCTTCCTCGACGAACAAACCACCAAACAGGTCGGCGTGGCCGCTGTCGTGGGTCCGCGCCGTCTGCTCGGCCGCCTTGATCGCTTCTTCCATGGCCGCCAGCAACACCGCCCGGTTGCGGTCGATGTTGGCCTGGTAGGCCTTGGGCTCATCATGAAAATATGGGCCCAGCCGATCCAGCGCACCGCTGCGGATCAAGCCGTCGAGGGTGCGCTTGTTGATGCGCTTGAGATCCACCCGTGCGCAAAAATCGAACAGGTCCTTGAACGGTCCGTCCAGGCGCGCCTCGGTGATGGCTTCCACCGGGCCTTCGCCGACGCCCTTGATCGCGCCCAGCCCGTAGATGATGCGGCCTTCGTCGTTCACCGTGAACTTGAACTCGGAAGTGTTCACGTCCGGTGCGTCGAGGCGCAGCTTCATGGTCCGCACTTCTTCGATCAAGGTCACGACCTTGTCGGTGTTGTGCATATCCGCCGAGAGCACGGCGGCCATGAACGGCGCCGGGTAATGCGCCTTCAGCCAGGCCGTCTGGTACGACACCAGGCCGTAGGCCGCGGAGTGGGATTTGTTGAAGCCGTAGCCGGCGAACTTTTCCACCAGGTCGAAAATGTTACCGGCCAGGTCAGGATCGATGCCGTTGGTTGCGCAACCCTCAATGAAACCGCCGCGCTGCTTGGCCATTTCCTCGGGCTTTTTCTTACCCATGGCCCGACGCAGCATGTCCGCGCCGCCGAGGGTATAACCGGCCATGACCTGGGCAATCTGCATCACCTGTTCCTGATACAGGATGATGCCATAGGTCGGTGCCAGCACCGGTTTCAAGCCTTCGTATTGATAGTCGGAGTGCGGATACGCCAGCTCGGCACGGCCGTGCTTACGGTTGATGAAGTCATCCACCATGCCCGATTGCAGCGGGCCCGGACGGAACAGAGCCACCAGTGCGATCAAGTCTTCCAGGCAGTCGGGCTTGAGCTTCTTGATCAGCTCCTTCATGCCCCGGGATTCAAGCTGGAACACCGCCGTGGTCTCGGCCTTTTGCAGCAGGCTGTAGGTCGGCTTGTCGTCCAGCGGGATGAAGGCGATGTCCAGCGGTTCTTCGCCGACCTTGGCGCGGTCACGGTTGATGGTCTTCAGCGCCCAATCGATGATGGTCAGGGTCCGCAGGCCGAGGAAGTCGAACTTCACCAGGCCCGCCGCCTCGACGTCATCCTTGTCGAACTGGGTGACCAGGCCATCGCCCTCTTCATCGCAGTAGATCGGCGAGAAGTCGGTCAGCTTGGTCGGCGCGATCACCACGCCACCGGCATGCTTGCCGACGTTACGCACCACGCCTTCGAGCTTGCGGGCCATCTCCCAGATTTCGGCCGCTTCCTCATCGACCTTGATGAAGTCCCGCAGGATCTCTTCCTGATCAAAGGCCTTCTCCAGGGTCATGCCGACTTCGAACGGAATCATCTTCGACAGACGGTCCGCCAGGCCATAGGACTTGCCCTGCACCCGCGCCACGTCGCGCACCACCGCCTTGGCGGCCATGGAACCGAAGGTGATGATCTGGCTCACGGCGTTGCGGCCGTACTTCTCGGCCACGTAGTCGATCACCCGGTCACGCCCGTCCATGCAGAAGTCGACGTCGAAGTCGGGCATGGAAACCCGTTCCGGGTTGAGGAAACGTTCGAACAGCAGGTCATACTCCAGCGGGTCGAGGTCGGTGATCTTCTGCACATAGGCCACCAGCGAGCCGGCACCCGACCCCCGTCCCGGGCCCACCGGCACGCCGTTGTTCTTGGCCCACTGGATAAAGTCCATCACGATCAGGAAGTAACCGGGGAACCCCATCTGGATGATGATATCCAGCTCGAAATTCAAGCGATCGACATAGACCTGGCGCTTGGCTTCGTAGTCTTCGGTGGTGTCCTTGGGCAGCAGGACGCTGAGGCGCTCTTCGAGGCCGTCGAAGGACACCTTGCGGAAATACTCATCGATGGTCATGCCATCGGGAATCGGGAAGTTGGGCAGGAAGTGCTTGCCCAGCTTCACTTCGATGTTGCAACGCTTGGCGATCTCGACGGTGTTTTCCAGCGCCTCTGGCAGGTCGCTGAACAGCTCGGCCATCTCCTCGGCGCTCTTGAGGTATTGCTGGTCGCTGTAGTTTTTCGAGCGACGCGGATCGTCGAGGGCCCGGCCTTCGCCGATGCAGACGCGGGTCTCGTGGGCTTCGAAATCTTCCTGCTTGATGAACCGCACATCGTTGGTCGCCACCAGCGGCGCGCCAATCTTGTCGGCCAGGGCCACGGCGGCGTGCAGGTGTTCTTCGTCATTGGGACGGTTGGTGCGCTGCACCTCGACATAGAAGCGGTCCGGGAACACCGCCATCCATTCACGGGCCAGCGTCTCGGCTTCATCAGGGTTGCCGCTGAGCAGGGCCAGGCCGATTTCACCTTCCTTGGCCGCCGACAGCATGATCAGGCCTTCGTTGGCCTCGGCCACCCATTCACGCTCGATGATGATCGAACCGTTGCGCTGGCCATCGATAAAGCCACGGGAGATCAGCTCGGTAAGGTTGCGATAGCCCAGGGCATTCATCACCAACAGGCTGATACGGCTCAGCGGGGCATCGGGATCCTTGTTCGACAGCCACAGGTCGGCGCCGCAGATCGGCTTGATCCCGGCCCCCATCGCGTTTTTGTAGAACTTGACCAGGGAACACATGTTGTTCTGGTCAGTGACCGCCACGGCAGGCATGTTCATGCCCGCCAGGGTCTTGACCAGGGGCTTGATCCGCACCAGGCCATCGACCAGGGAATATTCAGTGTGCAGGCGTAGATGAACGAATGAAGCCGGCATAGTGATCCTGCGTTAGGTCATGAAAACAACAAGGCCCGGATTGTACCGGGCCTTGGGTAAAACATCAGCCTGCAACCCGTGCTCTTCAACCGAGGATTGAATTGTGGCGAGGGAGCTTGCTCCCGCTGGGCCGGGCTGGCGCTCCAGGGCGCAGCAGACCATTCTTGTGGGCGCTTCGCGCCCAAGCGGGAGCAAGCTCCCTCGCCACGAATCAGACGAATTTTTCGCTTTCGATCAAACCATCACGGGCTTCATAAGCCAGCCGCACCGGCGCGAACGAACGCCGATGGATGGGCGTTGGCCCAAGGCGCGCCAGGGCCTCCAGATGAACGGGCGTCGGGTAGCCCTTGTGACCGCCGATGCCATAGCCCGGATAGATCAACTCGAACGCCGCCATCTCGCGGTCGCGACTGACCTTCGCCAGGATCGAGGCCGCCGCGATGGCCGGCACCTTGGCGTCGCCCTGGACGACCGCCTCGGCACGCATCGACAGTTTCGGACAGCGATTACCGTCGATCATTGCCAGTTTCGGCGTGATGTGCAGCCCCTCTACGGCACGCTGCATGGCGAGCATGGTGGCGTGGAGGATATTGAGTTCGTCGATCTCTTCGACTTCGGCCCGGGCAATGCACCAGCTCAGGGCTTTCTCGCAGATTTCGTCGTAGAGCTTCTCGCGACGGGCCTCGGTGAGCTTCTTGGAGTCATTGAGACCAAGAATCGGACGATTGGGGTCGAGGATCACCGCCGCCGTCACCACCGCGCCACACAGTGGGCCGCGACCAACCTCGTCGACACCGGCCACCAGTTCTTCCACTTCGGCGACCAGGTTGAAGTCCAGGCCCATTTGCAGTTTCGAATGGCTCATGGTTTCGCGCCGATCAGGGTCAATACCGCATCTGCGGCCTGGTTGGAGGCATCGCGACGCAAGGTCCGATGGATCTCGTCAAAACCGCGAGTCTGTTCCTGGCCACCGTCGATCAACGGCAGCAAGGTGTCGGCCAAGGCTTCGGCCGTCGCATCGTCCTGCAGCAATTCCGGCACCAGCAAGCGCTGGGCCAACAGGTTCGGCAGGGAAACGTAGGGGCTCTTGACCATGCGCTTGAGGATCCAGAAGGTCAGCGGCGCCAGGCGATAGGCGACCACCATCGGACGCTTGTACAGCAGGGCTTCGAGGGTCGCCGTGCCAGAGGCAATCAACACCGCATCACAGGCAGCCAGCGCATCATGGGAGCGGCCATCGAGCAACGTGACCGGCAGATCGCGACCGACCAGCAGCGCTTCCAATTGCTCTCTGCGTGGAGCACTGGCACACGGCAGGACAAAGCGAACACCCGGACGCATCGTCCGAAGACGTTCGGCGGCGTCGAAAAACAGCCCTCCCAGGCGACTCACTTCACCGCCGCGGCTGCCGGGCATCAGCGCCACCAGCGGACCGTCGGGCAGGCCCAACGCCTGGCGCGCCGCTTCGCGATCAGCCTCCAGGGGAATGGTATCGGCCAGGGTGTGACCGACAAACCGCACCGGCACGCCCTTCTCTTCGTAAAACCGGGCCTCGAACGGCAGCAGCGTGAGCATCAGGTCGCAGCCTTCGCGGATCTTCAGCACACGCTTTTGCCGCCACGCCCAGACCGACGGGCTGACGTAGTGCACGGTCTTGATGCCGGCCTGGCGCAATTTGAGTTCGATATTGAGGGTGAAATCCGGCGCGTCGATGCCGATGAACACATCCGGCTTCTCTTCGATCAACGTCGCGATCAGTTTCTTGCGCCGGGCAAGCAACTCCCGCAGGCGCCCGAGCACTTCCACCAGCCCCATCACCGAGAGGCGTTCCATGGGGAAATAGGAGGCCATGCCCTCGGCTTGCATCAATGGCCCGCCGACCCCAATGAACTCCACCGCCGGATGCTGCGCCTTGAGCGCCCGCATCAGGCCGGCGCCCAGGATGTCACCGGAAGCCTCTCCCGCCACCAGCGCAATACGCAAATTAGCCATGATTAGCGGGTAATGCCACGGTTCGACGACTGGATGGAGTCGCGAAAGATGGCGACCTCGGGGTACTGCTCCGAAGCCTCGGCCAGCTCGGCAAGCGCCTGCTCGACCGTCAGGCCCTGGCGATACACGACCTTGTAGGCGCGGCGCAACGCGGCAATCGCGTCTTCGCTGAACCCACGACGGCGCATGCCCTCGAAGTTCATGCTACGAGCTTCAGCCGGGTTACCGAACACCGTGACATAGGCCGGGACATCCTTGCCAATGGCCGTACCCATGCCGGAAAAGCTGTGGGCGCCAATGTGGCAATACTGATGCACCAGGGTAAAACCGGACAGGATCGCCCAGTCGTCCACATGCACATGGCCCGCCAGCGCGGTGTTGTTGACCAGGATGCAATGGTTGCCAATGACGCTGTCATGACCGATGTGGGCGTAGGCCATGATCAGGTTGTGGTCGCCCAGGGTCGTTTCTGAACGATCCTGCACGGTGCCACGGTGAATCGTCACGCCTTCGCGGATCACGTTGTGATCGCCGATGACCAGGCGAGTTTCTTCACCCTTGTACTTGAGATCGGGGGTGTCCTCGCCTACCGAAGAAAACTGGTAGATGCGGTTGTGACGACCGATCCGGGTCGGCCCCTTGAGAATCACGTGAGGACCGATCACCGTACCCTCGCCGATTTCCACACCTGCGCCGATGATCGACCACGGGCCGACCTCGACATCGGCGGCCAGGACGGCCGTCGGATCGATGATTGCGCGAGGGTCAATCAAACTCATAGCTTGCGTTCCGCACAGATGATCTCAGCGGAGCAGACTGGCTTGCCGTCGACCGAAGCCTGGCATTCGAACTTCCAGATCTGGCGCTTGCAACTGATGAACTTGGCTTCGAGGATCAATTGATCGCCCGGCGTCACCGGCTGGCGGAAACGCAGTTTGTCGGAGCCGACGAAGTAGTAGAGCGTGCCGTCGGCAGGCTTCACGTCGAGCATTTTGAAACCAAGGATCCCTGCAGCCTGAGCCATTGCCTCGATGATCAGCACGCCCGGCATGATTGGATGCGCAGGAAAGTGACCATTGAAGAACGGTTCGTTGATGCTGACATTCTTGTAGGCGCGAATGCGTTGGCCTTCAACATCCAGGTCCACTACCCGGTCCACCAGCAGGAACGGGTAACGGTGAGGCAGGTATTCGCGAATCTCGTTGATGTCCATCATTTCGGGGGGAAGCCTATGTAAAGATTGGGAGCGCACGGGTGATGCGCACTCCGCTAGCAAATCAAGAAGCCCTAACGGCTGTGCACACTTGATATGGAAATGGTATCAGCCATCTGATGAAGCATTACCGCCAGGGGTCACGTCCCCTACACGCTTTTCCAGCTGTCGCAAACGTCGTGCCATGTCGTCGAGCTGACGGATGCGGGCCGCGCTCTTGCGCCATTCGGCCGCCGGTTGCATGGCAGTACCGGAAGAATAGGCACCCGGCTCGGTAATCGAGTGGGTCACCATGGTCATCCCGGTCAGGAAAACGTTGTCGCAGATCTCGATATGCCCCACCAGCCCAACGCCGCCGGCGAGCATGCAGTGCTTGCCGATCTTGGTGCTGCCGGAGATGCCCACGCAAGCAGCCATCGCGGTGTGATCACCGACCTGGACGTTGTGGGCGATCTGGATCTGGTTGTCGAGCTTGACGCCATTGCCAATGATCGTGTCGGCCAGCGCACCGCGGTCAATGGCAGTGTTGACGCCGATCTCCACGTCATCACCCACGGTGACACCACCGATCTGGGCGATTTTTTGCCAGACGCCTTTCTCGTTGGCAAAACCGAACCCCTCACCGCCCAGCACCGCGCCAGACTGGATGACCACTCGCTTGCCGATGCGCACATCGTGGTACAGGGTAACCCGAGGGGCCAACCAACCACCTTCGCCGACCTCGCTGCGAGCGCCAATGAAGCAATGGGCACCCAATGTCACGCCGGCGCCGATCCTCGCACCACTTTCGATGACGACACAGGGACCGATGCTGGCCGTGGGATCGACCACCGCATCCGCCGCGATCACCGCACTGGCATGCACGCCGGCTGTCGATTTGGGCTTGGGATCGAACAGGTGGGAAATCCGGGCATAGGCCAGGTACGGATCAGGCACGATCAACGCATCGCCAGCAAACCCTTCGGCATCAGCGGCCTTGAGCAACAGCGCGCCGGCCCGGCTGTCGGCCAGGTATTTGCGATATTGAGGATTTGCCAGAAAGCTCAACTGATCTGGGCCAGCCTCTTGCAAAGTGGCTAGCCCAGTAATTGCCTTCTGCGGGTCGCCACGCAGGGTGGCGCCGAGGAACTCGGCCAATTGGCCGAGTTTGATAGTCGCTGTCATGGATTACTTCAGCTGATTCATGCGCTCGATCACCTGGCGCGTGATGTCGAATTGAGGCTTGACATCGATCACGGCGCCACGCTCCAACACCAGGTCAAAACCACCTTTCTTGATGACTTCTTCCACGGCGCTGTCGAGTTTTGGCTTGAGCTGCTTGAGCATTTCACGGTCGGCAACGGCTTTCGCTTCGTTCAGTTCCTTGGATTGGAACTGGAAGTCACGGGCCTTTTGCTTGAATTCAAGCTCCAGACGCTCACGCTCGCCCTGGGCCATCTTGTCGCCACCGGATACCAGGCGATCCTGGATACCCTTTGCGCTGCTTTCCAGGCCCTTGAGCTTGGTCAGTTGCGGGCCGAACTTCTTCTCGGCGTCCACAGCGTATTTCTTCGCAGCATCGGACTCCAGCAGCGCCATCTGATAGTTCAGTACGGCGATCTTCATGTCGGCAAAAGCCGGACCTGCTACCAGGACGGTCGCCAGGAGAACCAATTGAGTCAACTTACGCACGATGCACTCCTACAAAATCCATTGTCGTTGTCATGGGACAGACGCTTAGAACGTCTGGCCGAGAGAGAATTGGAACACTTGGGTTTCAGCGTCATCCGGTTTCTTGATCGGCATGGCCAACGCGAAGCTCAAAGGACCCAGCGCGGTCACCCAGGTCACGCCTACACCGACGGAACTGGCCATGTTGCTCAGGCTGATGTCATTGCACTGAGTGTTGGACCTGGTGCCGTTGGCGCTGGTGGTGTCGCTGCACTTGGAGTCGAAGACGTTACCCACGTCCCAGAATACCGAGGTGCGCAGGGAGCGTTGATCCTTGACGAACGGCATCGGGAACAGAACCTCCATACCGCCCTGGATCAGCACGTTGCCACCGAAGGGCCGCGGATCCTGGTCCGGGTCAGCAATGGTGCCCGGGTTAGTACCACGACTCGGCGTACTGCGCGGACCCAGGGTGCTGTCCTTGAAGCCACGCACCGAGTTGAAACCACCGGCGTAGTAGTTCTCGTAGAACGGCAGGCCGTCGGTCGAACCGTAGCCATCACCATAGCCCAATTCACTGTGGAAGCGCATGGTGTAGTTGTCGGTCAGTGGCTGGAACAGCTGACCACGATAGTCGAGCTTGAAGAACGACAGGTCGCTGCCCGGCGTGGTGGTTTCGAACACCAGGCTCTGGGAATGGCCACGGGTCGCCAGCACACCTTTGTTCAGGGTCGATTCGGACCAGCCGGCCGACGCCTTGAAGTTCAGGTAGCTGTCGCCTTCCTTGTTCACGAAGTCGAAGATCTCGTCGACGGTGTAGCGACCGGTGTTGATCTTGTCCTGCTGGGCGGTAAGGCCGAAGGTCAGGCGTGAGGTTTCACTGATCGGGTAGCCCACGTTGGCGCCAACACCGTAGCTGTCCACCGCATAGCTGGAGATATCGGAGTCGAGCTTGTCATAGTCGGTGGTGCGATAGAAGGCGTTGTAGCCCAGGCTCACACCGTCGGCAGTCCAGTAGGGGTCCACGAAACCGAAGTTGTAGCGGGTCTGGTATTCGCTGCGGGTCAAGCCGACGCTGACCTTGTTACCGGTACCCAGGAAGTTGTTCTGGGTGATCGAACCGCCGAGGATCAGGCCGGCGCTCTGGGCGAAACCGACACTGGCGGTGATCGAGCCGGAAGCCTGCTCCTCGACGCTGTAGTTCACATCGACCTGGTCATCGACACCCGGCACGGCCGGGGTCTCGACGTTGACTTCCTTGAAGAAGCCCAGGCGATCCAGACGGGTCTTGGACTGGTCGATCAGGTAGGTCGACGCCCAGCCACCTTCCATCTGGCGCATTTCACGGCGCAGCACTTCGTCCTCGGACTTGGTGTTGCCACGGAAGTTGATGCGGTTCACGTAGGCACGCTTGCCCGGGTCCACGGCAAAGGTGATGTCGACGGTATGGTCGTCATCGTGAGGCTGTGGCACACCGTTGACGTTGGCGAAGGTGTAGCCCTCGTTACCCAGGCGGCGGGTGATCAGTTCGGAGGTGGTGGTCATCAGCTTGCGCGAGAACACCTGGCCTTTTTGCACCAGCAGCAGCGACTTGACCTGCTCTTCCGGCACCTTCAGGTCACCGCTGAGCTTGACGTCACGAACGGTGTACTTGTCGCCTTCGTTGACGTTGACGGTGATGTAGACGTGCTTCTTGTCCGGGGTGATGGACACCTGGGTCGAAGCGATGTCCATGTTGATATAGCCACGGTCCAGGTAATAGGAACGCAGGCGCTCCAGGTCACCGGAGAGTTTTTCACGGGCGTATTTGTCGTCGTTCTTGAAGAACGACAGCCAGTTGGTGGTCTTGAGCTCGAACAGGTCGATGAGGTCTTCATCGGGGAATACGGTGTTGCCCACCACGTTGATGTGCTGGATGGCTGCCACGGTGCCTTCGTTGATGTTGACCTTCAGGCCTACACGGTTGCGCGGCTGCGGCACCACTTCGGTGTCGACGGTGGCCGAGTAGCGGCCCTGGGCGACGTACTGGCGCTGCAGCTCGTTACGCACGCCTTCGAGGGTGGCACGCTGGAAGATCTCGCCTTCGGCCAGGCCCGACTGCTTGAGGCCTTTCATCAGGTCTTCAGTGGAGATCGCCTTGTTGCCTTCGATCTCGATGCTGGCGACCGACGGGCGCTCGACTACCGTGATGACCAGGACATTGCCGTCGCGGCCCAGCTGGATATCTTGAAAGAAGCCGGTCTTGAACAACGCACGAGTGGATTCCACCAGGCGCCGATCATCCGCCTGCTCGCCGACGTTCAGCGGCAAGGCACCAAAGACGCTACCGGCGGAAACCCGCTGGAGGCCGTTGACGCGAATATCAGAGATAGTGAAGGACTCGGCGTGAACTTCGGCGATCATCAATACGGTGAGAACCGCAGTTAGCAGCAGACGTTTCATGAAGTCCTTTCTTATTCCAACTGGCAATAAACAAACTGCCGCAAAATGCGGCAGGTTCGCAATTCAGCGACGCGTTACAGGCGACCCAGATCGTTGACCAAGGCAAGCAGCATGACCCCGACCACCAAGCTGATACCGATCTGTACCCCCCAACCTTGCACCCGATCCGACAAGGGGCGACCACGCGCCCACTCGATCAGGTAGAACAGCAAATGCCCCCCATCCAGTACCGGGATGGGCAGCAAATTCAGAACTCCCAGGCTAATGCTCAGATAAGCAAGGAAATTCAGGAAATCAGCAATGCCCGACTGGGCAGAAGCGCCCGCCACTTTAGCAATGGTTATCGGTCCACTCAAGTTTTTTACCGAGAGCTCGCCGAACAACATTTTCTTGAGCGAGTCGAGGGTCAGGACGCTCATGTTCCAAGTGCGACGCGCCCCCTCGCCAATCGCCGCCACGGGACCGAAGCTGACCTCACGCACCATTTCCGGCGGCCATTCGACGGCCTTGACGCCTGCCCCAAGGTAGCCGGTCGGCGCTTTGCTTTCGCCACGGGCGGCCAGGGTGACCGGGACGTCGATTGGAACACCGTCACGTTCAACCCGCAGCACAATTTTGGTATCAGGACGTACACGAACCGAGTCGACTACCTGTTGCCAGTCATTGACCGGCTGTCCATCGAATGCTTGCAGCCGATCACCGGTCTTCAGGCCAGCGGCCTGGGCCGGGCCTTTCGGATCGAGCTCGGCCAGCACCGGCGGCAGCGCCGGGCGCCACGGGCGTATACCCAGGGAACGAATCGGGTCCGGCTCATCGGCACCCTTGAGCCAGTTATCCAGCGCCAGCTCCCGGGGCGAATCCACCGTGGAACCCTGCTCGCGCACCATCAACTGCAGCGAACCGCTTTCGCCCAGGCGCCGTACCAGCTGCAGGTTGACCGCCGCCCATCCCGAGGTTGGCTCGCCATCGATCGCGACGATTTCCTGTCCCGCCCCCAACCCGGCCCGAGCCGCGATGCTGCCGGCCTCGACCGCGCCGATGACCGGTCGCACCTGCTCGCTGCCCAACATCGCCAGCGCCCAGAAAAACACCATCGCCAGCAGGAAATTGGCAATCGGCCCCGCCGCCACGATGGCGATGCGCTGCCGGACGGACTTGCGATTGAACGATTGATCGAGCAGATCGGCGGGCACTTCGCCTTCACGCTCGTCGAGCATCTTCACGTAGCCGCCCAGCGGGATGGCTGCCACGACAAACTCGGTACCGTGCTTGTCATGCCAGCGCAGCAACGGCATGCCGAAGCCAACGGAAAAGCGCAGCACCTTGACGCCACAGCGACGCGCAACCCAGAAATGACCGAATTCGTGAAAAGTGACCAACACCCCTAATGCAACCAAGGTGCCGACAATCATATAGAGCGCGCTCATCAGTTTTCTCCGCAATCCTGTCCAGGGCAGCCCTGGCTAACGTGCCGCAGCGTCAACGCCCGTGGCGCTTCAACCACTGGCCGGCCAGCTCACGAGCCCTGGCGTCGGCCGTGAATACCGTGTCGAGATCGTCGACCGAAACAACCGCCTCGAGACTCAAGACTTCCTCGATGATACTCGCGATCTCTAGATAACGGACACGCCCGTCGAGAAACGCTGCAACCGCCACTTCATTGGCGGCGTTCAGCATGGCCGGCGCACTGCCGCCCGCCTCTGCCGCTTGTCGCGCCAGGCGCAGGCAAGGGAAACGCAGCTCATCAGGGGCCTGGAAATCCAGGCGCGCAATGGCGAACAAGTCCAGCGGGGCAACACCCGAGTCGATCCGCTCCGGCCAGGCCAGCGCGTTGGCGATCGGGGTGCGCATGTCCGGGTTACCCAGCTGGGCCAGCACCGAACCGTCGACATAGTCCACCAGGGAATGAATCACGCTCTGCGGGTGAATCACCACCTCGACCTGGGACGGCTTGGCATCGAACAGCCAGCAAGCCTCGATCAGCTCCAGGCCCTTGTTCATCATGCTCGCCGAGTCCACGGAAATCTTGCGCCCCATGGACCAGTTGGGATGGGCGCACGCCTGCTCGGGCGAAACGTGCGTCAGCTCTTCCAACGGAGTCTGCCGGAACGGGCCGCCGGAGGCTGTCAGCAGAATCCGCCGAACGCCCACCGCACCCAGGCCACGGGAAAAATCCTGCGGCATGCATTGAAAAATCGCGTTGTGCTCGCTGTCGATGGGCAACAACACCGAACCACTCTTGCGCACCGCCTGCATGAACAGCGCGCCAGACATCACCAGCGCTTCTTTATTGGCCAGGAGAATCTTCTTGCCCGCTTCCACGGCAGCCAGTGTCGGACGCAAGCCCGCGGCACCGACAATCGCCGCCATCACCGCATCGACCTGCGGATCGGCAGCTACCTGGCACAACCCTTCCTCGCCCACCAGCACCTGCGTGGACAAGCCGGCCGCGCGCAGATCAGCCTGCAACGCCCGCGCGACGCCCGCCTCGGGCACTACGGCAAACTGCGGCACATGCCGTACACACAAGGCCAACAACTCACTCAGGCGCGAATAACCACTGAGGGCAAACACCTGATAGCGTTCCGGGTGCCGGCCAATGACGTCAAGCGTGCTCAGGCCAATCGAACCGGTCGCCCCCAGGACGGTGATCTGCTGGGGACGCTTCACGATGCCGCCATCCACAGCAGCACGGCGAAGATCGGAACCGCTGCGGTCAGGCTGTCGATGCGATCCAGCACACCGCCATGGCCCGGCAACAGGTTACTGCTGTCCTTGATTCCGGACTGGCGCTTGAACATGCTCTCGGTCAGGTCGCCGACGACCGACACGAACACGATGAGTGCGGCGCCAATCAGCCCCATGAACAGCTGGGCGACGGTCCAGTCCCGCACAAAGCCGACCACGGTGGTGATCACCAGGCTGAGCACGAGCCCGCCATAGACCCCTTCCCAACTCTTGCCAGGGCTGACCTTGGGTGCAAGCTTGCGCTTGCCAAAGGCCTTGCCGGAGAAATAGGCCCCGACATCGGCTCCCCAGACCAGCACCATCACAGCCATGATCTGCCAGTTACCGAGCGCACCTTGCTTGATCCAGATAAGCCCCTGCCAGGCAGGCAACAGAATCAGCAGGCCAATCAGCAGTTTGGTGGCGGTGTTGGCCCAATGGTGCGAGGTTCGCGGATAGGTCAAGACAAGGAAGGTCGCCGTTGCCCACCACAGTACGGCAGCGCCCAGCACCCAAGGCGCGAGCCCTGGCACCAGGTAGAGGATGAACAGCATCGCCGCCACCGCAGCGGCGTAGGCCACGCGCGCCGACTGCGTGGGAAAACCCGCCAGCCGCGCCCACTCCCAAGCCCCCAGCGTCACGACCAGTCCAATGAACAGGGCGAAGCTGCCACCTTCGAGCAGGAAGAACCCGCCCAGGGCGATAGGCAACAGGATAAGCGCTGTAATAATTCGTTGTTTGAGCATTAAACCCGGGCTCCAGCTTCGATCTGCTCGCTCGTTTTACCGAAACGACGCTGACGGGAAGCGAAATCGGCCAGTGCGGTGCGCATGGCTTCGTGTTTGAAGTCCGGCCAGAACAGGTCGGAGAAATACAGCTCGGCGTAGGCCAGCTGCCAAAGCAGGAAATTGCTGATGCGGTGTTCACCGCCGGTACGGATGCAAAGATCCGGCAACGGCAAGTCGCCCGTCGCCAGACAGGTTTGCAACAGTTCGGGGCTGATGTCCTCCGGGCGCAGATGCCCGGCCTGGACTTCCCGCGCAAGCCGCTGGGCGGCCTGGGCAATATCCCACTGACCGCCATAATTGGCGGCGATTTGCAGGATAAAGCGGTCAGCACCGGCCGTCGCGGCCTCGGCTTCACGCATTGCAGCCTGTAGTTCAGGATGGAAGCGCGAACGATCGCCGATGATGCGCAGGCTGATCTTGTTCTCGTTGAGGCGCTTTGCCTCACGCCGCAACGCCTTGAGGAACAGGTCCATCAAGGCACTGACCTCATCGGCCGGGCGCTGCCAGTTCTCGCTGGAGAAGGCGAACAGGGTCAGCACCTCGACACCAGCCTCGGCACACACCTCGATGACCGCGCGAACCGCGTCGACCCCGGCCTTGTGCCCGGCAACACCGGGCAAAAAGCGCTTCTTCGCCCAGCGATTATTACCGTCCATGATGATCGCCACGTGGCGCGGCACCGCGAACGACACGGCCTGCTTGGTCTTTTCCATGAAAGCGAGACCCTTATACGGCCATCAGGTCTTTTTCTTTCTGGGCCAGATCGGCATCGATCTTCGCCACGTACTTCTTGGTCAGGTCGTCGATCTCGCCCGTGGCACGGCGCTCTTCGTCTTCGCTGATTTCCTTTTCCTTGACCAGGTCCTTGAGGGAGCTGTTGGCATCGCGACGGATGTTGCGCACGGCAACACGAGCGTCTTCGGCGACGTCCCGAGCCTGCTTGGTGAAGCCCTTGCGGGTTTCCTCGGTCAGGGCCGGCATGGAGATCAGCAGCAGTTCACCCAGGTTGGTCGGGTTCAGGTTCAGGCCGGCGCTGCCAATGGCCTTGTCGACGGCGGCAAGCATGTTGCGCTCGAAAGCCACCACCTGCAGGGTACGGGCGTCCTTGACGGTGATGTTGGCCACTTGCTTGATCGGGGTGTCGGCGCCGTAGTACGGCACCATCACGCCTTCCAGGATGCTGGGGTGAGCCTGGCCGGTGCGGATGCGACCGAAGTTGTGGGCCAGGGACTCCAGGGATTTCTTCATGCGCTGTTCAGCGTCTTGCTTGATTTCGTTGATCATTGCTGGACTTCCTCGATCAGTGTTCCTTCGGCGCCGCCGTGGACGATGTTCAACAGGGCACCGGGTTTGTTCATGTTAAAGACGCGCAGCGGCATCTTGTGGTCGCGGCACAGGCAGATAGCCGTCAGGTCCATGACACCCAGCTTGCGATCCAGCACTTCATCGTAGGTCAGATGATCGAACTTCTCGGCATGCGGGTCCTTGAACGGGTCGGCAGTGTAGACGCCATCGACCTTGGTGGCCTTGAGCACGACATCGGCATCGATCTCGATCGCTCGCAGGCAGGCAGCCGAATCCGTGGTGAAGAACGGATTACCGGTACCGGCGGCAAAAATCACCACTTCCTTGGAGTTGAGGTGACGCATCGCCTTGCGACGGTCGTAGTGGTCGGTCACGCCCACCATGGAAATGGCCGACATCACGATGGCCGAGATATTGGCACGCTCCAGCGCATCACGCATAGCCAGGGCGTTCATCACAGTGGCCAGCATGCCCATGTGGTCGCCCGTGACCCGATCCATGCCGGCCGCGCTCAGCGCCGCACCGCGGAACAGGTTGCCGCCGCCGATGACCAGGCCGACCTGGACGCCGATTCCGACCAGTTGGCCGACTTCCAGGGCCATGCGATCGAGCACTTTCGGGTCGATCCCGAACTCTTCCGAGCCCATCAGGGCCTCGCCGCTAAGCTTGAGTAGAATGCGTTTATAGCGAGCCTGATAACCACTGCCCTGCTGAGCCATTGCGAATCTCTCCTGCGGCGTATTTTCGAAAATTCTGTGCAAGCTGTTTGCAGCCCGCGTTCACAGTCGTTTGACGCTGACACAGCGCCATCGGAACACGGCTTTGTAAGCCAGTTCCGACAGGAAACCAATAAAAATCGGCATCCTCATCCAAAAAGAGGCTGCGCGCGTGAGCGGGCAGCCTCTTCTGGGCGACAGTTAAAAAAACCGTCTTATTGCTTGCTGGCAGCAGCTACCTGGGCAGCAACTTCTTCAGCGAAGTTGTCGACCGGCTTCTCGATGCCTTCACCTACAGCGAAGCGAGTGAAGGAAACGATTTCAGCGCCGCCCTTCTTGGCCAGGGCACCTACGGTGATTTCCGGATCCTTGACGAAAGCTTGCTCAACCAGGCTGGCTTCGGCCAGGAACTTGCTGATACGGCCGCCGATCATTTTTTCAACGATTTCAGCAGGCTTGCCTTTCATCTTGTCTTCGTTGAGCTGCAGGAACACGGCTTTTTCGCGTTCGATGGCTTCAGCGGACACTTGCGACGGCAGCAGGAACTCAGGGTTGCTGGCTGCTACGTGCATGGCGATGTCCTTGGCCAGTTCAACGGAACCGCCCTTGAGGACAACAGCAACACCGATCTTGTTACCGTGCAGGTAAGTACCGACCACGTCACCTTCAACGCGGGTCAGACGACGGATGTTGACGTTCTCGCCAGTCTTGCCTACCAGGACCAGGCGAGCAGCTTCTTGAGCTTCGATCAGCGGAGCTGCGTCGGTCAGTTTGTCAGCAAAGGCTTTCTCGACGCTGGCAGCGACGAATGCCTTGAAGTCGTCCTGCAGAGCCAGGAAGTCGGTCTGGGAGTTGACTTCCAGCAGAACGGCGACCTTGCCGTCGTCCTTGATGGCGATGGAGCCTTCAGCGGCAACGTTGCCAGCTTTCTTGGCAGCCTTGATGGCGCCCGAAGCACGCATGTCATCAATGGCTTTCTCGATGTCGCCGCCAGCCTTGGTCAAGGCTTTCTTGCAGTCCATCATGCCTTCGCCGGTACGCTCGCGCAGTTCTTTGACCAACGCTGCAGTAATCTCTGCCATTTCAAAATCCTCTTGGATAGGTTTTCAACCATTCCACCCGACCGAACGGGCGATCAATTCTTCCTGAAAACCACTGCTTATAGGCCTCGGCAGATTACAAACAGGCAATTGCGCGGGCGACGAATGGTTTTCGAGGTGGCAAAAAGGGGGCCAAGCCCCCTTTTTGCTTACTGAGTCAACGCCAGGGCGTCAATTACTCAGCGGCTGCTGCCGGAGCTTCTTCAGCGAAGACTTCGGTGCCGCCATTTACATTGTTGCGACCACGGATAACAGCGTCAGCCATCGAACCCATGTACAGCTGAATGGCGCGAATGGCGTCATCGTTGCCTGGGATGATGTAGTCAACGCCTTCCGGGCTGCTGTTGGTATCGACAACGCCGATGACCGGGATGCCCAGCTTGTTGGCTTCGGTGATCGCGATGCGCTCGTGGTCAACGTCGATCACGAACAGTGCGTCAGGCAGACCGCCCATGTCCTTGATACCGCCCAGGGAGCGGTCCAGCTTCTCAAGATCGCGAGTGCGCATCAGCGCTTCTTTCTTGGTCAGCTTGGCGAAAGTGCCGTCTTCGGACTGAACTTCAAGGTCACGCAGACGCTTGATGGAAGCGCGAATGGTCTTGAAGTTGGTCAGCATGCCGCCCAACCAGCGGTGATCGACGTACGGCGAACCGCAACGTGCTGCTTCTTCAGCAACGATCTTGCCAGCGGAACGCTTGGTGCCGACGAACAGAATCTTGTTTTTGCCCTGGGCCAGGCGCTCTACGAAGGTCAGTGCCTCGTTGAACATTGGCAGGGTTTTTTCAAGGTTGATGATGTGGATCTTGTTGCGCGCGCCGAAAATGTACTTGCCCATTTTCGGGTTCCAGTAACGGGTCTGGTGACCGAAGTGCACACCGGCCTTCAGCATATCGCGCATGTTGACTTGGGACATGATAGTTCCTTGATAAGTCGGGTTTGGCCTCCACGTATCCCAATGACCAACCAGAGGCTATATAAGCCAAAGGCACCCAGGTCATCGTGTCGACACGTGTGTGGATTTAAGCTTGCGGGGTCATCCCCGGAAAGCGGCGCATTTTATACCACAGCAAGGGAGAAAACGGAACACGGATTCTGAAAAGCTGCGGGGAGCGTTGTGGGAGCGGGCTTGCTCGCGAAGGCATCGGGTCAGTCGACATTGAGTTGGCTGAAACACCACCTTCGCGAGCAAGCCCGTCCCCACAGGGTTATCTGCAGTCGCCCGCTTGCCACGGAGCTCCAGACTGAGGAGCTCTTTGCCCCGATCGTCTGTTAGAATCGGCGCTTTCAGGGCCACGGGATTCATGATCCGCCGCCCATTCCGTTTTGAACAGCGCCGTCGGGCGCAGAGAGAGCCTGTATGACCGTTACCCTCAAGACCCCCGAGGACATCGCAAAAATGCGCGTCGCCGGCAAACTCGCCGCCGAAGTGCTGGAAATGATTGCCGACTACGTCAAGCCGGGCGTGACCACCGAAGAACTGGACCGCATCTGCCACGACTACATCGTCAACGAGCAAAAGGCCATCCCGGCCCCGCTCAACTATAAAGGCTTCCCGAAGTCGATCTGCACCTCGATCAACCACGTGGTCTGCCACGGCATCCCCAACGAAAAACCGTTGAAGGATGGCGACACCCTGAACATCGACGTCACCGTCATCAAGGACGGCTACCACGGCGACACCAGCCGCATGTTCCATGTCGGCAACGTCCCGGAGTGGGCCCAGCGCCTGTCGAAGGTCACCCAGGAATGCATGTACATGGCCATCGAACTGGTGAAACCGGGCTGCCGCCTCGGCGACATCGGCGAGGTGATCCAGAAGCACGCCCAGAAGAACGGCTTCTCGGTGGTGCGCGAATTCTGCGGCCATGGCATTGGCAAGGTGTTCCACGAAGAACCGCAGATCCTGCACTACGGCCGCGCCGGCACCGGCATGGAGCTGCAAGCGGGCATGACCTTCACCATCGAGCCGATGATCAACCAGGGTCGCGCCGACACCAAGGTCCTGGGCGACGGCTGGACCGCCATCACCAAGGACCGCAAGCTGTCGGCCCAGTGGGAACACACGCTGCTGGTGACCGAGACCGGCTACGAGATCTTCACCCTGCGCAGCGATGACACCATTGCCCGCGTTTCCGCCTGATCCGAACCCAGCTTATAGATAGAAAGGAAAGCCATTCGATGCCGCAGGTGGATCCCGAACTTTTCGACCGCGGCCAGTTCCAGGCTGAACTGGCCCTGAAGGCAAGCCCCATCTCGGCGTTCAAGAAGGCGATCCGCCAAGCCCACGAAGTGCTCGACCAACGCTTTCGCAACGGCCGCGACATTCGGCGATTGATCGAGGACCGTGCCTGGTTCGTCGATAACATCCTGCAAAAGGCCTGGGAGCAGTTCAACTGGAGCCTTGATGCCGACATTGCCCTGGTGGCGGTGGGCGGCTATGGGCGCGGCGAACTGCACCCCTACTCCGACATTGATCTGCTGATCCTGCTGGATAACGCCGATCATGAGGTTTTCCGCGACTCCATCGAGCGTTTCCTGACGCTGCTCTGGGACATCGGCCTGGAAGTCGGCCAGAGCGTGCGTTCGGTGCAGGAATGCGCCGACGAGGCCCGCGCCGACCTCACGGTGATCACCAACCTGATGGAAAGCCGCACCATTGCCGGCCCCGAGCACCTGCGCCAGCGCATGCTCGACGTGACCAGCACGGCGCACATGTGGCCCAGCAAGGACTTCTTCCTGGCCAAGCACGCCGAGCAGAAGGCCCGGCACCACAAGTACAACGACACCGAATACAACCTGGAACCCAACGTCAAGGGATCGCCCGGCGGCCTGCGGGACATCCAGACGATCCTCTGGGTTGCCCGCCGCCAATACGGCACGCTGAACCTGCGAGCCCTGGCGGGCGAAGGTTTTCTGGTGGAAAGCGAAAACGCCCTGCTGGCCTCGTCCCAGGAATTCCTGTGGAAAGTCCGCTACGCCCTGCACATGCTGGCCGGACGCGCCGAGGACCGCCTGCTGTTCGATCACCAGCGCTCGATTGCCGGCCTGCTGGGTTTCACCGGCCAGGATGCCAAGCAATCCATCGAAAATTTCATGCAGCAGTACTACCGGGTGGTGATGAGCATCGCCCAGCTCAGTGAACTGATCATCCAGCACTTCGAAGAAGTCATCCTCGCCCCCGAAGATGAAGAACCGCCGCAGCCGATCAACGCACGCTTCCAGTTGCATGACGGCTACATCGAGGCGCGCAACGCCAATGTGTTCCGCCGCACGCCCTTCGCCATGCTCGAAATCTTCGTGCTCATGGCCCAGCAACCGGAAATCAAGGGCGTGCGCGCCGATACCATTCGCCTGCTGAGGGAAAACCGTCATCTGATCGATGAGGATTTCCGCCACGACATCCGCAACACCAGCCTGTTCATCGAGTTGTTCAAGTGCAAGATCGGCGTGCATCGCAACCTGCGGCGCATGAACCGCTACGGGATCCTCGGGCGCTACCTGCCGGAGTTTGGCTTCATCGTCGGGCAAATGCAGCACGACCTGTTCCACATCTATACGGTCGATGCCCACACGCTGAACCTGATCAAGCACCTGCGCAAACTGCAATACACCCAGGTGTCGGAGAAATTCCCGCTGGCCAGCAAGCTCATGGGCAAGCTGCCCAAGCCCGAGCTGATCTACATGGCGGGGCTTTACCACGACATCGGCAAGGGCCGGCCGGGCGACCACTCGGAAGTCGGCGCGGTGGATGCCGAGGCGTTCTGCCAGCGCCACCAGTTGCCTGCCTGGGACAGTCGACTGATCGTCTGGCTGGTACAGAACCACTTGCTGATGTCGACCACGGCCCAGCGCAAGGACCTGTCCGACCCGCAGGTGATCCACGACTTCGCCCAGGTCGTCGGTGACGAGACCCGCCTGGATTATCTCTACGTGCTGACGGTGGCCGACATCAACGCCACCAATCCGACCCTTTGGAATTCCTGGCGCGCCAGCCTGTTGCGCCAGCTCTACACCGAGACCAAGCGTGCCTTGCGCCGCGGCCTGGAGAACCCGGTGGACCGCGAAGAGCAGATCCGGCGCACCCAAAGCGCCGCCCTGGACATCCTGGTGCGCGGCGGTACCGACCCCGACGATGTCGAGCAACTCTGGTCGCAACTGGGCGATGATTACTTCCTGCGCCACACCGCCGGCGACGTGGCCTGGCACAGCGACGCGATCCTGCAGCAACCGGCCGATGGCGGGCCCTTGGTGCTGATCAAGGAAACCACCCAGCGCGAGTTCGAGGGTGGCACCCAGATCTTCATCTATGCACCGGACCAGCATGACTTCTTTGCGGTGACCGTAGCCGCGATGGACCAGCTCAACCTCAACATCCATGACGCACGGATCATCACCTCCAGCAGCCAGTTCACCCTCGACACCTACATCGTGCTCGACACCGACGGTGATTCGATCGGTGACAACCCGGTACGGGTCAAGCAGATTCGCGACGGCCTCACCGAAGCCTTGCGCAACCCGGCGGACTACCCGACCATCATCCAGCGCCGGGTGCCGCGCCAGCTCAAGCACTTCGCCTTCGCCCCCCAGGTCACGATCCACAACGACGCCCTGCGCCAGGTCACGGTGCTGGAACTCAGCGCGCCGGACCGCCCGGGGCTGCTGGCGCGGGTCGGGCATATCTTCCTGGAGTTCGACCTGTCGCTGCAAAACGCCAAGATCGCCACCCTCGGCGAGCGGGTGGAAGACGTCTTTTTCATCACCGACGCGCATAACCAGCCGCTGTCCGACCCGCACCTGTGCAGCCGCTTGCAAGAAGCAATGGAGCAGCACTTGAGCGTCAACCAGGAACCCGATGCTCATGTGACACGCATCAGCATCTGAACGAACAAATCCCCCCCTGTGGGAGCGGGCTTACTCGCGAAAGCGGTGTGTCAGTTAATGGTTCATCGACTGACACACCGCTTTCGCGAGCAAGCCCGCTCCCACAAGGGCAGTGCCCACATTGAACGAGGCCCCCGATGAACAACGCTCTGTCCCAGCTCCAGCCCTACCCGTTCGAAAAACTGCGCGCCTTGCTCGGCAGCGTCACGCCCAACCCGGACAAGCGCCCGATCGCATTGTCCATTGGCGAGCCCAAGCACCGTTCGCCCAGCTTCGTGGCTGAAGCCCTGGCCAGCAATCTGGAAAAAATGGCCGTGTACCCAACCACCCTTGGCCTGCCGGAGTTGCGCGAAGCCATCACCGGCTGGTGCGAGCGCCGCTTCAACGTGCCAAGCGGCTGGCTGGACCCGGCGCGCCACGTGCTGCCGGTCAATGGCACCCGTGAAGCGCTGTTCGCCTTCACCCAGACCGTGGTCAACCGTGGCGACGACGCCTTGGTGGTCAGCCCGAACCCGTTCTACCAGATCTACGAAGGCGCGGCGTTCCTGGCCGGGGCCAAGCCGCACTACCTGCCGTGCCTGGACGAAAACGGGTTCAATCCGGACTTCGATGCCGTCTCGCCGGATATCTGGAAGCGCTGCCAAATCCTGTTCCTGTGCTCGCCAGGCAACCCGACCGGCGCCCTGATTCCGGTGGACGTGCTGAAAAAACTCATCGCCCTGGCCGACGAATACGACTTCGTGATCGCGGCGGACGAGTGCTACAGCGAACTGTATTTCGACGAACAGACCCCGCCGCCGGGCCTGCTCAGTGCCTGCGTCGAACTGGGTCGCAAGGACTTCAAGCGCTGCGTGGTATTCCACAGCCTGTCCAAGCGCTCCAACCTGCCGGGCCTGCGTTCCGGATTCGTGGCGGGTGAGGCGGACGTCCTCAAGGGTTTCTTGCTGTACCGCACCTACCACGGCTGCGCCATGCCGGTTCAAACCCAGCTGGCAAGCGTCGCGGCCTGGAACGACGAAGTGCACGTACGCGCCAACCGCGCGCTGTACCGGGAGAAATTCGATGCTGTGCTGGAGATCCTCAGCCCGGTAATGGACGTGCAGCGCCCCGACGGCAGCTTCTACCTGTGGCCAAACGTGGCGGGCGACGACGCGGCGTTCTGCCGTGACCTGTTCGAACAGGAACACGTGACCGTGGTGCCAGGCTCCTACCTGTCCCGCGAAGTCGACGGCGTCAACCCAGGCGCCGGGCGCGTGCGCATGGCTCTGGTTGCGCCATTGGCCGAATGCGTGGAAGCGGCGGAGCGGATTCGGGCGTTTATTCAGCGTCGGGGTTGATGGCTGTACCGGGGCTGTTGTGGTGAGGGAGCTTGCTCCCGCTGGGCGGCGCAGCGGCCCCCAAAGCAGTCAACTCAATCTGCCTGACATACCGCGTTACCCGATTTCAGGGCCGCTTCGCAGCCCAGCGGGAGCAAGCTCCCTCGCCACAGGGGTTTGGTGTCGCCCCCCATATCTGTAAACACCGCAAATACCCTGTGGGAGCGAGCTTGCTCGCGAAAGCGGTGGTTCAGCTTGCATTCATGTTGGATGGGCCTACGTCTTCGCGAGCAAGCTCGCTCCCACAGTGGATAGGTGTTGTTCACAACACCTGTGATCGACACTAGGTCCTGTGGGAGCAAAGCTTGCTCGCGATGAGGCCGGAACTTATTGCATCAAGTCCGAAGCTCGACCCGATCCAGGCACTTGTTTGCCAACAACATCCCCAGCTCAATCATCTGGGCCACTCCCAATGCTACATGTCGTCGCGAGCCGTCCTGATCGAAGGCAAGGTCATTGAGCATTGCATTGGCCGAAGCCAGGGTTTCACTGAGGTTGGCCAGCAACACTTCGGTGTCGATACCGTCAGCCACAGTGAATAGCTGAACCGAGGGCTTGGGCTTGGGCTCGGAGTCGCTGTCGTCAGGCTTGAGGTAATGGTCCATCGCCCGGTCGGCGGCTTCTTTCAGCTTTTCGGGGGCGTAGTCGCCGTAGGGGAAAGTGGACGCTGATTGCGGAGGATTAGGCGTTTCTTTGATCATTTCCATGCTCCTGTGGGTCTTGGAGCTGCCACAAAGCCTTCTCACGGACTAGAGAGTGGCAGCCGTACGCGGGGTGAGAATCCGAGTTAAACCCACCAAAAACCCGGCCATGTCGAAACATGCCCGCGCACAGCCGCCATAACATGATGCATGACGAAACGGCGCCTGCACTTTATATGGCGAGCGCCACTGCGCATAGTGGGTGTTCGGATTCTCACGTCCGGTCGCTGAATTGGAAGCGACACCCAGAGGCTAGAGCCCTCGCTTCCGACGGACAACCTTAAAAACTTGTCGGAAACTTCGGCGCGTCTGACAGACCACGATCTGCCTGCTCAGACAAGAAAAGACATAAAATCTACCGCGAACGCCAAGTCATTGATTTCGCTTACTTTGTACACCGACAGTTGTCATTCAACTCTGTTACTGCGGTTCAAGCTGTCTTGAGTTCGCTACCGTCGATAGTCATAATCGACCCCGTCACCAGTGAAAGCTGGCAGGAGTCTGGGGCCCTTTCGAGGTTGACCCAGCGGCGCAGAAAGGGCGAAGCAAGCTCAACTGCGTGTCGATTGAAGCCGCCTTCGGGCGGCTTTGTTTTTTTGAGGATAAGGAATGCCTCTTTATTACCATCCCAAGCAAGGCGATGTTCTTCTTTGTGACTTCACGCGGGGCTTTGTTGCGCCTGAAATGTTGAAGATCCGCAAGGTTGTGGTGATCTCCCCTACTGCCACACACAGTCGCAAGCTCTGTACCGTGGTGCCGATTTCCTCCACAACGCCACAGACTCAGCAAGACTGGCACCATCTGCTCCGCACCAACCCCCTCCAGTCCGATGGCTACAAAGAACTGTGGGTAAAGTGCGACATGATCTATACCGTGAGTTTTGAACGTCTGGACAAGCTGCACAAAAAGACCCGATCCAAGGGCCGAGAGTATTTCGTTCCTCGCCTGGGCTCTGAGGACATGCAAGGCGTGATCGCCGGTGTGAAGGCCTACCTTCCGCTCTGACCCCAATCGCTATTTACCCAACCCCAAATTCGCCTCCGCCAAATCCAACTCTCCCAGCACTTCACGCAACACATCATCCCCAATCTGGTGATGACGGCTGAGCCGGTACAGCTCCAGGCGTTGCGCACGGTAGGCTTTCAAACGCAGCCGCCGCTCCAGCAGGTCCATCTCGAATGCCATAGCCTGGGCCTCGGCGGAGTCGTTGAACACCTCCAACTGGTGGCGATATTCGGACATCAGTCGCGCCTTGACCTCGGTCGCCAGTGCTGCCTGGGCCGCATCCGGTGTGGTGACGGCCTCGGTTGATTCTTCCACCTCCAGCGCACGGATCGCCGCTTCGGCGGTCTTGCGCCAGGCATCACGCACTTCGGTACGACGTTTGTCGTCGGGGCTTTTCTGCTGGCCGCGCAGGAGCAGGGGCAAGGCGATGCAGGCGGCAATCAACGACAGCAAAATCACTCCGGCAGCGATGAAAATGAGCAGATCGCGCTCGGGAAATGCGTGTCCGGCGTCCAGCAGCATCGGCACCGACAGCACACCGGCCAGCGTCACCGCCCCCCGTACACCGCCAAAGGTCAGCAGCCAGCAGGAACGCGCGGTCGGCAACAGGGCCAGCTCGCCCTTGCCGCGCCAACGGCGCAACCACCCGGACAAACGCCAGATGCTCTGCACCCAGACAAATCGCAACACCAGCAACACGAGGGAAATCGCCAGCACGTCCAGGCAACGGTAAAACAGTGTCGGCCACAGCGAGGCTTCCTGGCTGGTCACCGCCTTGATGATGTCTGGCAGTTGCAAGCCCAGCAGCAGGAAGATCAAGCCGTTGAAGGCGAACTCCAACAGCGACCAGACACTGCGATTGAGCAGCCGCGTGCCTGTCTGGCGCGGCAGCAGGTCGAGCCAGCTCTGCATCATCCCCGCCGCCACGGCCGAGAGAATGCCCGAGGCGCCCAGTCGTTCCGCCAGCACATAGGCCGCAAACGGTAGCAACAACATGAACACCACGTGGGTGGCCGGATCGTCCCAGCCTCGGGCGATCATCCAGGCCCGCAAGCGGCCCATCAACCAACTCAGGGCCACGCCCACCAATAGACCGCCAACCGCCACCAGAACGAAGGTCAGACTGGCACTCGCCAGGGAAAACACGCCGGTGATGGCCGCTGCCAAGGCGAACTTGAAAGTCACCAGGCCCGACGCGTCGTTCATCAACGCCTCGCCCTGGAGCATGTGCATCAGCGGCGCAGGCAAACGGTCCCGGGCAATGGCCGACACCGCCACCGCGTCGGTCGGCGACAGGACGGCCGCCAGGGCGAAGGCGACTGGCAGGGGAATGCTCGGCAACAGCCAATGAATGAAATAGCCGGCACCCACCACGGTGAACAACACCAGGCCCACCGCCAGCGTCAGGACCGGTCCACGCAGGCGCCATAATTCGCGCTTGGGCATGCGCCAACCGTCGGAGAACAGCAGCGGTGGCAGGAACAGAAACAGAAACAGTTCGGGGTCCAAGGCCACATGCAGGCCCAGGGACGGCCACGCCAGCACCGCGCCGGCGCCGATCTGCACCAGGGGCAGCGGCAGCGGAATCAACCGTCCGATCAGGCGCGACACACCCACCAGCATCAACAGGATCAGGACGGTATAGGCGCTTTGCATGACGGTATTCCAATTGCAGCGACACACATCCGGCAACAGCTTGCCGTTGAAGTGCCATATTAACCGCTTAGCATCGGCCTGGCCGTTACACCTATGTCGCAGCAGCTCCTATGTGAGCAAGGCTGTGAAGCAAGCTGCGGGAGTAATGCTGTGGGAGCAACGCTTGCTCGCGATGAAAACACCTCGGTCCACCAGAAGATCGCATCATCGTTCATCGCGGGCAAGCCTCGCTCCCACAGCCGTCCGGTCATGGCATAATCCTTCACCTTTTATTCCCAGCACCTGCAAAGGGGGCAGTTCCTTGACCGATTCAAGCAAAACGTTGCACCTTTTCGGCATCAAAGCCTGTGACACGATGAAAAAGGCGCGCACCTGGCTCGATGAACACGCTGTACGCTACGACTTCCATGACTACAAGACTGCCGGCATCGACCGTGAGCACCTGACCCAATGGTGCGACGAACATGGCTGGCAGGTGGTGTTGAACCGGGCCGGTACGACCTTTCGCAAACTCGACGACGAACGCAAAGCCGATCTCGACCAGATGAAAGCCATCGAACTGATGCTCGCCCAACCCTCGATGATCAAGCGCCCGGTGCTCGATCTCGGTGACCGAACCCTGATTGGCTTCAAGCCAGATATTTATGCGGCAGCGCTCCAGTAAGCCTGCCCAGTCCATTTTGTTGAGGTAACGTTCATGTCCACTACCCTGTTCAGCCTGGCCTTCGGCGTTGGCACTCAAAACCGTGAAGGCACCTGGCTGGAAGTGTTCTACGCCCAGCCATTGCTCAAGCCATCGGCCGATATCGTGGCCGCCATCGCGCCGATCCTCGGCTACAGCGAAGGCAACCAGGCCATCAGCTTCACCACCACCCAGGCCTCGCAATTGGCAGACGCGCTCAAGAGTGTCGATGCCGGCCAAGCCGCATTGCTGACCCGCCTGGCCGAAAGCCACAAGCCATTGGTCGCCACCCTGCTGGCGGAAGATGCGCAACTGAGCTCCACCCCCGAGGCCTACCTCAAGCTGCACCTGCTGTCCCATCGCCTGGTCAAGCCCCATGGCCTGAACCTGGCCGGCATCTTCCCGCTGCTGCCGAACGTGGCCTGGACCAGCCAGGGCGCGATCGACCTGAGCGAACTGGCCGAGCACCAGCTCGAAGCCCGCCTGCGTGGCGAGCTGCTGGAAGTGTTCTCGGTGGACAAGTTCCCGAAAATGACTGACTACGTGGTCCCGGCCGGCGTGCGCATCGCCGATGCCGCGCGTCTGCGCCTGGGCGCCTACGTCGGCGAAGGCACCACCGTGATGCACGAAGGTTTCGTCAACTTCAACGCCGGCACCGAAGGCCCGGGCATGATCGAAGGCCGCGTGTCGGCTGGCGTGTTCGTCGGCAAGGGCTCGGACCTGGGCGGCGGTTGCTCGACCATGGGCACCCTGTCGGGCGGCGGCAACATCGTGATCAAGGTCGGCGAAGGCTGCCTGATCGGCGCCAACGCCGGTATCGGTATCCCGTTGGGCGACCGCAACACCGTGGAGTCGGGCCTGTACGTGACCGCTGGCACCAAGGTGGCGCTGCTGGACGAGCACAACCAACTGGTCAAGGTGGTCAAGGCTCGCGACCTTGCCGGCCAACCCGACCTGCTGTTCCGCCGCAACTCCGAGACTGGCGCGGTGGAATGCAAGACCCATAAATCGGCCATCGAGCTGAACGAAGCGCTGCACGCCCACAACTGAGCCGCTTCACCCAGTCACCTGTGGGAGCAACCTTGCTCCCACAGGGTCCGGCTTCACTCCAGCAGGGCCGAAAGCATGTTGATTCCATCCCCTTGGCGGGCCGATTTCCCGGCCATTGCCGCCCTGCAACGGCAAGGCCAGACCTACCTGGACAACGCCGCCACCACGCAAAAACCCCAAGCCCTGCTCGATGCCCTGGCGCACTACTACGCCAACGGCGCGGCCAACGTGCACCGTGCGCAACATTTGCCCGGTGCCCACGCCACCCAGGCGTTCGAGGACAGCCGTCTCAAGGTTGCACAATGGCTCAACGCAGGTGATTGCGGGCAAATCGTCTTCACCCACGGTGCCACGTCGGCGCTGAATCTTCTGGCCTACGGGCTGGAGCATCTGTTCAACCCGGGCGATGAAATCGTCATCAGCGCCCTGGAGCACCACGCCAATCTGCTGCCCTGGCAACAACTGGCCGAACGTCGTTCGCTGACGTTGGTGGTATTGCCATTGGACGCGGACGGCGTGATCGACCTGGACGCAGCGGCCGACCTGATCGGCCCGCGCACCCGCTTGTTGGCGGCGAGCCAGCTGTCCAATGTGCTGGGCACCTGGCAGCCGCTGCCGGCGCTGCTCGCCCTGGCCAAGGCGCAAGGCGCGCTGACGGTGATCGACGGCGCCCAGGGCGTGGTCCATGGGCGCCACGATGTGCAGGCGCTGGGTTGCGATTTCTACGTGTTCTCCAGCCACAAACTCTACGGACCGGACGGGCTCGGCGCGCTGTTTGGCCGCACCGAGGCACTTGGCCAACTGCGCCACTGGCAGTTCGGTGGCGAAATGGTGCAGCAAGCTGACTACCACAACGCGACCTTCCGTCCGGCACCGCTGGGCTTTGAAGCCGGCACACCACCGATTGCCAGCGTGATCGGCTTGGGCGCGACCCTGGACTACCTGGCTGGTCTCGACGGGCAAGCGGTCATCGACCATGAAGCGGCGCTGCACGATTACCTGCTCCACGGCCTGCTGGCGCGTAACGGCGTGCGCCTGGTGGGTCATCCGCAACTGGCCCTGGTGAGCTTCGTGGTCGACGGCATCCACAACGCCGACCTGGCGCATCTGCTGACCGAGCAAGGCATCGCTGTGCGCGCCGGGCATCACTGCGCCATGCCGTTGTTCAAGCATCTGAAGCTGTCGGGGGCGATCCGGGTGTCGCTGGCGCTGTACAACGACTCTGCCGACCTTGAACGCTTCTTCGAAGCCCTGGACCAGGCCCTGGAGATGCTGCGATGAACCTGCCGGTCGACGCCGCTGCCGCGTTGCACATCTTCCAGGACGCCTCCGGCTGGGAACAACGCGCGCGATTGCTGATGCAATGGGGCGAACGCCTGCCCCCCCTCGATGACGCAGACAAGTGCGAGGCCAACCTCGTCCACGGTTGTGAAAGTCAGGTTTGGCTGGTGGGTCGCCTGGAGAACGGCCACTGGCAGTTTTCCGCCAGCAGCGAGGCACGGTTGATCCGGGGGTTGGTGGCGTTGCTGCTGGCGCGGGTCAATGGACTCTCCGCCGCCGAGTTGCAGCAGGTGGACTTGCCGGGGTGGTTCAATGAGCTGGGATTATCGCGACAGCTCTCGCCGTCGCGCAGCAATGGTTTGAATGCGGTGTTGCAGCGGATGCGCGAACTGGCGCAATAACCGTGGCGAGGGAGCTTGCTCCCGCTGGGCTGCGCAGCAGTCCCAAAAACCGTCAACTCAATCTGCCTGACATACCGCGCTGCCTGGTTTCAGGGCCGCTTCGCGACCCAGCGGGAGCAAGCTCCCTCGCCACAAAAGCCGTTACTGCCCGCTCTTCAGCCTGTCAGCCGGTCGCCGTACACCCGCCACGATCTTATCCACAGCCTTGGTCGCCGCGACCATGCCAAACGTCGCCGTGACCATCATCACCGCACCGAACCCACCGGCGCAGTCGAGCTTCACCCCGTCGCCGACAAAACTCTTCTGCAGGCAAATGCTGCCGTCCGGCTTCGGATAGCGCAGCTGTTCGGTGGAGAACACGCACGGCACGCTGTAGTGGCGGGTCACGGTGCGCGAGAAACCGTAGTCGCGGCGCAAGGTGGAGCGCACCTTGGAGGCCAATGGATCGTTGAAGGTGCGGTTCAGGTCGCAGACCTGGATAAGCGTCGGGTCGATCTGCCCGCCCGCGCCGCCGGTGGTGATGATCTGGATCTTGCGGCGCTTGCACCAGGCGATCAGCGCCGCCTTGGCGTTGACGCTGTCGATGCAGTCGATCACGCAATCGATGTTCGGCGTGATGTACTCGGCCATGGTATCGCGGGTGACAAAGTCCGCCACCGCATGCACGGTGCAGTCGGGGTTGATCCCGCGCAACCGCTCGGCCATGACCTCGACCTTGGGCTTGCCCACCGTGCTGTCCAGCGCGTGCAACTGGCGGTTGGCGTTGCTGACGCAGACGTCGTCAAGGTCAAACAGCGAAATCTCGCCCACGCCACAACGGGCGATGGCTTCCGCCGCCCAGGAACCGACACCGCCGACGCCAACAATTGCCACATGGGCCGCTCGCAGGCGCTCAAGGCCTTCGAGGCCATATAAACGGGCGATGCCGGCAAACCGTGGATCTTCTGTACTCATGACCATTACCCCAAAAACCGGCGCGCATTATAGGGCTTTGCCGCGGCAATTCGAGCCGTTCCCCAGTTGAATCCCACAGGTTTTGTGTTCCACCTGTCCCGCACCAGGGGCCCACGGTGTTCGTTTTGCTATAAGATAACCGCCATTTTGTAACCCTTGGCCGAATACCATCCAACGGCCTAACTCATGACCTGTGGGAGCGGGCTTGCTCGCGAAGCTTTTAGCGTCTGCGAGGACGCCTTCGCGAGCAAGCCCGCTCCCACATGGACTGAGATCTCCTTTCCAGCTTTCCGGAGTTTTCCATGACGGCCCACGCCGACCTCTCGCCGACCCTGCAACTCGCCTGCGACCTGATCCGCCGTCCATCCGTGACCCCCGTGGATGCCGATTGCCAGAAACTGATGATGCAGCGCCTGGGCAGTGCCGGGTTCAAGCTCGAACCCATGCGCATCGAGGATGTGGATAACTTCTGGGCCAGCCATGGCAAGCACGACGGCCCGGTGCTGTGCTTCGCCGGCCACACCGACGTGGTGCCGACCGGTCCGGTGCAGGCCTGGCAGCTCGACCCGTTCGAGGCGATCATCGACGAGCACGGCATGCTCTGCGGCCGCGGCGCAGCGGACATGAAAGGCAGCCTGGCGGCCATGGTGGTGGCAGCCGAACGCTTCGTCGCCGACTACCCGGACCACAAGGGTTCGATCGCCTTCCTGATCACCAGCGACGAAGAAGGCCCGGCCCACCATGGCACCAAGGCCGTGGTCGAACGCCTCAAGGCCCGCAACGAACGGCTGGACTGGTGCATCGTCGGCGAGCCGTCGAGCACCACCCTGGTGGGTGACGTGGTCAAGAACGGTCGGCGTGGCTCCCTCGGCGCCAAACTGACCGTGCGCGGCAAGCAAGGTCACGTGGCCTATCCGCACCTGGCGAAGAACCCGATCCACCTGGCCGCCGCGGCGCTGGCCGAACTGGCCGCCGAGCATTGGGACCACGGCAACGATTTCTTCCCGCCCACCAGTTTCCAGATCTCCAACCTCAACGCCGGCACCGGCGCGACCAACGTGATTCCCGGCGAGCTGGTCGCGGTGTTCAACTTCCGCTTCTCGACCGAATCCACCGTCGAAGGCCTGCAACAACGCGTCGCTGACATTCTCGACAAGCATCAGCTGGACTGGCACATCGACTGGGCGCTGTCGGGCCTGCCGTTCCTCACCGAGCCAGGTGCGCTGCTGGACGCCGTGTCGTCTAGCATCAAGGACGTCACCGGTCGCGAAACCCACGCGTCCACCAGCGGCGGCACGTCCGACGGTCGCTTCATCGCCACCATGGGCACCCAGGTCGTGGAACTGGGGCCGGTCAACGCGACCATCCACCAGGTCAACGAACGCGTGTTGGCGGCCGATCTCGATGTGCTGACCGAGATCTACTACAAGACCCTGATCAAGTTGCTCGCCTGATGCTCGCCTGCCCGATCTGCAGTGAGCCGCTCAATGCGGTGGACAATGGCGTCGCGTGCCCGGCCGGGCATCGGTTCGACCGTGCGCGCCAGGGTTACCTGAACCTGCTGCCGGTGCAGCACAAGAACAGCCGCGACCCGGGTGACAACCAGGCCATGGTCGAAGCCCGTCGCGACTTTCTCAACGCCGGGCATTACGCCCCGGTGGCCCGGCGCCTGGCGGAACTGGCTGCCGAGCGGGCGCCCGGACGCTGGCTGGACATCGGCTGTGGCGAGGGTTACTACACCGCGCAGATCGCCGAGGCGCTGCCCCAGGCCGACGGCTATGCCCTGGATATTTCCCGCGAGGCGGTCAAGCGGGCCTGCAAGCGCAACCCGCAGCTGACCTGGTTGATCGCCAGCATGGCCCGGGTGCCGCTGGCGGACGGCTGCTGCCAGTTCCTGGCCAGCGTGTTCAGTCCGCTGGACTGGCAAGAAGCCAAACGCCTGCTCAGCCCCGGCGGCGGCCTGATGAAAGTCGGCCCCACCGCCGGCCATCTGATGGAATTGCGCGAACGGCTGTACGACGAAGTACGCGAATACACCGATGACAAGCACCTGGCCCTGGTGCCCTCGGGCATGGTGCTGGATCACAGCGAAACCCTCGAATTCAAGCTGACGCTCGAAAACGGCCAGGACCGCGCCAACCTGCTGGCCATGACGCCCCACGGCTGGCGCGCCAGTGCCGAACGCCGCGCCAGCGTGATCGAGCAGGCCGAGCCGTTCAAGGTCACCGTGTCGATGCGCTACGATTATTTCGTTCTTCAATAAACTTTTTTTGATTCCGGGCCCCGGGCAACCGCTCGGGGCCAGTTAAATCCGCGAATGGATTTTTCCAGACCGCAGTGAGGACATCCATGCGCCAACCCGATATCGAGATTTACCTCAAGGACGCCGACGTCGACCACAAGGCCATCGCCGCCTGGCTCGGCCAGGCCCTGGGCCCGTGCAGCGACTGGGTACAGAAAGGCCAGACCTACAAATGCAAGGCCGGCAACGTTCCCGTGACCTGGCTACCCAAGGCCGTGGGCAAATGGAACAGCTTGTACCTGGAGAGCGACCAGACTCCGTGGGAAGACGACATCGCCTGCGCCCGCGCCGCCTTCGCCGCGCTGAACGTCGAGGTACGCTGCGCACCGGGCTCGTGGGTGGAAGAAGAAGATGAAGCGGCGGCGGATCGCTGGATTCGCATCAGTGCCGATGGGGAGGAGGAGATTACCTGGAGGACGGCCTGACACATCGTTCATGCCTGAAGCAGAACCCCCTGTGGGAGCAAGCCCGCTCCCACAGGGGATTTGCAGTATCTGCAAGAACGGTTTACAACCCCACCACATCCTCAGCCTGCAAGCCCTTCTGCCCTTCCACCACCGCGTATTCAACCTTCTGGCCCTCGGCCAGTGAACGGTGGCCCTCGCCGCGGATCGCACGGTAATGCACGAACACATCCGCGCCATCTTCGCGCTGGATGAAGCCGTAGCCTTTTGCGTCGTTGAACCACTTCACGTTGCCGGTTTCGCGTGCTGCCATGATGTTCACTCCCATTTCTTATTGTTAAGTCGGCTACTGCTACCCCCACTTCAGAAGGCAGAGCCGTACGAACTTTCGCCGCCGTCCGGCCGTCCCAGTGGAAAGCGGAGGCAGCCAGCCGCCCGAGTATATGTCAGACACAAAAACTCTCAACTGACTTTACTTCGGCGCAATTTTGCCGATTTTCGACGAATCCGGCACACTGGCGACCTTTCGGGCAGCCGCTCGATTTCACTCACTCATGCAGAAACCGTATGACCCGCTCCCCGTTCCGCCGCCTTGTGTTTGGCACCCTGCGCCGCCTGCTGTACCTGTGGGTTCGCTCCGAGACGATCAACCAGTCGTCCCTGACCCTCAACCTGGACCGCAGCCGCCCGGTGTTCTACGTCCTGCAAGATCCGTCGCTCACAGACCTGGCGGTGCTCGACCGCGAATGCACCAAGGCAGGCCTGCCTCGTCCGGTGTTGCCGGTTTTGGCGGGTCACCTGCTGGAGCCAGCAGCGTTTTTCTACCTGACGCCGGCACCGGACTGGCTCGGGCGCCAGGACAAGCGTGGCGCACCGCCCACCCTGAAACGACTGGTCGATACCCTCACCCACAACGCGGCCGAAGACGCGCAGATCATCCCGGTCAGTGTGTTCTGGGGCCAGTCGCCCGACAGTGAATCCAGCCCGTGGAAACTGTTGTTCGCCGACAGCTGGGCGGTCACCGGGCGTCTGCGCCGCCTGTTGAGCATCATGATCCTGGGGCGCAAGACCCGCGTGCAGTTCTCCGCGCCGATCCACGTGCGTGAACTGATCGAGCACGACAAGGGCCACGAACGCACCGTGCGCATGGCCCAGCGGATCCTGCGGATGCACTTTCGCAATTTGAAGGCGGCCGTCATCGGCCCCGACATTTCCCACCGGCGCAACCTGGTCAAGGGCCTGCTGAACCAGCCACTGGTCCGCCAGGCGATTGCCGAAGAAGCCGAGCGGGAAAAGATCTCTGCGGAAAAAGCCAAGGCCCAGGCCCTGCGCTACGGCAACGAGATCGCCTCGGACTACACCTACACCGCGATCCGTTTCCTGGAAGTGGTGCTGAGCTGGTTCTGGAACAAGATCTACGACGGCATCAAGGTCAACCACATCGAGAATGTGCAGAACGTCGCCCAAGGCCACGAAGTCATCTACGTGCCGTGCCACCGCAGCCATATCGACTACCTGCTGCTGTCGTACCTGCTGTTTCGCAACGGCCTGACGCCACCGCACATCGCCGCCGGGATCAACCTCAACATGCCGGTGATCGGCGGCCTGCTGCGCCGTGGCGGGGCGTTCTTCATGCGTCGCACCTTCAAGGGCAACCCGCTCTACACCGCCGTGTTCAACGAATACCTGCACACGCTGTTCACCAAGGGTTTCCCGGTGGAGTACTTCGTCGAGGGCGGCCGTTCGCGCACCGGGCGCATGCTGCAACCCAAGACCGGTATGCTCGCCATCACCCTGCGCAGCTTCCTGCGCTCATCACGCATGCCCATCGTCTTCGTGCCGGTCTACATCGGCTATGAACGAGTGCTGGAAGGTCGCACCTACCTGGGTGAATTGCGCGGCGCCAGCAAGAAGAAAGAGTCGATCTTCGACATCTTCAAGGTCATCGGCGCCCTCAAGCAGCGTTTCGGCCAGGTGGCGGTGAACTTCGGCGAGCCGATCAAACTGGCAGAGTTCCTCGACGGCGAGCAACCGGGTTGGCGCCAACAGGAACTGGGGCCGCAATTCAAGCCGGCCTGGCTCAACGCGACCACCCACCGCCTCGGCGAGCGCGTCGCCTGCCACCTGAACGAAGCCGCGGCCATCAACCCAGTCAACCTTGTCGCCCTGGCCTTGCTCTCCACCAGCCGCCTGGCCCTGGACGACCAGGCCATGGCGCGCGTACTGGACCTGTACCTGGCGCTGCTGCGCAAGGTGCCCTACTCACCGCATACCACGTTGCCCGAAGGCGATGGCCGAGCGCTGATCGAACACGTGAAGGGCATGGACCTGTTGTCGGAACAGAACGACGCCTTGGGCAAGATCCTGTACCTGGACGAACAGAACGCGGTGCTGATGACGTACTACCGCAACAACGTCCTGCACATCTTTGCCTTGCCGGCCTTGCTGGCGAGCTTCTTCCAGAGCAGCTCGCGCATGAGCCGCGAGCAGATCCTGCGCTACACTCGCGCCCTGTACCCGTACCTGCAATCGGAGCTGTTCATTCGCTGGTCGCTGGAGGCGCTGGACGCGGTGGTCGACCAGTGGCTCGAAGCGTTCGTCGAGCAGGGCCTGCTGCGTTTCGAGGACCACGTGTACCTGCGCCCGGCCCCGAGCTCGCGGCACTTCGTGCTGCTGACCCTGCTGTCGAAAAGCATCGCCCAGACCCTGCAACGCTTCTACATGACCGTTTCGCTGCTGCTCAACAGTGGCCAGAACAGCATCAGTGCCGAGGAGCTGGAAGATCTCTGCACCATGATGGCCCAGCGCCTGTCGATCCTGCATGGCCTGAATGCGCCGGAATTCTTCGACAAGAGCCTGTTCCGCCACTTCATCCAGACGATGCTGGACCTCGACGTACTGCGCCGGGACGAAGCCGGCAAGCTAAGCTATCACCCAATGCTGGGCGAACTGGCCGAAGGTGCGGCCAAGCGGGTATTGCCGGCGGAGATTCGCCTGTCGATTCGCCAGGTCGCGCTGCAGCGCAATGAAGACGCGGCGGAGCAGATCGCCCCGGCGGCCCAGGACTGATTCCCACTGGCGCCGTGTCGTTCTGCGGCGCCCTTCAACAAGGAAAGGCATCATGAAAAAGTTTCTTCTCCTCTGCGCGACCGCGCTGCTCAGCGCCTGCTCCAGCGCGCCGCTGGCGGGCAAGCACAGCCTCGACGGCGAGGTGTTCTACCTGCAGCGCATCGCCCTGCCACCGGGCACCACCCTGAGCGTGAGCCTGCAGGACGTTTCCCTGGCCGATGCGCCGGCAACGGTACTCGATGAGCAGAGCGGCCCGGTCAAAGGCCAGGTCCCACTGCCGTTCCACCTCAGCTATGATCCGGCGCAGGTCAAGCCTGGTCATCGCTATGCCGTGAGTGCCCGTATCGAAGTGGACGGCCAATTGATGTTCATCACCACCGAACAACACGCCGTGCAACTCGATGGCAAGGATCCGCAGCCACTGAAGATCCGCGTCAACGCCGCACGCTGATTCCTTTTTCCAACTGTATTCAAGGACGCCATCATGTTCCGCTCAACCCTCCGCTTCACCGGCCTGTGCGCGGGCCTGCTGATCTGCGCCAACGCCATGGCCTTGTCTCTCGGCGATCTCTCGCAGACGGACGCCACGGGTGGCCTTAAGGATGCACTGACCCAAGGGGCGCAAGTGGCCGTCAAGCAGCTGGGCACGCCCGGCGGTTTCAGCAACAACCCGGATGTGAAGATCGAATTGCCGGGCAAACTCGGCAAGGTCGCCAGCAAGATGAAGGCCTTCGGCATGGGCGACCAGGTCGATCAGCTGGAAACCAGCATGAACCAGGCCGCCGAAGCCGCCGTGGTGCAGGCCCAGCCGATCCTGGTCAACGCGGTGAAGAACATGAGCGTGGACGACGCCAAGGGCATCCTGAGCGGCGGTAACGACTCGGCCACCCAATACCTGAACAAGAGCAGCCGCGAGCAGATCCGCGTCAAGTTCCTGCCTATCGTCAAGCAAGCCACCGACAAGGTCGGCCTGGCCCAGCAATACAACGCCTTCGCCGGCCAGGCCGCCACGTTCGGCGTGCTGGATGCCAAGAGCGCCAACATCGAGAACTACGTGACCGAACAAGCGCTCGACGGTCTGTTCGAAATGATTGGCAAGCAGGAAGCCGCCATCCGCAAGAACCCGGCAGCGGCGGCGACGAGCTTGGCGAAGAAGGTCTTCGGCAGCCTCTAAGCCTCAACGACGAACCACAGACCACAAACCACTGTGGCGAGGGAGCTTGCTCCCGCTCGGTCGGTCCGACGCCTCGGGCTCAGCAACCGCAAAAGCTTGGGGCCGCTGCGCGGCCCAGCGGGAGCAAGCTCCCTCGTCACAGGTCTGGTGTGCAGCTGTTGATCAGGTTTTCTTGACCCTGAACCACGCCGCATACAACGCCGGCAGGAACAACAGCGTCAGCGCCGTCGCCACGATCAGTCCGCCCATGATCGCCACGGCCATCGGGCCGAAGAACAGGCTGCGCGACAGCGGGATCATCGCCAGCACGGCTGCCAGGGCCGTCAGCACGATCGGGCGGAAGCGCCGCACCGTCGCTTCGATGATCGCCTGCCAGGGCGCCAGTCCCGCCTTGATGTCCTGTTCGATCTGATCCACCAGGATCACCGAGTTGCGCATGATCATCCCCGACAGCGCAATGGTGCCAAGCATGGCGACGAAGCCGAACGGTTGGCGGAACACCAGCAGGAACAGCGTGACACCGATCAGCCCCAGGGGCGCGGTGAGGAACACCATGGCCGTGCGCGAGAAACTGCGCAGCTGCACCATCAGCAACGTCAGCACCACGACGATGAACAACGGCACGCCGGCGTTCACCGATTTCTGACCCCGGGTCGAATCTTCGACCGTACCGCCCACTTCCAGCAGATAGCCGTCCGGCAATTCGGCGCGAATAGGCTCCAGGGTCGGGAAGATCTGCTGCACCAGCGTCGCCGGTTGCTCCTTGCCGTAGATGTCGGCCCGCACGGTCACACTCGGCAGGCGATTGCGGTGCCAGATCACACCTTCTTCGAAGCCATACTCCAGCGTCGCGATCTGCGACAGCGCCACGCTCTGGCCGTTGTCGGTGGGTACTGCCAGGCTCGGCAAGCCGGACAGGTCAGTGCGTTCCTGCACCGTGCCGCGCAACAGGATCTCGATCAGCTCGTTGTCTTCCCGGTACTGGCTGACGCTGGAACCGGTCAGGGAGCTGCGCAGGAAACTCGCCAGACGGGCGGTGCTCACGCCCAAGGCCCGCGCCCGGTCCTGGTCGATATTGAGGTACACCACCTTGCTCGGTTCTTCCCAATCCAGGTGCACATTGGTCACGTAGGGGTTCTCGCGGACCTTCGCCGCCACCTTGCGCGCCAGCGCCCGGACTTCCTCGATGTGCTCGCCGGTTACGCGAAACTGCACCGGGTAACCCACCGGGGGGCCGTTTTCCAGGCGTGTGACCCGCGAGCGCAGGGTCGGGAATTGCTCGTTCAGCGTGCTGATCAGCCAACTGCGCAGCGGTTCACGGTCTTCGATGGTCTTGGCCAGCACAACGAACTGGGCAAAACTGGGTGCCGGCAGTTGTTGATCCAGCGGCAGATAGAAACGCGGCGAACCGGTGCCGACGTAGGCCACATAATTGTCGATGCCCACATGGTCCTTGAGCAGCGCTTCCAAGCGCTTGACCTGTTCGGCGGTGTTGGTCAGCGAAGCGCCCTCCTCCAGCTTCAGGTCGACCATCAGTTCCAGCCGTCCGGATGCCGGGAAGAACTGCTGCGGCACGAAGCGGAACAGCACCACCGAGCCCACGAACACCAGCACCGTCAGCGCGATGACGGTCTTGCGGCGACGTACGCACCACTCCACCATCCGCCGCACCCGTTGATAAAACGGCGTGCCGTAAGGGTCGGTCTGACCGTCAGTCGTGCCATGTTTGGCTGCGTGAATTTTCGCCAGATCCGGTAGGAGTTTCTCCCCCAGATACGGAACGAACACCACGGCAGCCACCCAGGACGCCAACAGCGCGAGCGTCACCACTTGGAAAATCGAACGGGTGTATTCGCCAGTGCCCGATTGCGCGGTGGCGATTGGCAGAAAGCCCGCGGCGGTAATCAATGTACCGGTGAGCATCGGGAACGCCGTGCTGGTCCAGGCGAAACTGGCTGCCTTGATGCGGTCGAAGCCCTGCTCCATCTTGATCGCCATCATCTCTACCGCAATGATCGCGTCGTCCACCAGAAGCCCCAGCGCCAGCACCAGCGCCCCCAGGGAAATCTTGTGCAAGCCGATGCCCAGGTAATACATCGCGGCGAAGGTCATCGCCAGCACCAGCGGGATCGCCAGGGCCACCACCATGCCGGTGCGCAGCCCGAGGGAGAAGAAGCTCACCAGCAGGACGATCGTCAGCGCCTCCACCAGCACCTGGACGAATTCACCCACGCCCGTCTTCACGGCCGCCGGTTGGTCCGACACCTTGCGCAGCTGCATGCCGGCCGGCAACGTGTCCTGGATACGGGAAAACTCCACTTCCAGGGCCTTGCCCAGGACCAGGATGTCGCCCCCTTCTTTCATCGCCACGGCCAGGCCAATGGCGTCTTCGCCCATGAAGCGCATGCGTGGCGCCGGCGGCTCGTTGAAGCCACGCCGGACATCGGCCACATCGCTGATGCGGAACGTCCGGTCAGCGACACGAATCGGGAAGTCGCGGATTTCTTCCACGCTCCGAAAGTTACCCGAGACCCGCAGCTGCAGGCGCTCGCTGCCGGTTTCGAAGAAGCCTGCGGTCGATACCGCATTTTGCTCCTCAAGGGCTTGCTGGACCGCCGCCAGGGGCAGCCCCAGGGTGGCCAGCTTGACGTTCGACAGCTCGATCCAGATCTTCTCGTCCTGCAAGCCGAGCAGGTCGACCTTGCCCACGTCCTTGACCCGTTGCAGTTGGATCTGGACGCGATCAGCGTAGTCCTTGAGCACGGCGTAGTCGAAGCCCTCACCGGTCAGTGCGTAGATGTTGCCGAAGGTGGTGCCGAATTCATCGTTGAAGAACGGCCCCTGGATACCCGGCGGCAAGGTGTGGTGGATGTCACCGACCTTTTTGCGGATCTGGTACCAAAGCTCGGGAATCTGCGCCGAATGCAGGGAGTCACGGGCCATGAACGTCACTTGGGATTCACCCGGACGGGAAAACGAGACGATCCGCTCGTAATCGCCGGTTTCCATCAGTTTCTTTTCGATGCGCTCGGTGACCTGCCGGGAAACTTCCTCGGCCGTCGCCCCTGGCCAGTTGGTGGTGATCACCATGGCCTTGAACGTGAACGGCGGGTCTTCACTCTGACCCAGCTTGGTGTAGGAAAGCGCGCCGACCATGGCCAGCAACAGCATCAGGAACAGTACGATCTGGCGGTTGCGCAACGCCCATTCGGAAAGGTTGAAACCCATCGGGACTACTCCTTGGCCGTCAGGTTGACCACGCGGTTGGAGCGGTCCACCGGCCGCACTTGCTGGCCGTCGAGGAGCACATGCACACCGGCGGCCACGACCCAGTCATCGGGGCCCAGGCCTTCGAGCACTGGAACGGTCTTCTCGCCGAAGGCACCGACCCGCACCGGGACCTTTTTCAGCGTGTTATTGGCGTTGACTACCCACACGTAGGTGGCACCATTCTCGGCGGTGAGGGCAGAAAGCGGCACCGACAGCGGCACCTTGTCGGCGACCTGGATAAACACCCGGGCGCTCTGGCCCAGCTCAGCCGGAACGCTGGCGGCGGTGAAGGCCACGCGAGCGGCAAAGGTGCGCGATTTGGGGTCGGCGGCCGGCGAAAGTTCGCGAATGTGGCCATTGAAACGCCGATCGGGCTGACTCCAAAGCTCCACCGAAACGGGCTGGCCGATCTTGAAGCGGCCGATACTCTGTTCCGGCAGGCTGATCAGCACTTCCCGCTCGCCGTCGGTGGCCAGGGTAAACACCGTTTGCCCGGCAGACACCACTTGCCCGACCTCAACCGAGCGTCGCGCGACCACGCCATCCTGGGGGGCACGCAACACCGAGTAGCTGGCCTGGTTGCTGGCTACGTCGAACTCAGCCTTGATCTGCTTGAGCCGCGCCGCGCCGGAGCGATACAGGTTTTCGGCGTTGTCGTACTGCGAACGGCTGACCATCTGCCGCTCCATCAGGGTTTTATAGCGATCACGCTCGGCACGCACCAGGTTCAGGTTGGCCTCGGCGGCGGCGACCTGGGCGCGACTGGCTTCCAGTTGCAGGCGCACATCCTCGGGATCGAGCTCGGCCAGCGGCTGGTTGGCCTTGACCCGCTGGCCCTCTTCGACGAGCCGTCGACTCACCTTGCCGCCAATGCGAAAGGCCAGGTCCGGCTCGAAGCGGGCGCGAACTTCACCGGGATAACTGTCCATCGCCTGGGTCGAAGGCTCTGGCTTCACGACCATGGCGGGACGTACGGTGACGGCCGCAGGTTCGTCATGACCGCACGCAGACAATAAAAAAGCCAGGCTGACTGGCAAGGCGAGGGGCAGGGCATAGCGGAACATGACGAGAGACCTTTCGCTAAGGACGCTTGGAATAATTATACTGGCGGGTATGTTATTAATAGCAAACTCACCAGTCCAGTATTAAAGTCAACAAATGTCGAACAATCCAACACCTCCCGGCGGGCCGGGTCGTCCAAAGGATCTGGCCAAGCGCCAGGCCATTCTCGACGCGGCAAAGCGCCTGTTCATCAGCCTGGGCTACGCCAATACCAGCATGGACGCCGTCGCCACCGAGGCCGGGGTCTCGAAGCTGACGGTCTACAGCCACTTCAACGACAAGGAGACGTTGTTTTCCGCAGCCGTGATCGCCAAATGCGAGGAACAGGTGCCGCCGCTTTTCTTCGAGTGGCCTGATGGCGTCCCGATCGAACAGGTACTGTTGAACATCGCCAGGGGCTTTCATCAACTGGTCAACAGCGAAGAGTCGGTGAACCTGCATCGCTTGATCATGGCCCTGGGCAGCCAGGACCCGAAACTCTCGACGATCTTCTACGAGGCCGGCCCGCAGCGAATGCTGTCAGGCATGGAGCGACTGTTGGGCAAGGTCAATCAGAGCGGCGCATTGGACATCGACAAGCCACTCCATGCCGCCGAGCACTTTTTCTGCCTGATCAAGGGCGCGGCGAACTTCCGCTTGCTGTATGGCTGCGCCCCGCCGCTGCCGCCCGAAGCGGCCGAGACCCATGTGCAGGAGGTGGTGGGGTTGTTCATGCGGGCTTACAGGTCTTAGATTTTCGGTGCCTGGGCCGACCTCATCGCGAGCAGGCTCGCTCCCACAGGTTCCATGAACGACGCCAATCCATTGTGGGAGCGAGCCTGCTCGCGAATGAGAACAATTCGGTCTCAGGGCTTGAGCGCTTTCTTCGGGTAGATGTCATACCGGCTGGATTTGCCTTCGAGCCCATGGCTGGGCTTCGGCCCTTCGATGCACGGGGCCTTGCGCGGGCGCTTGACCACCACTCGGTGAGTCGCCAGCGCCAGGGCGGCGGCCAACAGTTGCGCGGCGTCCGGATCATCGCCCACCAGGGGGCGGAACAGGCGCATTTCCTTCTTCACCAGGGCGGTTTTCTCACGGTGAGGAAACATCGGGTCGAGATAGATCACCTGGGGCGGCTCGCCTTCCCACTGGCGCATCACCTCGATGGCATTGCCCCTGAGTAAACGCATGCGCGCCACGATCGGTGCCACGTCGAAATCTTCCGCGCCACGGGCCAAGCCATCTTCCAGCAGCGCGCCAATCAGCGGCTGGCGCTCGATCAGGGTCATTTCGCAGCCCAGGCTGGCCAGCACGAACGCGTCCTTGCCCAACCCGGCCGTGGCATCCAGCACCTGCGGCCGCACGCCCTGAGCGATCCCCACCGCCTTGGCGATCATCTGCCCGCTGCCACCGCCATACAAACGCCGATGCGCTGCCCCGCCCTCGACGAAGTCGACCCGTACCGGCCCCGGCGCGTCCGGCCCCAGTTGCTGCAATTGCAGCCCTTGCTCACCCACCTGCAAGGCAAATTCGCCGTCGTCCACTTGCATCGGCAAGCCAAGCCGTTCGGCCCAGTGTTCGGCCTGTGCCTGGAAAGCCGGGGCCAAGGCCTCGACATGGATGCGGCAGGCCGCAGGTTGCTCACTCATGAAAACACGCTCAAAAAATTAAGGATCGACAAAAACGGCCGATAACAACGGTGAACGGCATTTTGCCAGAGCTGAGCGTCGACCGAGAAAAATGTCAGACATTCAATCCCCATTGATAGGCGTGATCTCCCCCTACGGCGATTACAGCCTGCGCAACACCCAGGCGCTGAGCGGCGTCAGTCACCTGTGGCAGGATTTCTTTGCCCGGGCACTGGCCGATCAACTGGGTGAAAACGCGCCAGCGCCTGGCAGCTACCAGCCAGTGCCGCTCGATGAGGCTGTTGAACCGACCCTCGGCGCCGAACTGCTGGACCACATCGTCAGCCAGCGCACGTGCGACGTCACCGAAACCCAGGTCAAACCGCCTGAGCCGCTGTTCCTGCCGATCGCCGAATTCGAACTCGACTTGCTCGACAAGCCTTTCCCACCCTTCCCGCCTGAAGAAATCACGGCCCAGCAGAAACAGCAGAACTTCGAAAGCCATTGGGTTCGTCCCATCGTCCTCACCGCCGGCCAGCCGCTGCCGGAGCCAGGCCCAGCGCCACAACCGCGCCCATTGCACCTGCCTATCGCCGAGCTCGAACTGGACCTGCTGGACAAGCCGTTCCCGCCGTTCCCACACGAAGAACTGGTGGCACAGCAGAAACAATTGGATTTCGACACCCGCTGGGCACGCCCGATCGTGCTGCAGAACCTGCGCATCGCCGCCTGATATCGGCCGGGCAAAACCCAGCGATGTCCAGTGCATTCCCTGCACGAAAACGCCTCGGGCATTACCCCTTGAACAGTTGATTGGCCTGCTTGAACGGCATTGAGCGGCGAGTGAAGGTGAACGTGCCCTGCCCCTGGATTTCCTCGGCGGCGCGGAAGAACTCGCCATACGCCGCCAGGGCCAGGGCCGAGCCGACACTGATGCGCTTGACGCCCAACTCGCTCAACTGCGCGACGCTCAGGTCCAGCGCCCCGGACATCAACACGTTCACTGGTTTCGGCGCCACGGCCTGCACCACCGCCAGCACTTGCCCGGCCGTGCTCAACCCCGGCGCGTAGAGCACATCGGCGCCGGCGTCCGCGAAGGCTTTCAGGCGGCGAATGGTGTCGTCCAGGTCGGGATTGCCGTGCAGGAAGTTTTCCGCCCGGGCAGTCAGCAGGAACGGATACGGCAACGTGCGCACGGCATCGGCGGCGGCCTTGACCCGCGCCACGGCGTGGTCGAAGCAATAGATCGGGCTGGCTTCACGCCCGGTGGCGTCTTCGATCGAGCCACCTACCGCGCCGGCCTCTGCGGCACGGAGCAGGTTACGGGCGCAGTCCTCGGGCGCATCGGCGAAACCATTTTCCAGGTCGACGGCCACCGGCAGGTCAGTGGCCGCCACAATGGCCCGGACATTGGCCAAGGTGTCATCCAGGCCCAAGGCCCCATCAGATCGCCCCAGGGAAAAAGCATGGCCGGCACTGGTGGTCGCCAGGGCCTCGAAGCCCAGGCTGGCGAGCATTTTGGCTGAACCGGCATCCCACGGGTTGGGAATGACAAAAACCCCCTCACGTTCGTGCAAGGCCTTGAACGCCTGCGCTCGACGGGTTTGCGCATCCATGAAATCGCTCCTGAGCAAAGAAGGGTTGTGCCTCAGAGCAAACCCAGTTGCTCGACGGCGGGCTCTCTATATAGCTCAGGCAGCGCCGGCAAGCCAGGCAATCGGCTCATCAATCGGCGGTGAAAATGCTGCGCGAGCTTCGCCGCCAGCAAGTTGTCGGCGGTGTGCAGGAAGACATACGGCGTGCGCCCCTCTTCGATCCAGCCGGCAACTTTCTCCACCCAGGGCGTGAGGAACGGCTCGTTGGCTTCCAGCACCGGATGGCCGATGAAACGGACCTGCGGGGCCTGGGTAAACGCCGTCGGCCGGGGCGGCACCCGCGGTTTTTTCGATTGGGCGTGAAGCACGGAAGGCTCGGTCGAGGTGCAACTGAACAATGCCCGCGGGTCGAGACAGATGCGCTCGACTCCACGATCGAGCAACAACCGATTAAGGCGGCGCTCGGCCTCGCCCTTGGCGAAGAACTCGTCGTGGCGTACCTCTACGGCCAAGGGGCGCTCAAAGGCATCGATGAAGGCCGCCAGCTCGGGCAGTCGCTGCGGGGTGAACGCCTTGGACAGTTGCAACCAGAACGGCGCGACGCGCGCGCCCAAGGGGCTGAGCAGTTGCACGAAGGTTTCGGTGGCCGTCAGTTGTTCGCGCAGATCACCGTTGTGACTGATGTCACCAGGTAGCTTGGCAGTGAAGCGAAAGTGCGCGGGCATGGTCTCGGCCCAACGCTGCACGACCGTCGCAGACGGGCTGGCGTAGAAGGTCGTATTGCCTTCCACCGCGTTGAAGACTTGGGAATACAGACTGAGGAAGTCTGAGCTTTTGGCTTCCTGGGGATACAGATAATCACGCCAGGCGGGTTCGCTCCAGGACGGACAGCCCAAGTAATAAGGCAACGCCATCAGATGTAGAGGTCGAGCCCCAGCACTTCCATGTCCCAATCGACAAAACCGGCGGTGCTCAGGTAGCTGGCCAGCGCGGTGGACACACTGCGGGTCATGGCTCGGTGGTAAAGCATGTCTTGCTGGCGGGCGGGAAGATTGCTCAGGCGTTGCGCAGAAGCCTTGGCAGCGCGGGCAGCCAATTGCTCCTCCGACGGGGCCTCCCATTCGCCATCGATGTCGTCGAACGACTCGGGCTCAGCGACCTTGCCTGTACGCGGCTTGCGCTTGATGGGGTAGGACTGGGATGAAAAGCCGTCTATACGCATGACAAAATGCTCGGTATCGATAGTGGCAATTTAGCGGCACTTTTACAGCCGCGCAAATGCACAAGTGCTAACTAGAACACATAAAGTCAAAAAGGTTTAAAAACGGGGTGAAAATATGACGACTGGTGATAATGGCTGTGACTTTTAAGCGGAAATCCACTGCCGTTGTGGCGAGGGAGCTTGCTCCCGCTGGGCTGCACAGCAGCCCCAAGCAAGCAGAATGCGGTCAATCAGGAAGACCTCGGAGGCAGATCTTAGGGCTGCTTCGCAACCCAGCGGGAGCAAGCTCCCTCGCCACAATGCTGCCCACTTGAGATTGGGTCAGGATCGCTCAGACTTGGGCGTCGCCACTTTGTCCCGCAGGTACACCGGTTGTGCCTGGTCGGCCGGGATGGCTTCGCCACGGGCCCAGGCAAAACGTGCCAGGGTGAGCAAATCTTCGGCATGAGGCAGCATCGAGGCGTCCTGGCCGACGAGGTTGACGCCGATGCGCTCGCCGTAGCCCCAACCGGTACCGGCGCCAAACCAATCACCGCTGGCATCGCCCGGCAATGCCGCCGCTTCAGGTGGCAATACCGCTTCAGCGCCCACCAGGCGCATCTCGCCATCGGTTTCGCGGTAGCAGCCCCAGTACACCTCGTCCATGCGCGCATCGATGGCCGCCGCGACCTGACGGGCACCGTGCTCACGCAACGCGCGCTGGGCCAGCACCGCCAGGTTGGACACCGGCAGCACCGGACGCTCCAGCGCAAACGCCAACCCCTGCACCACGCCGATGGCGATACGCACGCCCGTGAACGCGCCCGGCCCACGGCCAAAGGCGATCGCCTCCACCGCCTGCAAGGTTGTCCCGGCGTCGCTCAGCAGCTGCTGGATCATCGGCAGCAGTTTCTGGGCATGCAGGCGCGGGATCACCTCGTAATGGCTCGTAACCTTGCCGTTGTGCAGCAAGGCAACGGAGCAAGCTTCGGTTGCGGTGTCCAGGGCCAGCAAGGTGCTCATCGGTGTGTCCGTAGATCAAGTGGAAAAAAGTGCGCCAGTATAAACAACTACGGCCCGCAAGCGGGCCGTAGTTCATGCAACAGGTCGGGCTTTTCAGCTCAACGCTTCGAGCACCTTGCCGGTGATCGCATCGACCGAGCCAACGCCCGGGATGTGGCTGTACTTGGGCTTGCCTTGGGCAGCCGACAGGTTCTGGTAGAACGCCACCAAAGGCTTGGTCTGGGAATGGTAGACCGACAGGCGATGACGCACGGTTTCTTCCGTGTCGTCCTTGCGCTGCACCAGCTCTTCACCACTGACGTCGTCCTTGCCGGCGACCTTCGGTGGGTTGTAGACGATGTGGTAGACGCGGCCGGAAGCCTCGTGCACGCGACGGCCGGCGATACGCTGGACGATCTCTTCGTCGTCGACCGCGATCTCGACTACATGGTCCAGCTCCACACCAGCGGTCACCAGGGCTTCGGCCTGGGGAATGGTGCGAGGGAAACCGTCGAACAGGAAGCCATTGGCGCAGTCGGCTTGAGCGATGCGATCCTTGACCAGGGCGATGATCAGGTCATCCGACACCAGGCCGCCGGCATCCATGATGCTCTTGGCCTTGACGCCCAGCTCGGTGCCGGCCTTGACCGCGGCACGCAGCATGTCGCCAGTGGAGATTTGCGGGATACCGAATTTTTCGGTGATGAACTTAGCCTGAGTACCTTTACCGGCCCCGGGAGCTCCCAGCAGAATGACGCGCATCGATGTGCTCCTCAATTTTTTTATGTAAAACGCTCGGATTCGCCTCGTGGGGCCAATCTCGGAAAACTGGATCGCGGCCGCCCAAACGGCCAAGGGCTGCTCAAGATACACAGCAGGCCCGACCCACACAAGCCGCCGAAAGTCGGAGGAACCCCCACCCGACGCGACCTTGGGATGAGGTGGCGAAAGTCGCAACCAAGCAACAGGTTGTCGCCTGACCGACCTGTTTCTCCCCCGTTAAACCCTACCTGTCGATGGCGGGCGAGCCGTTTCGGCTCGCCGACCGACGTCAGCCGGTGTTGCGCAAACCGGCGGCAATGCCTGCCACAGACACCAGCAACGCCTGTTCTACGGGGCTGCCCTGGGCCACTCCCTGCTGCCGCGAACGGGCCAGCAGTTCGGCCTGCAACAGGTGCAACGGGTCGAGGTAGGTGTTGCGCAGGCGAATGAATTCCAGGGTTTCTGGGCTATGTGCCAGTAGCTGCGACTGACCGGTCAACCCCAAGACCACGGCGCATGCCTGCGACAATAGGTCGCGTAAATGCGCACCCAAAGGCAACAGTCCCGGCTCCACCAGGCGCTCATCGTAGGAACGCGCGATATCGGTGTCAGCCTTGGCCAATACCATCTCCAGCATGTCGATGCGCGTGCGGAAGAACGGCCATTGTTCGCGCATTTCCTCCAGCAACTTGCCCTCGCCGCGCTCCAACGCCTTGCCCAGGGCCGTTTCCCAGCCGAGCCAGGCCGGCAACATCAAGCGGGTCTGGGTCCAGCCAAAGATCCACGGGATCGCCCGCAGGCTTTCGATGCCCCCGGCGCGGCGCTTGGCCGGCCGGCTGCCCAAGGGCAGGCGGCCCAGCTCCTGCTCCGGGGTGGACTGGCGGAAGTACTCGACGAACTCCGGGTTTTCCCGGACCACCGCACGATAGGCACTCACACCGTCGGCTGCCAGCTCGTCCATCAGGTGTCGCCACTGCGGCGTGGGCGGCGGCGGTGGCAGCAAGGTGGCTTCCAGCACCGCCGCGAGATAGAGGTTGAGGTTCTGTTCGGCGATGTCCGAAAGACCGAACTTGAAGCGAATCATCTCGCCCTGTTCGGTGGTACGGAAACGCCCGGCCACCGAGCCCGGCGGTTGCGACAGGATCGCCGCATGGGCCGGGCCGCCGCCGCGTCCCACGGTGCCGCCACGACCGTGGAACAACAACAGTTCCACTTGCTGCTCGCGGCAAATCTCCACCAACCGCTCCTGGGCCCGATACTGCGCCCAGGCCGCCGCCGTGGTGCCGGCGTCCTTGGCCGAATCGGAGTAGCCAATCATCACTTCCTGGGGACCTTGCAGACGCGAACGATAGCCCGGCAGCAGCAACAACCGCTCGATCACCGGCCCAGCGTTGTCCAGGTCGGCCAGGGTTTCGAACAGCGGCACCACCCGCATCGGTCGCAACACTCCCGCCTCTTTCAACAGCAACTGCACCGCGAGGACATCGGAAGCGGCACCCGCCATGGAAATCACGTAGGAGCCGAGGGACGCCGCAGGCGCCGCAGCCACTTCCCGGCAGGTCGCAAGCACTTCCGCCGTATCGGCCGATGGCTTGAAATGCGCCGGCAGCAGCGGACGCCGATTGTTCAGCTCACCCAGCAAGAAACCGATACGCTGCTCCTCGTTCCAGTCCTCATAGCGCCCCAGCCCCAGGTAATCGGTGATTTCCGTCATGGCCGCACTGTGGCGCGTAGAATCCTGGCGTACATCGAGCCGGACGAGGAACAAGCCGAAAGTCACTGCCCGGCGCAGGCAGTCGAGCAGCGGGCCGTCGGCGATCACGCCCATGCCGCACTCGTGCAGCGACTGGTAGCACAGCTCCAGCGGGTCCAACAGTTCACGGTTGCTTTGCAACACATCGGCAGGCGCCGGAATGCTGGCTTTCAAGGCCGCCTGGGCCCAGTTACGCGTGGCCCGCAGGCGGTCACGCAACTGCTTGAGCACCGCACGGTAAGGCTCGGCACTGTCGCCGGCCTGGGCGCGCAGGGCTTCGCTGGCTTTTTGCATCGACAGTTCGGCAGCCAGGTGATCGATGTCGCGCAGGTACAGGTCCGCCGCCATCCAGCGCGCCAGCAGCAGCACTTCACGGGTCACCGTGGCGGTGACATTCGGGTTACCGTCACGGTCACCGCCCATCCACGACGCAAAGCGGATCGGCGCGGCCTCCAGCGGCAGGCGCAGCCCCGTGGCGGCGTGCAGGGCCTGGTCGGCCTTGCGCAGGTAATTGGGAATGGCCTGCCAGAGCGAATGCTCGATCACCGCGAAGCCCCACTTGGCTTCGTCCACGGGCGTCGGCCGGGTACGGCGGATTTCCTCGGTGTGCCAGGCCTCGGCGATCAGCCGTTGCAGACGCTCGTGGATCTGCGCCCGTTCGGCGCTGGTCAGGTCGCGATGATCCTGGGCGGCCAGTTGCGCGGCGATGGCATCGTATTTCTGGATCAAGGTACGCCGCGCCACCTCCGTGGGGTGGGCGGTGAGGACCAGCTCGATTTCCAGTCGCCCCAATTGCCGCGCCAGGGTCTCGGCCCCATGGCCTTCGGCCCGCAGCCGGGCAAGCAGCTCAGGTAGCACCCGCGACTCGAACGGCGCGGGCTGCGACTCTTCGCGGCGGTGGATCAATTGGTATTGCTCAGCGATGTTCGCCAGGTTGAGGAACTGGTTGAACGCGCGGGCCACCGGCAGCAATTCATCCTCGCTCAACTGGTCCAGGCTGGCGCTGAGCTCGGCGTCCATGGAACCGCGTCGATCGGCCTTGGCGCCCTTGCGGATCTGCTCGATCTTGTCGAGAAAGGTGTCCCCGTACTGGTCGCGGATGGTGTTGCCCAGCAACTCGCCGAGCAGGTGGACGTCCTCGCGCAAACGGGCATCGATATCGGTCATCAGCAGTTCTCCAGCAAAAAGGTCCGGACAGCGATCGGTTGAGACACAGGAGATAGAGAGTGCCGATGCCCGTCGCTCATGACAAGCGACGAAGGGTCTTTAAACCTCCTGGGACAAAGCTAGTCTCATGGATAAGCCACACAACGGCTTGCCACTCACCGCGCCTGCCACGAGCAGGCTTAACGAGGCCATCATGAAAATCCGCGAGCTTGCCCAGCATTGGGAAGAAAACGCCAAGGGCCACCTGACCCAGACTGGCTACACCATTCACCTGGACGTGGAAGCTGCCGCGCGACTGGCGGCGATCTGCGACATGTACCCCAAGCGCCACCCGGAAGAACTGTTGGGCGAGCTGATCGGCGCAGCCCTCGAAGAGCTGGAGGCCAGCTTCCCCTACATCAAGGGTTCGCAAGTCGTCGCCACCGATGAGGAAGGCGACCCGCTGTACGAAGACGTGGGGCCGACGCCACGATTCCTTGCGTTGTCCCGCCGTCACCTGCACGAACTCAGCGCGCAGACCGACAAAGCCAAGCACTGATCCCGTAGGCGCTGCCGAGCGACGCGAGACAGTGCCTGCGCGCGCACCAGAAAATGCATGCTCCCCCGTGCCGGGAATACCGCTGCACGCCTTGAAAGTTCAGCCTTTTTTGGCACTGACCGTTCAGTCAGCCATTCTTTTGGCGAATGGCCATCTTCTCTGAACTTTTGAAAAACGCCCCGGGTCACACCGAGTAACCATACTGGAACGGCCGTTTAAATGAACGTGTCCTGGCGCCCGCGCCAAAACAGACGTCACGGCTTCGGTCTCCAGCATGGATGTGTCGTTTTTCAGGAGTTTTCCAATGGAGTTGAAGCCTATGAATACCTGCACTGCCAACCCCTCATCCACAGGCCTGCGCGGTTTGAAATTGGCTGCCCTGGCCATCGGTAGCAGCTTCATCCTGGCCGGTTGCGCCGGCAACCCACCTTCGGAGCAGTACGCGGTGACGCAATCGGCAGTAAACAGCGCTGTCAGCGCCGGCGGTACCGAATTCGCTGCGGTGGAAATGAAATCGGCCCAGGACAAGCTCAAGCAGGCCGAGATCGCCATGCACGACAAAAAGTACGACGAAGCCAAGCGTCTGGCCGAACAGGCCGAGTGGGACGCCCGCGTCGCCGAGCGCAAGGCCCAGGCCGCCAAGGCCGAACAGGCCCTCAAGGATTCCCAGAAAGGGGTTCAGGAATTGCGTCAGGAAGGCATGAACAAGGTTCAGTAAGCCGTTCACGCCGCGACCACTGCTCATTGATAAAAGGACGACAGACTATGATGCACAAACATTTGATGATGCCCGCCCTGCTGGCCGCCTGTGTCTCGCTGGCCGCTTGCTCCACCGACCCGAACGCGAACCTGGAGCAGGCCCGCACCCACTACAACGGCCTGCAGGCTGACCCGGCCGCCACCAAGGTCGCCGCACTGGAAACCAAGGACGCCGCCGATTACCTGGCCAAGGCCGACAAGGCCTACCAGGACAAGGAAGACGACGCCAAGGTCGATCAGTTGGCCTACCTGACCAACCAGCGCGTCGAAGTGGCCAAGCAGACCATCGCCCTGCGCAACGCGGAAGCCGAGCTGAAAAACGCCGGCGACGAACGTGCCCGGGCACTGCTCGACGCGCGTAACGCGCAGATCAAGCAACTGAAAGACAGCCTCAACGCCAAGCAGACCGAACGCGGTACGCTGGTGACCTTCGGCGACGTGCTGTTTGCCACCAACAAGTCCGACTTGCGTGCCAGCGGCATCACCAACGTGAACAAACTGGCGCAGTTCCTCCAGGAAAACCCGGACCGCAAGGTGATCGTCGAAGGCTACACCGACAGCACCGGTTCAGACGCCTACAACCAGTCGCTGTCCGAGCGCCGCGCGAGTTCCGTGCGCACTGCCCTGGTGAAGATGGGCGTCGATCCGGCCCGCATCGTGATCCAGGGTTACGGCAAGGAGTTCCCGGTCGCCGACAACGGCAGCGTCTCGGGCCGCGCCATGAACCGTCGAGTGGAAGTGACCATTTCCAACGACAACCAGCCAGTGGCTCCGCGTTCGAGCTTGAGCGCGAACTGATCGGCCGAGTGCAATCAAAAAGCCCCGCCTGACTTCGATCAGGCGGGGCTTTTTATCGACCAAACACATCTTCGGCTCAACACACTCCCTGTGGGAGCGAGCCTGCTCGCGACAGCGGCGGGTCAGGCAAAGCAGATATCGACTGATGCACCGCTATCGCGAGCAGGCTCGCTCCCACAAGGGTTCTCCCACAAAGGAACTGTGGTGTCTGGGAAGGCTTACGGCATCAGCTTCTGCGGCGTTTCCTGGCCCATGCAACGCACCGCGCGTTTCTTGTCGTTGACCAGTACGCCGGTCAGGCCTTTCTGTTCGGTGTCGAACAACACCAGCACGCCGTCGATGCACTGGGCAACCTGGCTGGCCGGTTCCAGGGAGACCTTGTAGTCCTCGCCGGGCATGGTCTTGAGCATGGTGAACTCATTGAGCAACAACGCATCCTCAGGCTTGGCGAAATGCAGGTAGCCGTAGTACCACAGCACCGCAACGGTGCCGAGGATGGTGCAGATGCCGGTGATGATCAGGGGGATGGCGTTACGTTCTTCGCTCATTGCGGACTCTCTGGTGATTCAATGGGTAATTTCGGGTAATTCGGGACTTCGCCCAGGCGACGCAGGCCGTCAAAGTGGCTGGGGTCGTCGAGGTAACGCAGCATCACGGTGCGCCAGGTCGGATCGGCGAACGTCTGCACGTGCCCGCCGCGGGTCAGTTGCAGCACCCGCGGCGGGGGCGCAGCTTGATACAGACGGATGCCGTTGGAAAGCGGCACGATGGGATCGTCCAGGCTGTGGTAGATCAATTTCGGCACGCCGTTCAGTTGCGCCATGGAACTGATCGCGCTGTCGCCGTCCGGTACCAGCCAGGACAGCGGCACCTGGAACGGCCAGGTCAGCCAGGAGGTGCTCAGGGCAAAACGCCCGACCTCGCGATAGCTGGCCGGCACACCGTCGAGCACGAGCGCCTTGAGTTGGCGCTGGCGCTGCGGGTGCTCCACCAGGTAATGCACCGCCAGCGCGCCGCCGAGGCTCTGGCCGAGCAGCACCAGCGGCTTGCCCCGGACTTCGGGGGACTGGTCGAGCCACTGGAACGCCGCGTCGATGTCCTGGTAGATCGCCGGCAGGCCCGGCTCGCCTTCGGACACCCCGTAGCCGCGGTAATCGACCATCAACACCTGGTATCCCTGCTCTGGCAACCACCAGCTCCCGCCCAGGTGCCAGGCCAGGTTGCCGCCGTTGCCATGCAGGTGCAGCACGGTGCCCTTGACCGCTACGCCGGGTTTCACCGGCAGCCACCAGCCGCGCAATTTCAGGCCATCGGCGGTGGTCAGGGTGACGTCGCGGTACTCGAGCCGCGCCCGCTCCGGGGTGAACGGCAGGCCGCGCTCGGGGTAGAACAGCAGGGCGCTGCAGCCGTTGAGGGCCAGCAGCAGGAAAATGATGCCGAGGGTTCGCATCCGGTGAAGCCTCGCAAGTCAGAAATTAAACACAGTCTCCCTGTGGGAGAGCATCTGTGGGAGCGGGCTTGCTCGCTCCCACACAAGCGCGCTCCCACAGGGTGGCGCTGTGGTTAAAGGATATTGGAATAATCCGCTTCGATCCGGTCCAGGCTCAGGTGGTTCAAGAAGTTGGAGAAACACATCCACGCCGACAACGCGTTCATGTCGCGGAACTGCTCGGGCAAATACTTTGGCGGTACGACCAGGCCCTCGTCCACCAGTTGTCGCAGGGTGCGCATGTCCTCAAGGGTGGTCTTGCCGCAGAACAGCAGCGGCACCTGTTCCAGCTTGCCTTTGCGCACGGCCAACTGAATATAGTTGTAAACCATGATGAAGCCCTTGAGGTAGGACAAATCCTTGGTGAATGGCAGACCGGTCGGCACCGAGCCACGGAAGACCCGGCTGGCGTTGCCGTAGCTTTCGGCCATTTCAAACCCTTGCCCGCGGAAGAACTCGAAGACCTGCAGGAAATCGGCGCCCTCCTCCACCATATGAATGGCCCGCGTGCGGTTGGTGAGTTTGCGCAAGCGACTGGGGTAGGAGGCGAAGGTGATGATTTCCATCAGGATCGCCAGGCCTTCCTGGGTCACGGTGGACGAGGGTGGCCCCTTGGACAGGAAGGTGCAGATCGGCTGGTTCAGGCCGTTGAGCGTGGTGCCGACGTGTACCAGGCCCTCGTGGACCTCCAGGGCCCGCACGTCCCGCTCGTTGAACATCGCGTCGGAGCGGATCTTGATGTAGTCCGCGCCGGCCGCTGCGTCGGCGACAATCCCGTCGGACTCGAACACCCGGATGGTGCCTTCGGCTTCACCGAAGACCCGGTTGAGACGATGTTGCAGCAAGCCCACGGCTTCCTTGGCGCTGAGGACTTTCGGCTCGTCCTTGAGGTCGCCACGGCCGTCGATGTTGTTCAGGTAGTCCGACAACATCAGGCCCAGGTCCGACAAGGTCGGGTCACCGGCGTGGAACGCGTCGGAAGCGGCGCCGTAGAGTTCCTGGGAAATCAGCCCGAAATCCTCGGTGCCACGCGCTTCGAGCATGCGCACCACCATGCGGTATTCCTTGCACATGCGACGCATGATCTGGCCGACCGGGTTGAACTGGCCGAGCTGGCGGGTGATGTCGCGCTCGATGTTCTGGAACTCCAGCTTCACCTTGCTGGAATCGAAGGACAGCGGCCGGTTGAGGTAATAGTCGCGGTCCACGGCAGGCATTTCCTTGCCCTTGGCCTTGAGGAACCCTTTGCGGACGTTCTCGTCCCACTTCACCGCGTCGAGAATGCGAATCGGCGCCTGCGCCAGCACAATGCGATCGGACAAGGTGCGTATTGTCTGCTGGTAATCGTCCACCCGTAGCTCCTGTGAAAAAATATCCGTCTGCCGCGGTTATTGGGTTTTGCCCAGCCGCCGGTAGCGCACGGCCTCCGAGAACACATCGGTATTGGCCGGGTCGTCGAGGTAACTGAAGACCTTGCTCATGTCGCTGTCCACCAGCACGCCATCGCCTTCTTCGCTCGGGTTCGGCTGGCCGCTGAGGCGCTGCTGGCCGATGGCCTGGTTGATCTGCTCCAGGTCGAGGTTGTAGACCACCAGCTCCTGCTTATCGGTCAGTTCGAAACCGGCAATCACGAAATGCCCACCATAGCGCGCCGGCACCTTGGCCGACAGGTACCAGCGGCTGCCGTGACGAGAGACGGTCAGGGGAATGGCTTCGCGCTTCTGGGGGCGTGCCCGGAAATAACTGATGGCCTGGTAGTGATGCTTGCCGACCTCGGTCAGCTCCAGGTTCAGCGGTTCACCCCAGGCGTTGGTGCTGGTCCAGTGTCCGAGCAGGCCCTTGGGCGCAACCTCGCTGTCGGGTAACGGCGCCTTGAAAGACACCAGGCAACCACTGAGCGACAGCGACACGGCCAGGACAACGGCACGCCAGGCTTTCATTCGAACTCCCTATGGCACACATCGCCTAGTCCTTTATAGAAGCAGGTGTGTGGGAGCAAAGCTTGCTCGCGATGAAGGCACCTCAGCCTATCGAGGGACCGCGTTATCGTTCATCGCGAGCAAGCTTTGCTCCCACATAGCCTACTCCCACAACGGGTTACACCGACGCCAGTACCAGGTGCATGTAGCGGGTCAGGATGCCGAGCATGTCTTCGTCGGCGACCGGCTCGGCGCCATTGAGCAAGCCCTGATATTCCATCCGTCCGATAATCGCCGTCAACACCTTGGCATCCTGCTGCGGTTCGCGCGAGCCCAATACCTGGAAAAACTGGCAGGTGCCGTGCAACAGGATCTGCTGATGGGAACGCACCAGTTCCGCCAGGCGCGGGTTGAGCAAGGCCTCCTGGCGAAAAGCCTGTTCGGCCATCAGGTAGTCACGACGACTGTCCAGTTGCCGCTGCACGTAGTCGGCGGTCATCCGGGCGATGTCGTCGGCCAGTTGCGAACGCGATTCGGCGCTGCCGTCACCGTAGGCGACCATTTCGCGCAACAAGCCTTCGTTGTTGGCCCACAGCTTGGCCATGAACGCCGCGCTGCGCTCCACGTACTGGGCGAAGGTATCGGTGAGCAGGTCATCGATGTCCTTGAAGTAATAGGTGGTGGCCGACAGCGGCACGCCGGCTTCGGCGGCCACGGCGCGATGGCGCACGGCGCGCACGCCATCGCGCACCACAATGCGCATGGCCGCATCGAGAATCTCCTGGCGGCGCTGCTCACTGCCCTGTCGGCTGGCCTTGCGCCCCTGGTACTGAACACTTTCAGCGACAGCAGTGGCAACGCCCGCTGCACCTTCCGAAGCCATTGCACGATTCACGACAGGTCTTTCCTCACTCTTTCAAAAGTAACCAATTGATACGTTTGTACCAGACAGGCAATAAAAAGCCGCCCTTCCAGGCGGCTTTTTAGTTGAAACATTTACGCTTGGGGCCGCATGTGCGGGAAGAGAATCACATCCCGGATCGACGGCGAGTTGGTCAACAACATCACCAGGCGATCGATGCCGATACCTTCGCCGGCGGTCGGCGGCATGCCGTACTCCAGGGCGCGGACGAAATCGGCATCGTAGTGCATGGCTTCGTCGTCACCGGCGTCCTTGTCGGCCACCTGGGCCATGAAACGCTCGGCCTGGTCTTCGGCATCATTGAGCTCGGAGTAGGCGTTGGCGATTTCGCGACCACCGATGAACAGCTCGAAACGGTCGGTGACGCTCGGGTTCTCGTCGTTGCGACGGGCCAGCGGCGACACTTCGAACGGGTACTGGGTGATGAAGTGCGGCTGTTCCAGCTTGTGCTCCACCAGTTCTTCGAAAATCATCACCTGCAACTTGCCCAGACCTTCGAAGCCCAGCACCTTGGCGCCGGCCTTCTTGGCGATGGCGCGTGCCTTCTCGATGTCGTTCAGGTCATCGGCGGTCAGTTCAGGGTTGTACTTGAGGATCGAGTCGAACACCGACAGGCGCACGAACGGCTCGCCGAAGTGGAACACCTTGTCGCCGTACGGCACGTCGGTGGTCCCGAGCACCAGCTGCGCCAGCTCGCGGAACAGTTCCTCGGTCAGGTCCATGTTGTCTTCGTAGTCGGCATAGGCCTGGTAGAACTCGAGCATGGTGAACTCGGGGTTGTGCCGGGTCGAAACGCCTTCGTTACGGAAGTTGCGGTTGATCTCGAAGACCTTTTCAAAGCCACCGACCACCAGGCGCTTGAGGTACAGCTCCGGCGCGATGCGCAGGAACATTTCCATGTCCAGGGCGTTGTGGTGGGTCTCGAACGGCTTGGCCGCCGCACCGCCGGGAATGGTCTGCAGCATCGGCGTCTCGACTTCCAGGAAGTCACGCTTCATCAGGAAACTGCGGATGTGGGCGATCACCTGGGAGCGCACGCGGAACGTCTGGCGCACGTCTTCGTTGACGATCAGGTCGACGTAGCGCTGGCGATAGCGCTGCTCGGTGTCGGTCAGGCCGTGGTGCTTGTCCGGCAGCGGGCGCAGGGACTTGGTCAGCAGGCGCACGCTGGTCATCTCGACGTACAGGTCGCCCTTGCCGGAACGGGCCAGGGTGCCTTCGGCGGCGATGATGTCGCCCAGGTCCCAGGTCTTGACGGCGGCCAGGGTTTCTTCAGGCAAGGTCTTGCGGTTGACGTAGACCTGGATGCGCCCGCTCATGTCCTGGATCACCATGAACGAACCACGGTTGAGCATGATACGACCGGCCACCTTGACGGGAATCGCAGCCTCGGCCAGCTCTTCCTTGGTCTCGTCCGCATACTGCTTCTGCAGGACGTCGCAGTACGCGTCACGGCGGAAGTCGTTGGGGAAGGCCTGGCCCTTGTTGCGCTCGGCAGCCAGCTTTTCCTTGCGCAGGGCGATCAGGGAGTTTTCTTCCTGTTGCAGGGCTTGCGGGTCGAGTTCTAGGTCGCTCATGTCTTTAAGGATTCCATCACAGGTTCGTTGCCCCCAGCCTGCGGCTGGGGATCGCGGGCAAGCCCGCTCCCACAGGGATCGCAGTGTGTCAGTCGATCCCGCGTTGCATCTTTTACAGGCCTTGCTTGAGGCTTGCTTCCAGGTATTCGTCGATGTCGCCGTCGAGTACCTTGTCGCAGTCGCTGCGTTCGATGTTGGTGCGCAGGTCCTTGATCCGCGAGGCGTCAAGCACGTACGAACGGATCTGGTGACCCCAGCCGATGTCCGACTTGGTGTCTTCCAGCGCCTGGGACGCCGCGTTGCGCTTCTGCACTTCCTGTTCGTACAGGCGGGCCCGCAGCATTTTCATCGCGGTGTCTTTGTTGGCGTGCTGGGAGCGCTCGTTCTGGCAGCTGACCACGGTGTTGGTCGGTACGTGGGTAATCCGTACGGCCGAGTCGGTGGTGTTAACGTGCTGGCCACCGGCCCCGGAGGAACGGTAGGTGTCGATGCGCAGGTCCGCCGGATTGATCTCGATCTCGATGTTGTCATCGATTTCCGGCGAGACGAACACAGCCGAGAACGAGGTGTGGCGACGGTTGCCGGAGTCGAACGGGCTCTTGCGCACCAGGCGGTGCACGCCGATTTCGGTCCGCAGCCAGCCAAAGGCGTATTCGCCCTTGATGTGTACGGTGGCGCCCTTGATCCCGGCGACTTCACCGGCCGACAGCTCCATGATGGTGGCGTCGAAACCGCGCTTGTCCGCCCAGCGCAGGTACATGCGCAACAGGATGTTGGCCCAGTCCTGGGCTTCGGTGCCGCCGGAGCCGGCCTGGATGTCCAGGTAGGCGTTGTTCATGTCCATCTCGCCGCTGAACATGCGGCGGAACTCCAGCTTGGCCAGGGATTCGTCGAGGCGTGTCAGCTCGGCGACGACATCGCCGACCGCGCCTTCATCGTTCTCTTCGACCGCCATGTCCAGCAGGTCGCGACAATCGGCCAGGCCGCTGGACAATTCGTCCAGGGTCTCGACGATCTGCGCCAGCGCCGAACGCTCGCGGCCCAGCTCCTGGGCGTACGAAGGGTTGTTCCAGACACTCGGATCTTCAAGCTCGCGATTGACTTCGGTCAGACGCTCATGCTTTTGATCGTAGTCAAAGATACCCCCGAATAGTTTCGGAGCGCTCGGACAGGTCCTTGATGGTGTTCAGGATCGGGTTGATTTCCATGACGGGCAGCACTCGCGGTGAACTTTTGAAAGCCGGCGAGTATAACGTAATCAAGCGGCGGCGGCAGCCCGCCTGGCGGCTTTAGGGGCACCAATTCCTTAGTACGCCACAGGCCCTGTGGCGAGGGAGCTTGCTCCCGCTGGGGTGCGCAGCAGCCCAAAAACCGTCGACTCAACTTTTCTGACACACCGAGCCAGCTGGCTTCAGGGCCGCTGCGCGCCCCAGCGGGAGCAAGCTCCCTCGCCACAAAACGCTGCCTCGCCAGTGGCGACGTTATTCAACCCCCACCCGGTTACGCCCATTGTGCTTGGCCATGTACAGCCCCTTGTCCGCCGCCGAGATCAGTTGCCGGCAGTCGCTGCCCTGCTGCGGGGTGACGGTCGAGACGCCGATGCTGATGGTCAGGCGCTCGCCACCGCCAGGCGTGGCATGGGGGATGCTCAAGGCAACGACGCTCTGGCGCAGTTTCTCGGCCATCAACCGGGCGCCACCGGACGAAGTGCTGGGCAGGACCAGGGCAAATTCCTCGCCGCCGTAGCGGGCCGGCAAGTCAGAGGGGCGACTGCACGCCTCGCGGATCGCCGCCGCGACCTTGCGCAGGGCTTCGTCGCCCTCCAGGTGGCCGAAGTTGTCGTTGTAGGACTTGAAGTAGTCGACATCGATCATCAACAGCGACAACTGGCTCTGGTCGCGTATCGCCCGCCTCCACTCCAGCTCCAGGTACTCATCGAAGTGACGGCGGTTCGACAGCCCGGTCAGGCCGTCGGAGTTCATCAACCGTTGCAGCACCAGGTTGGTGTCGAGCAACTGTTGCTGGCTGACCCGCAGGGCACGGTAGGCCGCGTCGCGCTGCAACAGCATGATGTAGGAGCGCGAGTGATAGCGGATGCGCGCCACCAACTCGATGTTGTCCGGCAACTTGACCAGGTAGTCGTTGGCCCCGGCAGCGAACGCCGCGCTCTTGATCAACGGGTCTTCCTTGGTCGACAGGACGATGATCGGAATGTCGCGGGTGGCCGGATGGTTACGGTATTCGCGCACCAGGCTCAGGCCATCGAGACCAGGCATCACCAGGTCCTGGAGGATGACCGTCGGCTTGATGCGGATCGCATGCGCGATGGCCTGGTGCGGGTCGGAGCAGAAGTGGAAGTCGATGTTCTCCTCGTTCGACAACCCGCGTCGCACCGCCTCGCCGATCATCGCCTGATCGTCGACAAGCAGGACCATGGCGGCGTTCTCGTCGCTCTTGAATTCGTCGAGCTGCAACTCAGTCATGAGGGCTCACCTGCGTAAGGCTGGGGGCAAGGCTGGCGGGGTTCATCATTGGGTAAAAATCTCCAACAACCGTGGCGCGATAGCGTCCAGGGCAAGAATATGGGTGGCGGCGTCGATGGCCGCGGCCGCCTTGGGCATCCCATACACGGCGCTGCTGCGCTGATCCTGGGCGATGGTCACACAACCTTGCTGGCGCATGAGTTTAAGCCCCTGGGCGCCGTCTCGTCCCATGCCAGTGAGCAAGACCCCCGCCGCGTCGCCGTTCCAGAAGCGGGCGACACTTTCAAAAAACACGTCGATGGAAGGCCGGTAGATCTCGTTCACCGGTTCAGCGGTGTAGGCCAGGGTACCGTCCTTCAACAAACGCAGGTGATGGTTGGTCCCGGCCAGCAACACCGTGCCGCTTCGGGGCGTCTCACCCTGCCGGGCCAGGCGCACATGATGACCCGATACACTGCCCAACCACTCGGCCATGCCGGCGGCAAACACCTCGTCCACATGCTGGACCAGCACGATGGCCGGGGCAAAGTCGCGCGGCAGTGCCTTGAGCAGCACCTCCAGCGCCGCCGGCCCACCCGCCGACGACCCGATGGCCACCAGGCTGGTACGCGACACGGGCGGGCGCAGGGTGGCCAGCGCCGGTCGTTCATGTTTGTTGCGCTCACCGATCAGCCAGCCGATGTTGGCGATCTTGCGCAGCAACGGCGCCGCCGCATCCTCGGGATTGCCAACGCCCAGGGCCGGCGTGTCGACCACATCCAGCGCGCCATGGCCCATGGCCTCGAACACTCGATGGACGTTCTGCTGGCTGTCGCCCGTGACGATCACAATGGCGCACGGGGTTTCGGCCATGATCCGCCGGGTGGCCTCCACGCCATCCATGATCGGCATGAACAGGTCCATCAGGATCAAGTCCGGGGTGTATTCGGCGCAGCGCTGGACGGCTTCCACCCCGTTGGCCGCCACCCAGACCAGTTGATGCGCCGGCTCGAACGCCAGTGCTCGGCGCAGGGCCTCGACCGCCAGGGGCATGTCATTGACGATGGCGACCTTCAAGCGCGTGCTCCTCCAATCAATTCGACCACGGCGTCGAGCAAGGCGTCGTCATGGAAACTCGCCTTGGCTAGATAATAGTCGGCTCCGGCGTCCAGGCCACGGCGGCGATCTTCCTCGCGGTCCTTGTAGGACACCACCATCACCGGCAGCGATTGCAAGCGGCTGTCGCGCCGCAGCAACGAGACCAGCTCGATACCGTCCATGCGCGGCATGTCAATGTCGGTGATCAGCAGGTCGAAGGCCTCCGAGCGCAGGGCGTTCCAACCGTCCATGCCATCCACCGCAACCGCCACGTCGTAGCCGCGATTGAGGAGTAGCTTGCGTTGCAGCTCGCGCACGGTGAGGGAGTCGTCCACCACCAGGATGCGTTTGCGCGCGGCCTGGGCCTGGTCCTGCCGGGCGATACGCTCCAGGCGCCCGGTATCGAGCAGTTTGTCCACCGAGCGCAGCAGGTCTTCGACATCGACGATCAACACCACCGAGCCATCGTCGAGCAAGGCACCGGCGGAAATGTCCTGGACCTTGCCCAGGCGCTCGTCCAGCGGCAGGACCACCAGGGTTCGCTCGCCGATGAAGCGCTCCACCGCGACGCCATAGATAGTCTCGCGCTCGCGGATGACCACGACCTTGAGGGACTGGCCGCTGCCCTGTGACGCGGGGCGATTGAGCAACTGGCTGGCGGCGACCAGCCCGATATGCCGGCCCTCGTGCCAGAAATGCTGGCGACCCTCGACCTGGACGATGTCGTCCGGCGCCAGGTCGCACATGCGTTCGATGTGCGCCAGGGGAAAGGCATAGGCTTCCTGGCCAACCTCCACCACCAGGCTGCGCACCACCGACAGCGTCAGCGGCACCTCAAGATGGAAGCGGCTGCCCTGGCCCGCCGTCTGCTCCAGCACCACCGCACCGCGCAACTGCCGGACCATGTGCTGGACGGCGTCGAGACCGACACCGCGCCCGGACACTTCGGTGACCTGCTCGCGCAGGCTGAAGCCAGGCAGGAACAGGAAGCTCAGCAATTCCTCTTCGCTCATGCTGGCCGCGGTCTGCTGCTGGGAAAGTCCACGCTCGACGATGCTGCGGCGAACCCGCTCCAGGTCCACGCCGGCGCCGTCGTCTGCCAGTTCCAGCACCAGCAGGCCGGCCTGGTGGGAGGCCCGCAGGCGGATCAGGCCTTCGGCCGGCTTGCCGGCCAGCACCCGTTGCTCCGGGGCCTCGATGCCATGGTCCACGGCGTTGCGCAGCAAGTGGGTCAGCGGTGCTTCGAGTTTCTCCAGCACATCGCGATCGACCTGGGTTTTCTCCCCTTCAATCTCCAGGCGTACCTGCTTGCCCAGGCTGCGGCCCAGGTCACGGACCATGCGCGCCTGCCCAAAAAGCACGTCGGCAAACGGCCGCATGCGACATGCTAATGCCGTGTCGTACAACACCTGCGCGCGCTGGCTGGCCTGCCAGGCGAACTCATCCAGCTCGGCGGTTTTCTCCGCCAGCACTTGCTGGGTTTCGGCCAGCAGGCGCCGGGCATCGCCGAGGGCTTCCTGGGCCTGGAGGCTCAGGGCGTGGTCCTTGAGGTGTACGTTGAGTTCTTCCAAGGCGCGCAAGCCGTTGCTCTGCTGGCGCTTGAGCCGTTGCATCGTCGCCAGCCAGGGCTTGAGGCGCTGGGTTTCCACCAGGGATTTGCTCGACAGGTCCAGCAAGCTGTTGAGGCGTTCGGCCGTGACCCGCAAGACCCGTTCGCCGCCCTCGGTCATGTGCTTGTGCTTGGTTGCCGGCTCCACGGGCGCGACCGGTTCAGGCTCAGACAGCTCGACGGGCATGGGCGCGACGGGCACGGGCTCAGGCTCGGCGGGCGCCTGGACGTTGGGCGTGACCGTCGGCGCCGGCACGGCCGCGGGATCGAGCAAGAGCCCGAGCAGCGCCACGTAGGCGTCGATGTCCGTTTGTGCAACGCCGTTTCCAGGGGTCGCGATGCGGGTCAGCAGGTCGGTGCCCTGCAACAAGGCGTCGATGTGTTCAGCCCTCAAGAGCAGCCGTCGCTCCTGGGCGCTGACCAGGCAGTCTTCCATGACATGCGCCACGCTGACTCCGGCGTCCACTCCGACGATCCGTGCGGCGCCCTTGAGGGAATGGGCCGCGCGCATGCACGACTCAAGGTGTTCGGCCTGGGTCGGATCGCGCTCCAGGGCCAGCAACCCGCTGCTCAGCACTTGGGTCTGGGCTTCGGCTTCCAGGCTGAACAGCTCCAGCAACGAGGCGTCGCGCATCTGATCGGGATTCATGACAGGCTCCGGGTCACGGCGGACAGCAATTGTTCCTCGTCCAGCCAGCGCAGGCTGCGGCCCCGGTATTGCAAGACACCGCGGGTGTATTTGCCGGACGCTTGCGAAGCGCTCGCCAGGATGCGCTCGTCGATGGCGTGGATGCCGTCCACCTCGTCCACCGGCACCACCACCGGACCGCCCTGGGCGGCGACAATCAGCAGGCGCGGCATGATCCGCCCGCCCGGGACCAGCGGCCCACCGGGTTCCAGGTCCAACAACTCCACCAGCGACAGGCAGGCCACCAGCGCCCCGCGCACATTCACCACGCCAAGCAGGGCCCGTGAACGCTGGTGGGGCAAGGAATGGATCGGCTGCAACGGTGCGACTTCCACCAGGCTGCGGGTGGGCAGGCCCAGCCACTCTTCGCCCAGGCGGAACACCAGCAGCGAACGCGTAACGATGTCGACGTCCACCGGGGCACCGGCCAGGTCCCGGTCGTCCTGCTGCAAGGCGTAGCGGTCGAGCAAGCGGGTGGCGGCCGCCGAATACACCGAACAGTTGCGGCAATGGATGTGTTCGGCCAGCAATGGACAGGATCTGTCGCCATGCACGCCGATGCGATTCCAGCAATCGTCGATGGCCTGGGCATCGTCATGGGTTACGTTGTAAAAAGCCGAACCGCTCATCGTCTACGCTCACTGTCTGCCGTGCGCCCGCTGCGGGCGGCACGTTCCTGCAATCGACGGGCTGCAGCCTCGTCTCCCTGAGAAGCCAGCAGCGCGGCCAGATGCACCAGGGCTTCGGCGTGTTGCGGTTCAAGATAGAGCGCCTTGCGGTAGAAGCCCTGGGCTTGGAGGGCATTGCCGGCCATGTCGCTGAGCAGGCCCAGCCAGTAAAAGACCTGGGCCTTGGGTTCATGGCTGCGCAAGTACTGTTCGCAGGCGGCACGGGCCTCGGCGCTTTTTCCGCTGTTGGCCAGGTCGGCGATGCTCGCCAGTAACGCGGCGGCATCGTTGCCCTTGGATTCGACCTTAGGCGGCGCACTGGTGACAGAGGGGCGGGCGGCAAAGGGCTGTGGCCGAGCGACCGGAGGGACCGCCTGCGGCGGCGGGCGAACCGGCAGCGGGGTCGGCATTAGCACCGACATGGGTGGCGGCGCAGGCGGCGGCAGCCCTTGGCGGCTGAAGGCAAATGACTGGGCGACGCCGATCGAACGCATGCCCAGCCGTCCCAGCAAGCTGCCCTCCGCCGGGCCGATGAACAGCACGCCGTCCTGCTGGGTCAGGCGCTTGAGGACTTCGAACACCAGGCGCTGGGTCGGCTGATCGAAATAGATCAGCAGGTTGCGGCAGAACACGAAATCGTAGGGCGGCTCGTTCGCCAGCAAGGTGGGGTCCAACAGGTTACCCACTTGCAGGCGCACCTGCTCGCGCACCCGCTCGCTGAGGCAATAGCTTTCCCCTTCGGCGACGAAATGGCGTTCGCGAAACCCCAAGTCGGCACCGCGAAAGGAGTTCCTGCCATAGCGAGCTTCCCGGGCCCGCGCCACCGACAGCGGGCTGACGTCCAGGCCGTCGATCTTGAACTGATGTGGCGCAAGGCCCGCATCGAGCAAGGCCATGGCGATGGAATAGGGTTCTTCACCGGTGGAACACGGCAAGCTGAGGATGCGCAAGGCGCGCAGGTGCCGGATCTCGGTGAGGCGCTTGACCGCCAGCCGGGCGAGGGTCGCGAAGGATTCGGGGTAACGGAAGAACCAGGTCTCCGGGACGATCACCGCCTCGATCAGCGCGTGCTGTTCGTCAGCCGACTGTTGCAGGCACTGCCAATATTCGTCGGCGGTCCGTCCAGGCTGGGCAAGGATGCGCTGGCGCACGGCCCGCTCGATGATGGCGGTGCCGACGGAGGTGACATCCAGGCCGATGCGATCCTTGAGGAACACGAAAAAACGCGTGTCATCGTTCATGGCAGGGCCTGCAAGTCATCGAGGTTCAACGGCGGCGAGGGAAACAGCACGGCACGCACCGAGTCGTCGAGCAGGTCGTTGACCCGCACCCATTGCAGCAGCCCTTGGGCGTCTTGGCGCACCGGCCCGAGGTACGGCGCCAACCGGTTCTCCAGGCCATAGGGTTGGAAATCCGCCGGATCGCAACGCAAGGTGTCGGTGGCCTGCTCCAGGATCAGCCCCAGCACCTGCCCGGGCTGTCGCGCGTCGGGTCGGTAGTGCACCAGCACCAGCCGTGTGCTGGTGCGGACCTCGGCGCCCTGGCCGAACGTCAAGGAACACAGGTCGATCACCGGCACCACGCGCCCGCGCCAGGCAAACACCCCAGCCACCCAGGACGGCGCCCGGGCGATAGGCTTGAGCGGCAGGCGCGGCAAGACTTCCACCACGTCGATGGCCTGCAGGGCATAGCGCTCGTTGCCGATGCAAAACACCAGGAACAACGCGTGGCGGGCCGCCGAGGCGGCATCACGCCGGGGCTCGAGTTCGCCCATCAGACTTTGAAACGCGAGACGCCGCTACGCAGCCCCACGGCCACTTGGCTCAGTTCGTCAATCGCCGAACTGGCCTGGCGCAAGGACTCGACCGTCTGGCTGCTGGCATCGCCCAGTTGGACCAGCGCATGGTTGATCTGCTCGGCCCCCGTGGCCTGGGCCTGCATGCCTTCATTGACCATCAGCACCCGCGGCGCCAGCGCCTGGACCTGATGGATGATCTGCGACAGTTGCTCACCAACCTGCTGCACCTCGGCCATGCCGCGGCGCACCTCTTCGGAGAACTTGTCCATGCCCATCACCCCGGCCGACACCGCAGACTGGATCTCGCGCACCATCTGCTCGATGTCGTAGGTAGCGACGGCGGTCTGGTCGGCCAGGCGTCGCACCTCCGTGGCAACCACGGCGAAACCGCGCCCGTACTCTCCGGCCTTCTCGGCCTCGATGGCGGCATTGAGGGACAGCAGGTTGGTCTGGTCGGCCACCTTGACGATGGTCACCACCACCTGGTTGATGTTGCCGGCCTTCTCGTTGAGGATCGCCAGCTTGGCGTTCACCAGGTCGGCGGCGCCCATGACCGAATGCATGGTTTCTTCCATCCGCGCCAGCCCTTGCTGGCCGGAACCGGCGGCCACCGAGGCCTGGTCGGCGGCGGTGGAGACTTCGGTCATGGTGCGCACCAGGTCCCGCGAGGTGGCGGCGATTTCCCGGGACGTCGCACCGATCTCAGTGGTGGTGGCCGCCGTTTCGGTGGCCGTGGCCTGTTGCTGGCGTGAGGTGGCGGCGATCTCGGTCACCGAGGTGGTGACCTGCACCGACGAGCGCTGGGCCTGGGACACCAGCGACGTCAGCTCGGCCATCATATCGTTGAAACCGGTCTGCACGGCACCGAACTCGTCCTTGCGCGCCAGGTCCAGGCGCCCGCTCAGGTCACCGCTGCGCATGATCCCGAGGATTTCCACGATGCGGTTCATCGGCGCCATGATCGCCCGCATCAGCAAGAGCCCGCAGAGCACGGCGATGATCAGCGCGACGAGAAACGCCAGGCCCATGGCGACATAGGCGGCCGTCACGGCATCGTCGATGGTCTGGGTGGCCCCTTCCGCCAGTTCGCGATTGCGCTCGATGATGTGGTTCAGATGCGTGCGGCCGCCGATCCAGGCCGGCGTCAGCTCTTTCTCCAACGCCTGCCGCGCACCTTCGTAGTCCTTGCGCTGGTAAAGGTCCAGAACCTTCGCCATGGCCAGGTTGAACGCCTGGTGATTGTTCTCGAACTCATCGAAAGAGGCCTGGTCGGCCGGGTTCTGGATCAGCTTTTGATAGTTCTGTATTTCGTCGCGCAGGTGCTGCTCGAAGCCCTGGTAGCGCGCCTTGTCGTCGGCGCTGATTTCGCGGTTCCCCGAAAGACCGACGATCTGCTGGGTCAAGACGTAGCTGTCGACCCAGCCCCCGCGGATCATGGAGCTGTAATACACCCCTGGCACCGCGTCGACCCGAACCCGTTCTTCACTGTCCTGGATCTTGAGCAACCGCGAGTACGAGACCACCACCATGAGCAGCATGATGGCGATGATTACCGCAAAACTCGCCAGGATGCGTTGGCGCAACGTCCAGTTTTTCACAGTAAAACCTCGGGTCCTTGAAAATGCTGGGGAGTATAGCCGAGGGTGGCGTCGGGCCCGTATGGCGCAGAGGGATGATTTTTTGGCGAAGTGCGTCGAGCATAAAACTGTCCAATATTTGGGGGCGCGGCCCAAATCACTGCGAGCTTGCTCGCTCCCACAAAAGAGGTTGCCTGACGCCTGCAAATAACAGCACTACGCTAGTAGCAGGTCATTCACGGCATTCACCCCGTTCAAGACGACCCCGACCCTAATCAAAGCCAGAGGGATTTCCATGTACGCGCACAAGACCGTATTGCTCAGTGCAATCACCACGGCGCTGCTGACCAGCGTCAGCCTGCAGGCCGCCGAACCGCTCAAGGCCGTCGGTGCCGGCGAAGGCCAGCTGGATATCGTCGCCTGGCCGGGCTACATCGAACGCGGCGAGAGCGACAAGGCCTACGACTGGGTCACCGGCTTCGAAAAGGAGACCGGTTGCAAGGTCAATGTGAAGACCGCCGCCACGTCCGATGAAATGGTCAGCCTGATGGCCAAGGGCGGTTACGACCTGGTCACTGCCTCGGGCGATGCCTCGTTGCGCCTGATCGCTGGCAAGCGCGTACAACCGATCAACACCGCGTTGATCCCCAACTGGAAGAACCTCGACCCGCGCCTCAAGGATGCGCCCTGGTACGTGGTCAACCAGCAAACCTACGGCAGCCCCTACCAGTGGGGACCGAACGTGCTGATGTACAACACTGACGTCTTCAAGAAAGCGCCCACCAGCTGGGGCGTGCTGTTCAACGCCCAGAACCTGCCCGACGGCAAGCCCAACAAGGGGCGGGTGCAAGCCTACGACGGCCCGATCTACATTGCCGACGCGGCGCTCTACCTCAAGAGCGCCAAGCCTGAGCTGGGCATCAAGGACCCCTACCAGCTCGACGAGGCCCAGTACAAGGCCGTGCTGGACCTGCTGCGGGCCCAGCAACCGTTGATTCACCGTTACTGGCACGACACCACCGTGCAGATGAGTGACTTCAAGAACGAAGGCGTGGTCGCGTCCGGTGCCTGGCCGTATCAGGTCAACGGCCTGGTGAACGAGAAACAACCGATCGCCTCGACGATCCCGAAAGAAGGTGCCACGGGCTGGGCCGACACGACGATGCTCCATGCCGAGGCCAAGCACCCCAACTGCGCCTATAAATGGATGGACTGGTCGCTGCAACCGAAAGTCCAGGGTGACGTCGCGGCCTGGTTCGGTTCGTTGCCGGCAGTGCCGGCGGCCTGCAAGGGCAGCGAACTGCTGGGCGCCGAAGGCTGCAAGACCAACGGTTTCGACCAATTCGACAAGATCGCCTTCTGGAAAACCCCACAGGCCGAGGGCGGCAAGTTCGTGCCGTACAGCCGCTGGACCCAGGACTACATTGCGATCATGGGCGGGCGCTGAGGTTCGCCCAACTGCCAAGTAAGTGAAGGTGAACGCTGTCCTTGTGCGACCGTGAAAGTTCGGTGGGAGCAAAGCTTGCTCGCGATGAAGGCACCTCGGTTCCCAGGAGGACCGCGTCTCCCTCATCGCGGGCAAGCCTTGCTCCCACAGGGTGCAGCCACAGATCCGTGCCCGACAACCCAGCCATGCATCAACAGAACTCATGCTTTCTGGAGCCCCGCACCATGACGCTTGCAGTCCAATTCACCCAGGTTTCCCGTCAGTTCGGCGAGGTGAAGGCCGTGGACCGGGTTTCTATCGACATCCAGGACGGCGAGTTCTTTTCCATGCTCGGGCCCTCCGGTTCGGGCAAGACCACCTGCCTGCGCCTGATCGCCGGGTTCGAACAGCCCAGCGCCGGCTCGATCCGCATCCATGGCGAAGAGGCCACGGGCCTGGCGCCCTATCAACGCGACGTCAATACGGTCTTCCAGGACTACGCCCTCTTCCCCCACATGAACGTGCGCGACAACGTGGCCTACGGCCTGAAGGTCAAGGGCGTGCCCAAGGCCGAACGCATCAAGCGCGCCGAGGAGGCGCTGGAGATGGTGGCCCTGGCCGGCTACGGCGAACGCAAACCGGTGCAGCTCTCCGGTGGTCAGCGCCAGCGCGTGGCCCTGGCCCGCGCGCTGGTCAATCGCCCGCGGGTGTTGCTGCTCGATGAACCCCTGGGCGCCCTGGACCTGAAGCTGCGCGAACAGATGCAGGGCGAGCTGAAGAAACTGCAACGGCAGCTGGGCATCACCTTCATTTTCGTCACCCACGACCAGACCGAAGCGCTGTCGATGTCCGACCGCGTGGCGGTGTTCAACAAGGGACGCATCGAACAGGTCGACACCCCGCGCAACCTGTACATGAAACCGGCCACCCCCTTCGTTGCCGAATTCGTCGGCACCTCCAACGTGATCCGTGGTGAGCTGGCCCGCGAATTGAGCGGTTATCCACAGCCCTTTTCGATTCGCCCGGAACACGTGCGTTTCGCCGAAGGGCCGCTGGCCGGCGATGAAATCGAAGTACGGGGCCTGCTCCACGACATCCAGTACCAGGGCAGCGCCACGCGCTACGAACTGAAACTGGCGAACGGCCAAACCCTGAACATCAGCCAGGCCAACACCCAGTGGAACGACAACAGTACCCAGCACCAGACGGGCCAGCAGTTGAGTGTGCGCTGGGCCCGTGAAGCGATGATCGCGCTGCACGACAGCGCGCCGAGCGAGGTGTGACATGAACGCACTGGCCATCCCCCCGGCGCCCACGCCCGGCTCACCGTTGCGACGTTTTTCCAACCTGCTGTACCGGCGCCCCAACCTGTACCTGTCGTTGCTGCTGGTACCGCCGCTGATCTGGTTCGGCGCGATCTACCTGGGTTCGCTGCTGACCTTGCTCTGGCAGGGCTTCTACACCTTCGACGACTTCACCATGACGGTCACGCCGGACCTGACCCTGGCCAATTTCACCGCGCTGTTCCAGCCCTCGAACTTCGACATCATCCTGCGCACCCTGAGCATGGCCATCGTGGTGTCTATCGCCAGCGCCACCGTCGCCTTCCCGATTGCCTACTACATGGCGCGCTACACCAGCGGCAAGACCAAGGCATTTTTCTACATCGCGGTCATGCTGCCGATGTGGGCCAGCTACATCGTCAAGGCCTATGCCTGGACGCTTCTGCTGGCCAAGGGCGGCGTGGCGCAATGGTTCGTCCAGCACCTGGAGCTCGAGCCGGCCCTGCAAGGGGTGCTGGGCATTCCTGGGGTGGGCGGCAGCACATTGTCCACGTCACACCTGGGGCGTTTCCTGGTGTTCGTCTACATCTGGCTGCCGTTCATGATCCTGCCGATCCAGGCCTCCCTGGAACGCCTGCCGCCATCGCTGCTGCAAGCCTCGGCGGATCTGGGCGCCAGGCCACGCCAGACGTTCATGCAGGTGATCCTGCCGCTGTCGATCCCGGGCATCGCCGCCGGCTCGATCTTCACCTTCTCGCTGACCCTGGGGGATTTCATCGTGCCGCAACTGGTGGGCCCGCCGGGCTACTTTGTCGGCAGCATGGTGTATGCCCAGCAGGGAGCCATCGGCAACATGCCCATGGCGGCCGCGTTCACCCTGGTGCCTATCGTGCTGATTGCCCTCTACCTGTCCATCGTCAAGCGACTGGGAGCTTTCGATGCGCTCTGACTCTCAAGACCGGGCCTCGTGGGGCTTGCGCGTCGCGGCGTGGGGCGGGCTGGTGTTCCTGCACTTCCCGATCCTGATCATCTTCCTCTATGCCTTCAACACCGAGGACGCCGCGTTCAGTTTTCCGCCCAAGGGCTTGACCCTGAAGTGGTTCAGCGTGGCCTTCGCGCGCCCGGATGTGCTGGAGGCGATCAAGCTGTCGTTGCAAGTCGCGGCCATCGCCACGCTGATCGCCCTGGTGCTCGGCACGCTGGCTTCGGCCGCGCTGTACCGTCGCGACTTCTTCGGCAAGCAGGGCATTTCGCTGATGCTGATCCTGCCCATCGCCCTGCCGGGGATCATCACCGGCATCGCCTTGCTGGCGACCTTCAAGACCCTGGGGATCGAGCCGGGGTTGTTCACCATCGTCGTCGGCCACGCGACGTTTTGCGTGGTGATCGTCTACAACAACGTCATCGCGCGCCTGCGCCGTACCTCCCACAGCCTGATCGAGGCCTCGATGGACCTGGGCGCCGACGGCTGGCAGACCTTTCGCTACATCATCCTGCCCAACCTCGGCTCGGCGCTGCTGGCCGGCGGGATGTTGGCGTTCGCGCTGTCGTTCGACGAAATCATCGTCACCACCTTCACCGCCGGCCACGAACGCACCTTGCCGCTGTGGCTGCTCAACCAGCTCAGCCGCCCACGGGATGTGCCGGTGACCAATGTCGTGGCGATGCTGGTGATGCTGGTGACGATGTTGCCTATATTGGGTGCCTACTACCTGACTCGCGGGGGTGAGAGCGTGGCGGGGAGTGGAGGGAAATAGATGTCACTGTGGAACCGGCCCCTGTGGGAGTTACAAACAAAATTCAAGAGGACACGGACATGCAAACCAAACTGCTGATCAACGGCCACCTGGTCAATGGCGAGGGCCCGGGCCAGGCGGTGTTCAACCCGGCGCTGGGACGGGTGCTGGTGGAGATCAACGAAGCCAGCGAAGCGCAGGTCGACGCGGCCGTTCGCGCCGCCGACAGCGCCTTCGAAAGCTGGTCGCAAGTCAGTCCAAAGGACCGTTCCCTGTTGCTGCTCAAGCTGGCCGACACCATCGAAGCCCACGGCGAGGAACTGGCGAAACTGGAGTCGGACAACTGCGGCAAACCCCTGAGCGCCGCCCTGAACGACGAGATCCCGGCGATTGCCGATGTGTTCCGCTTTTTCGCCGGGGCCAGCCGCTGCATGACGGGCTCGGCGGGCGGCGAATACCTGCCGGGGCATACGTCGATGACCCGCCGCGATCCGGTGGGCGTCATCGCCTCCATCGCGCCGTGGAACTACCCGCTGATGATGGTCGCCTGGAAAATCGCCCCGGCCCTGGCCGCCGGCAATACCGTGGTGCTCAAGCCATCTGAACAGACACCCCTGACGGCGCTGCGCCTGGCGGAACTGGCGTCGGAAATTTTCCCCGCCGGCGTACTCAACGTGATCTTCGGCCGTGGGCCAAGCGTTGGCCAGCCACTGGTCACGCATCCGAAAGTGCGCATGGTGTCGCTGACCGGCTCCATTGCCACCGGCTCGAACATCATTTCCAGCACCGCCGACAGCGTCAAGCGCACCCACATGGAACTGGGCGGCAAGGCCCCGGTGATCATCTTCGACGATGCCGACATCGATGCCGCCGTGGAAGGCATCCGCACCTTCGGTTTCTACAACGCCGGCCAGGACTGCACCGCCGCTTGCCGCATCTATGCCCAGCAAGGCATCTACGAGCGCTTTGTCGAAAAACTCGGCGCCGCGGTGGGCAGCATCAAGTACGGCCTGCAAACTGCCCCCGACACCGAGATGGGCCCGTTGATCACCGCCCAGCACCGTGACCGCGTGGCCGGGTTCGTCGAACGGGCCATCACCCAGCCGCACATCCGCCTGGTCACGGGTGGCAAGGCTGTGGACGGCAACGGGTTCTTCTTCGAGCCGACGGTGCTGGCCGACGCCCAGCAAGATGACGAAATCGTCCGCCGAGAGGTCTTCGGACCGGTGGTGTCCGTCACGCCGTTCCTCGACGAAGCGCAAGTGCTGGCCTGGGCCAACGATTCGGATTACGGCCTGGCTTCATCGGTGTGGACCGCCGACATCGGCCGCGCCCATCGCCTGTCGGCACGCCTGCAGTACGGCTGCACCTGGGTGAACACCCACTTCATGCTCGTCAGCGAAATGCCCCATGGCGGTCAGAAACGTTCCGGCTATGGCAAGGACATGTCCATGTATGGGTTAGAGGATTACACGGTGGTGCGGCATGTGATGTTCAAGCATTGAAAACGAGACAACGTTGGCAACACATGCTCGCGCCTCCCCTGCCCTCGTCCTGCTAAGGTTTTCGTCGATCGGTGCACGTTGGCCGGTTGACGGAAATCCTGGCAGCACCTACGGTGTCTACAATGTATACACCCCCGGAGATTCGCCATGGCCTCGCCCGTTTTATCCTTTCGTGTGGAAGAAGGTCTGGCCCAACAGCTGGATTTGCTGGCTGCCGCCACCGACCGCGACCGTCAATATCATCTCAAACGTGCATTGGTTCGATATGTGGAAGCCGAGTCCTGGCATCTGCAAGCCATCAGCGAAGGCATCGCAGACGCCGATGCTGGAAACCTGACCGACCTGGATGCCGTGAAGGCTAAGTGGGCAAAGCGTGCCGAGCATCGTACTGACCGACAAAGCGCAGAGTGACCTCGACTCGATTCACGAACATTACCAAAGCACCATCGGCGCAGCAGGCGCTGACGATGTCATTACCACCCTCCTGGAGACACTGCGCCAACTGCAACGCTTTCCCGGGTCGGGCCGTCCTTCAGTCGTCCCGGATGTTCGGGAGCTGGTGCTGACGCGCTATCCCTTCGTTGCCCCCTACCGGCTCATACATGGACAATTGCAGATCCTGCGAATACTGCACCAGCGCACCGAACGTCCCCAGGACTGGCCGAGGGAGTGACGTCGACCGGTGCTCCCTGCCCCAGCCACTGATCGTCGCCCTTCAAAACCGCGAAACACTGCGCATCGCATCCACCAGGTAGCGCATGGCGATCCGATCGTTTTCCGACAACTCTCGATAGCGTTCAACCAGTTTCAATTCTTCCAGGCTGAGCCGGCGTGGCCGGCGCGGGTTGGCCAGGCCTGGAAAGATCCCCAGCATTTGGGTAATGCCCTGTATTTTTGTCATGAGTTGTCCTTCTGTACGTCGAGTAGTCCTGATAGCGCCATCCGCATCCGGGCTGAGTCGTCTATCACGCTAGAGAATAGGGAGGATTCAACCCGTGAAAAGGGAGTTTTAGAGTAATTAGTCAAAAAAGATCATGATCGGCACAAAAAAAGAAATATCTGTAAGAAAATTTGACTAAGCCTCGCTTTCTTTTCTCGCAAAGCGGGTATTTCCCCTATGATTTTGCGCCTCGGTGAACCGATCCAATTCTCAGGCATCTGTTCTACGTTCGTCGCGTTTGGCCAAGGCATGTCCGAACTCCTCCACTGATCTCTGTTGCCAGGAACGGCACGGAATTGCTTCGAGAAAGGTTGTATCTATGCACCGCAGGAATCTGCTCAAGGCCTCCATGGCCTTCGCCGCCTACACCGGACTTTCGGCCTACGGGCTCATGGCCGCCCGTGCCTGGGCTGCTGACCAGACTGCCGATGGCGAAGCCCGTCCCTTCGATTTCAATGATCTGAAAGACCAGGCCCGGCAACTTGCCAAGGGCCGCTACGTCGACACCAAGCAAGTCCTGCCGCCGACCCTGGCAATGATGTCGCCATTGCAGTTCAACGCCATTCAATACGACGCCAAGCATTCCTTGTGGAACAAGCTGGGCGGCCAATTGGACGTGCAGTTCTTCCATGTCGGCATGGGCTTCAAGCAGCCGGTGCGCATGTACAGCGTCGACTCCAAAACCCGGATGGCCCGTGAAGTGCATTTCCGTCCGGAGTTGTTCAACTACGAGAAGACCACGGTCAATACGTCGCAACTGACCGGTGACCTGGGCTTTTCCGGGTTCCGGGTGTTCAAGGCCCCGGAGCTGGACCGGCACGATATCCTGTCGTTCCTGGGGGCCAGTTACTTCCGCGCCGTGGACGCCACCGGCCAATACGGGCTGTCCGCACGCGGCCTGGCCATCGACACTTACGCCAAGAAGCGTGAGGAATTCCCCGACTTCACCAAGTTCTGGTTCGAGACCCCGGACAAGAACAGCACCCGCTTCGTGGTCTACGCCCTGCTCGACTCCCCCAGCGCGACCGGCGCCTATCGTTTTGACATCGACTGCCAGCCGACCCGCGTGGTGATGGAGATCGACGCCCACGTCAACGCCCGTACCGCCATCGAACAACTGGGGATCGCGCCGATGACCAGCATGTTCAGTTGTGGCACCGTCGAGCGGCGCATGTGCGACACCATTCACCCGCAGATCCACGACTCCGACCGCCTGGCCATGTGGCGCGGCAACGGCGAGTGGGTGTGCCGTCCCCTGAACAACCCGGCCACCCTGCAGTTCAATGCCTTTGCCGACAAGGACCCGAAAGGCTTTGGCCTGGTGCAGACCGACCATGACTTTTCCAGCTACCAGGACACCGTGGACTGGTACAGCAAGCGCCCAAGCCTGTGGGTCGAACCCACCACGGCCTGGGGCGAAGGCTCGGTCGACCTGCTGGAAATCCCGACGACCGGCGAAACCCTGGATAACATCGTCGCGTTCTGGACGCCGAAGAAACCCGTCGCTGCCGGCGACTCGCTCAACTATGGCTACAAGCTCTACTGGAGCGCCCTGCCCCCGGTGAGCACCGACCTGGCGCACGTCGATGCGACCCGTTCCGGCATGGGTGGTTTCATCGAAGGTTGGGCGCCAGGCGAGCATTATCCGACCGTCTGGGCACGTCGCTTCGCCGTGGATTTCAGCGGCGGCGGCCTCGACCAGCTGCCCCCGGGCACCGGCATCGAACCCGTGGTCACCTGCTCCCATGGCGAGGTCAAGGACTTCAACGTGTTGGTGCTCGATGAGATCAAGGGCTACCGCATCACCTTCGACTGGTATCCGACCGACGACCGCGTAGACCCGGTGCAGATGCGCCTGTTCATTCGTACCAAGGACCGGACCTTGAGCGAGACCTGGCTGTACCAGTACTTCCCGCCGGCGCCGGATAAGCGCAAGTATCCCTGAGCCCTGCTGCGTCAGTGCAAGCACCCACAATTCCAGATAAGCAAAAGCCCCGGCCAATGACGCCCGGGGCTTTTGCTTTTACCGAACACTCAATCGCGCAAATCCGACTCATGGATCGGCTGGTCCCGGTGCGTCGCCCGTTGGTACTGCGCCGGCCACACGGCCTTGCGCCCACCCAGGTCATCATCGGCATGCAGCGCCCAGTACGGATCGCGCAACAGTTCGCGGGCCAGGAAAATGATGTCGGCCTGACAAGTTCGCAAAATGTGCTCGGCCTGGGCCGGTTCGGTGATCATGCCGACGGTGCCGGTGGCAATTTCCGACTCCTTGCGCACCCTTTCGGCAAAGCGCGTCTGGTAGCCCGGGCCGGTGGGGATTTCCGCATTCGCGGCCGTGCCGCCCGACGACACATCGATAAGGTCTACCCCCAGGGTCCTGAAGCGCCGCGCCAGCTCCACCGTCTCATCGGGGTTCCAACCATCCTCGACCCAGTCGGTGGCGGAGACGCGCACGAACACTGGCAACTCCTCGGGCCACACGGCCCGGACCGCTTCGGTGACCTGCAACACCAGGCGGATGCGGTTCTCGAACGAGCCGCCGTATTGATCGCGCCGCTGATTGCTCAACGGCGACAGGAATTGATGTAACAGGTAACCATGGGCGGCGTGGACCTCGACGACCTTGAAGCCCGCCGTGAGGGCCCGCTTGGCCGCCTCCACGAAAGCCTGGATCACCCCGGCGATCTGCCCTTCGTCCAACTGGGCCGGCTGGGTGTGTTGCGGGTCGAAGGCAATCGGCGACGGACCGACCGGCACCCAGCCGCCATCCGCCGGTTTCACGCTACCGTGCTTGCCCAGCCAGGGTCGCCAGGTGCTGGCCTTGCGTCCGGCATGGGCCAGTTGAATGCCCGGCACGGCTCCTTGGGCGGTAATGAAACGGGTGATGCGTTGCAAGGGTTCGATCTGTTCATCGTTCCACAGCCCAAGGTCCTGGGCGGTGATGCGACCGTCGGCGGTGACGGCGGTGGCTTCGGTGAAGACCAGACCAGCCCCCCCCACGGCGCGGCTGCCGAGGTGCACCAGGTGCCAATCGTTGGCCAGGCCGTCGGTGCTCGAATACTGGCACATCGGCGACACCGCGATGCGATTGGGCAGGGTCAATTGGCGAACGGTATAGGGTTCCAGCAGCAGACTCATGGGGCACCTCTCGAATCAGTGGGCAGGCTCCAGGGTTCTGTTTGAAAAGTCGACGAGTGACAAAAGGGACAACACCCGCCCCCGCGGGCAACGAAAATCGACAAGACGTCACAAGGGCTATCAACCAGTGCTTAGAGACTAGTCGACAACCGGGAAGGCGGGAGGGTTCAGGACCTAAAAACCGACGGTATGGCGCAATGCTGCTCACTCAACACTGGCCTGAACCCCTGTGAGCTCAGAAGCTCAAAAATCAGGCCAGTTGGCGTATCGACTAGCGCGGCTCGATGTGGGCAATCATCAACTGCACCGTTTCCTGCCCACGGAACTCGTTGAGATCGAGCTTGTAGGCCAACTCGACCCAGCGCACAGTGGGGTTCGGCCAGATCTCACGGTCGATGCCGAAGGCGATGCCGTCAAGCTTGACCGAACCACACTCGCTCCTGAGCACCACCTTCAGGTGCCGTTCGCCGACCACCCGTTGCTCAACCAGCTGGAACACGCCGTGGAACATCGGCTCCGGGAAGTGCTGGCCCCAAGGACCGGCATGGCGCAGCGCCCGGGCCAGTTCCAGGTGGAACTCCTCAACCGCCAGGGTGCCGTCCGACAACAGCCGGCCGGTCAGGTCTTCTTCGCGCAATTGCCTGCGCACTTCGGCGTCGAACGCCTGGGCGAACAACGGAAAGTTCGCCTCCGGCAGCGTCAGCCCCGCCGCCATGGCGTGGCCGCCGTATTTGCTGATCAAGGTCGGATGCTGCGCCGCCACCACGCTCAACGCGTCGCGGATATGAAAGCCCGGCACCGAGCGACCCGAGCCCTTGAGCAAGCCGTCCCCGGCATCGGCAAAGGCAATGGTTGGACGGAAATAGCGCTCTTTCATTCGCGAGGCGAGGATGCCAATGACCCCTTGATGCCACTGCGGATCGAACAGGCACAAGCCGAACGGCATCGACTCCACCGGCAGGTCCTTGAGCTGGGCCAGGGCTTCGCGCTGCATGCCTTGCTCGATGGATTTGCGATCCTGGTTCATGCCGTCCAGTTGTGCCGCCATTTCCCGCGCCAGGGCCGCGTCGTCGGTGAGCAGGCATTCGATGCCCAGGCTCATATCGTCCAGGCGCCCTGCCGCGTTCAGGCGCGGGCCGAGGATAAAGCCCAGGTCGGTGGAGGTGATTCGTGAGGCATCACGCTTGGCCACCTCAAGGATCGCCTTGATACCGGGCCGGGCCCGGCCGGCGCGAATCCGTTCCAGGCCCTGATGCACCAGGATCCGGTTGTTGGCGTCCAGCGGCACCACGTCGGCCACGCTGCCCAACGCCACCAAGTCGAGCAATTCGCCGATGTTCGGTTGCGGTTTGCTGGTGTACCAACCCAGGCTGCGCAGGCGCGCACGCAGCGCCATCAGCACATAGAAAATCACCCCGACACCGGCCAGGGCCTTGCTCGGGAATTCGCAGCCTGGCTGGTTCGGATTGACGATGGCGTCGGCTGCCGGCAGCTCAAGACCCGGCAAGTGGTGGTCGGTCACCAGCACCTTGAGCCCCGCCGCCTTCGCCGCCGCCACGCCTTCCACGCTGGAAATGCCATTGTCCACGGTGATCAGCAATTGCGGCTCGCGCACCAGGGCGACTTCGACGATTTCCGGGGTCAGTCCGTAGCCGTATTCAAAGCGATTGGGCACCAGGTAGTCGACATGGGCGGCACCGAGCAGGCGCAACCCCAACATGCCCACGGTGCTGGCCGTCGCGCCATCGGCATCGAAGTCACCGACGATCAGAATCCGCTGGCGCTGCTCCAGCGCCACCACCAGCAAGTCCACCGCCGCATCGATCCCCTTGAGCTGCTGGAAAGGAATCAAGCGCGCCAGGCTCTTGTCCAGTTCAGCCTCGGACTGCACGCCACGGGCGGCATACAGCCGGGTCAACAGCGGCGGAAGGTCACCGAGAAACGGCAGGGTGTCGGGTAGCGGGCGGGGTTCTATGCGCATGGGAAAACAGACATTTCTCTATTTTTTTGGATCCTGGACCGTGGCGAGGGAGCTTGCTCCCGCTGGGCCGGTCCGCGTTCGGGCGAAGCGGCCCCTTTTTGTGGGCGCTGCGCACCCAAGCGGGAGCAAGCTCCCTCGCCACAATGCGTTCACTTAATACAGGGGCAATGGCTCAACCGCGCTCGCCCAGCAACCATTGCAGCTGGACTTCATGCTGGCCACGGTCGTCGGTGACGAAGATCGTGCCTTCGCTGATCATCACATCCCACTTGATCACTCGCGGCATGTCCTGGGCCAGGGTTTCGAGCACGTCCTGGGGCACGGCGGCGATGTTGACGTTCTTCAGGTTCTTGACCGCCGGAACCACCTTGCCTTCCCAGACCCGCAGGCTGCCGTAGGCCAGCAGGCTGGTGCGCTCGGTGCGGCGCGAGCACCAGGTCAGGCGCTCGGCATCGGGCTGGCCGACTTCGATCCAGTGCAACACGCGTTCATCCAGGCTTTTTTCCCACAGCGCCGGTTCGTCCACGTCCGACAGACCCCGGCCAAACGACAGCAGCTCGTTGTACCAGAACGCGTAGGCCAGCAGGCGCACGGTCATGCGCTCCTCGGTTTCCGAAGGATGGCGGGCGATGGTCTGTTTCACATTCTCATACACATTGCGGTCGAGGTCAGTGAGGTTCAGTTCAAACTTGTAAGTCGTGGACGGCTGGGCCATGAACGGGCTTCTTGATACGAGGAAAGGCGGCAAGTCTAACCGATGACGCGGGCAATCCACGAATTGCCGACCATCAACCTGCGGCGAGCGACACTGGCCTATGATAAAACGCTCTATCCGTTCTGCCTTTGTCCTACAGGATCTGTCATGTCGCTTACTGCCAAACCCCTTGCCGGCGTCAAAGTCATCGAACTCGGCACCCTGATCGCCGGGCCCTTTGCTTCGAGGATCTGCGGCGAATTCGGCGCCGAGGTGATCAAGGTCGAATCGCCTGATGGCGGCGATCCGCTGCGCAAGTGGCGCAAGCTGTACGAAGGCACTTCGCTGTGGTGGTTCGTCCAGGCCCGCAACAAGAAATCCGTGACCTTGAACCTCAAGCACCCGGACGGCCTGGCTATCCTGAAACAACTGATCGGCGAAGCCGACATCCTGATCGAGAACTTTCGACCCGGCGTGCTGGAAAAGCTCGGCCTGGGCTGGGATGTCCTGCACGCATTGAACCCGAAACTGGTGATGGTCCGGCTCTCGGGCTTTGGCCAGACCGGGCCGATGAAGGACCAGCCGGGGTTCGGCGCCGTGGGCGAATCCATGGGCGGCCTGCGCTACATCACCGGCTTCGAGGACCGCCCACCGGTACGCACCGGGATCTCCATCGGCGACTCCATCGCCGCCCTCTGGGGCGTGATTGGCGCCCTGATGGCCTTGCGTCATCGCGAGATCAATGGCGGCACCGGGCAGGTGGTGGACGTAGCCCTGTACGAGGCCATTTTCGCCATGATGGAAAGCATGGTGCCGGAGTTCGACGTGTTCGGTTTCATCCGCGAGCGCACCGGCAACATCATGCCCGGCATCACCCCCTCCTCCATCCACACCAGCGCCGACGGCAAGCATGTGCAGATTGGCGCCAATGGCGACGCGATCTTCAAGCGCTTCATGCAGGTCATCGGCCGCGACGACCTGGCCGAGGATCCGCAACTGGCCAGCAACGATGGGCGGGACGTGCGGCGGGACGAGCTGTATGGCGTTATCGATCGCTGGGTCAACTCGCTGCCGCTCGATACCGTCATCGAACAGCTGAACCAGGCGGGCGTGCCGGCCAGTCGGATTTTCAGCGCCGAGGACATGTTCAGCGACCCGCAATTCCTTGCCCGTGAAATGTTCCTGCAGGCCAGGCTGCCGGACGGCAAGGCGTTCAAGATGCCGGGAATCGTGCCTAAACTCTCTGACACCCCGGGCAGCGCCGAATGGGTCGGCCCGGCGCTGGGAGAGCACAACGGGCAAGTACTCGCTGAACTGGGCTACGACGCGCAGGGGATCGCCAAGCTGCGCGCTGACGGGGCTATTTGAAGCGCCACAAAAACATCGTGATCACTGGAGATCCACTGTGGGAGCGAGCCTGCTCGCTCCCACAAAAGCTTTAGCATCTGGCAGAACACGCCAAACCTTGAACGCCAGGCAAAAAGAAACCCCGAGAAGTGGGGAGACAACTCGGGGTTAAACGAAACCACTAAGGTCCGTGCAACAAGCGACAAGCACCGGAGCACAATGCCTGCTCTTGTTGGTAAACAGTCTGACTCGCCAAGACGTCGGAAGGTTCCCACAGAATCGGGGTCAATTCGGCGCGGCCATGACCTTGTCGCGGGCCAGGTTACGCAGCGCCGCGATCACGCAGGGCTCCAGGCGCCCTTCGGCGATCAATACATCGCGGTGCAAGCCGTCGACGACATCCGTCAGTTGGCGTTTGTCGGTCAATTGCGCTTGATGGAAGACTCGTTCGACGATGATGGCCCCGGCGGCATTTTTCAAGGTCACCAGGCATTCACCCTTGGCACCGGAGGGCGTCAGCGTGACTTGATACGGGCTCAGGGCCTCACCCAGCAACAGGCTGATACTTTCCATTCGCTCACCCTTCAATAGTCCGAAAACAACTGCATGTACACAGTCAATGACCGCGCGGTGCAGTCCAAAGTTCGTCGGCGCACCGAACCGGCACGCCTTGGACCCGTTCAATCGAGCATGCGCGTCCAATATGACAGGTAAACAACAGCCTTCGCTGAGATGATCAGGTCGAGACCCTCGGGGTTGAGGCCAGGCTCTGATCGGTACGACGCCAGCGCCGCCCGACGTCGATCCAGCCCCCCAGCAGACCGCGCAGTTGCCCGTCGGCCCCATAGAAAGGCACCGACCAGTGGTAGACCTGCCGCAGTCCGCCGCTGAACATCAGTTGACGGTCGACGAATCGCGACTGGCCGGTTCGCAACTGCTCCATCACTTCCCCATGCAGCAGTTGCGCGGTGGCCGCCGGAAACGCCACACATTCGTCCAGCCGCTTGCCCCGCAACTTCTCGAAACGGGTCGCAAATTGGTCTTCATAGCTTTTGTTGCACATGACCAGGCGCCCTTGCAGGTCACGGATGAAAATCGGATCGGGTACCGCGTCCATCAAGGCGTTCTGGAGCATCAACTGATCCTTGAGAACCGCTTCGGCCCTGAGACGCTGGTCGATCTGGACCTTCAGGCGGCGGTTCCACAGCAAGGACAGGAGGCCGAACAGCACGACCATTGTCACGCACCAGTAGCCCCAGCCAGACAGCCTTTCCCAGGTCGAGGGCGGCGGTTCCGGAAAAATACCGGCCATCCACTTGGAACGCAGCGCACGCATCTCTGCGGCCGGGAAGGCCTCCAGCGCCTTGTTCAAGATACTAAGCAGCGGGACCAGGTCTTGGCGCACCGCCAGGTAATCCGGCTCCCACAGGCCCTCAAGGCCTCTTCCTACCTGCAACTGTCCGGCAGGGTAAAGGTGCACACCGGTTTCATTTTCGATGGTGGCGTAGGCTTCGCGACTCTCCACCAGCGCACGCGCCTCACCAAGCGTCTTGGTCGTGCGCAACTCGATGGCCGGGTAGTCACGCCTGATCTGTGCCTCCAACGCATGCCGTGCCGGCAAGGCCAGGACCTTGCCTTCAAGCTGCTCCAGCGAGTGCAGGATCGACTCCCCGTCACGGCCGACGAATACCCAGCCGGAGCCGCCGAACGCATGGCTGAAACTCAGGAAATCCCGACGCTCCTCATTCATTGCCAACAGGGTCGTCATGTCGGCCTCGCCATTTTCCAGCATCGTCATCAACTCTGCGGGGGAGAACGACTCTCGATGCACGAACTCAAGGCCCGTCATTTGCGCAATGCGTTGGAGAATGTCGTGGTTCAACCCATTCCATTGCCCCAATTCATTCCTGAACAGGTACAACGGAAACTGCATCGTGGCCACGATGACGCGGGGGTTTTCCTTGATCCACTTGAGTTCCTGCGCGTCCAACACCAGCCGCTCGCCGGGATTGGCCGGTGGCGTTTCGAAAGCCGCCAATTGTGCCGCGTTGCACCCCTGCGCCCAATACATCAGGGCCATGCCCATTACCCAGCCCAGGGCTGGCTTGCCTTTGGTAAAAAACAACATCTGCATATCCTTCGAGATGACTCGCCCGCCCCTCCAAGGGCGACACCCGGCCAGTTTGGCATGCAGAAACAAGAAAGCCCGTCAGGAGACGGGCTTCAAAATGTGACAGCTTTCAGCGCTTAGAGAGGTTTGCCGCGGTTGCCATGCTGGCTGACAAAGGCCTGCACGGCCTTCAGGTCGTTAGGCAACACGGTGCAACGCTCGTCTCGCTCAAACAAATCAGAAAGATGTGCAGGGAGTTCAAGCGCTTTTCCTACGCCCGCTTTCTGCACCGCTTCCGGGAACTTGACCGGATGCGCCGTGCCCAGGATCACCATCGGGATGTCCAGGCTGCGACGGCATTCACGGGCGGCCCGGACACCGATCGCGGTGTGGGGGTCGAGCAACTCACCGCTCTGCCCGAACACCTCGGCGATGGTTTCGCACGTCTGCTCATCGTCCACGGCCAGGGAGTCGAACAGTTTGCGTGCTTCGGTCCAGCGCTCAGCCTCGACGCTGAAACCCCCGCCCTGGCGGAAGCTGTCCATCAGGCCGGCAATCGCCGCACCATTGCGACCGTGCAGGTCGAACAGCAGGCGCTCGAAGTTCGACGACACCATGATGTCCATCGACGGCGACAGCGTGGCGTGCAGGGTTTCCTTGACGTACTGGTTACCGCTCATGAAGCGGTGCAGGATGTCGTTGCGGTTGGTGGCGACGATCAACTGGTTGATCGGCAGCCCCATGTTGCGTGCCAGGTAACCGGCGAAGATGTCGCCGAAGTTGCCGGTCGGTACCGAGAACGCCACCGAACGGGCCGGGCCGCCCAGTTGCAGGGCCGCGTGGAAGTAGTAAACGATCTGGGCCATGATCCGCGCCCAGTTGATCGAGTTGACCGCCACCAGGCGAGTGCCCTTGAGGAAGCCCTGGTCGGCAAAGCTGGCCTTGACCATTTCCTGGCAGTCGTCGAAGTTGCCTTCGATGGCGATGTTGTGGATGTTATCGCCGAAAATCGTCGTCATCTGCCGGCGTTGCACTTCCGAGACGCGGTTATGCGGGTGCAGGATGAAGATGTCGACGTTTTCACAATGCTTGCAGCCTTCGATGGCAGCCGAACCGGTGTCGCCGGAGGTGGCACCGACGATCACCACGCGCTCGCCACGTTTTTGCAGCACGTAGTCCAGCAGGCGACCGAGCAGTTGCAGGGCAAAGTCCTTGAAGGCCAGGGTCGGGCCGTGGAACAGCTCCATGACCCACTCATTGCCGTTGAGCTGGCGCAGCGGGGCGATGGCGTTGTGGGAAAAGACGCCGTAGGTCTCTTCCAGGATCTTCTTGAAGTCGGCGTCCGGAATACTGCCGGTGACAAACGGGCGCATGACCCGGAAAGCCAGTTCGTGATACGGCAGGCCGGCCCAGGAGGCGATTTCTTCCTGGGTGAAGCGCGGCAGGTTCTCCGGCACGTAGAGGCCGCCGTCCGTGGCCAGGCCGGCCAGCAGGACATCTTCGAAATTCAGGGCCGGTGCCTGGCCGCGGGTGCTGATATAACGCATAGGGGCAAACCTTCGGTTTGAGCTGCGAGCTGTCAGCTACGAGCTGCAAGTAAACGCGGATCTGCTTTTACTTGCAGCTTGCAGCTTGCAGCTCGGAGCTGCTTAGTTCAAATGTTCGACGCGGATACGGACCACCGGGCCAACCACGCCCTGGAGCGCTTCCAGTGCAGCGATCGCATCATTGATGCGCTGTTCGACCACGCGGTGGGTCAGCAGGATCATTGGCACCAGGCCATCATGCTCCTCGACTTCCTTCTGCATGATCGACTCGATGTTGATGCCACGCTCCGACAGGATGCTCGCCACCTGGGCCAACACGCCTGGATGGTCCTTGGCCTGGATGCGCAGGTAGTAGGAGCTTTCGCACGCTTCGATCGGAAGAATCGGGTGAGCCGACAACGAATCCGGCTGGAACGCCAGGTGCGGCACACGGTTTTCCGGGTCGGAGGTCATGGCGCGAACCACGTCCACCAGGTCTGCCACTACCGAAGAAGCGGTCGGTTCCATGCCAGCGCCAGCGCCGTAGAACAGCGTCGAGCCAGAGGCATCGCCGTTGACCATCACCGCGTTCATCACGCCGTTGACGTTGGCGATCAGGCGATCGGCCGGGATCAGCGTCGGGTGCACGCGCAGTTCGATACCGCTGGCGGTGCTGCGCGCCACGCCCAAGTGCTTGATGCGATAGCCCAAGGCTTCGGCGTAGTTCACGTCAGCGGTGGTCAGCTTGGTGATGCCTTCGGTGTAGGCCTTGTCGAACTGCAACGGAATACCGAACGCGATGGATGCCAGGATCGTCAGCTTGTGCGCCGCGTCGATGCCTTCCACGTCGAACGTCGGATCGGCCTCGGCGTAGCCCAGGGCCTGGGCTTCGGCGAGCACGTCCTCGAACGTGCGACCTTTCTCGCGCATTTCGGTGAGGATGAAGTTGCCGGTGCCGTTGATGATCCCCGCCACCCAATTGATGCGGTTGGCCGACAGCCCTTCGCGGATCGCCTTGATCACCGGGATGCCACCGGCCACGGCGGCTTCGAAAGCCACGATCACACCCTTCTCGCGTGCCTTGGCGAAAATCTCATTACCGTGAACGGCGATGAGCGCCTTGTTCGCGGTGACCACATGCTTGCCATTCTCGATGGCCTTGAGTACCAACTCGCGGGCAACGGTATAGCCGCCCACCAGTTCTATGACGATGTCGATCTCAGGGTTCGTGGCCACTTCGAAGACATCGTTGGTAATCGCAATACCGGTCGTCTGGAACTGAGGCTTTGGCGTGCGCATGGCAATTTGTGCCACTTCGATCCCACGCCCGGCACGACGAGCAATTTCCTCGGCGTTGCGCTGAAGTACGTTGAAGGTGCCGCCACCGACGGTACCTAACCCACAGATGCCTACTTTGACCGGATTCACTCTTGACTCCCCATGAAACGGCCGACGCAAGGTCGGCCGTGAAATACAGCCGCGCAGCAACGCGACTTTGTGTTTAACGGCCCGACGAAGGTTTTCGCCGAGCCGTGATCTTCAGAAGCGGATCGCCCATGATCATTTCGCGCTCAAGGCCAGTTTGGCGACTTGTGGCGCCGGCTGATAGCCCGGAATCACCTGGCCGTCGGCCAAAACGATGGCCGGCGTGCCGTTCACGCCGATGGACTGGCCCAGGGCGAACTGCTTGGAAACCGGGTTATCGCACTTGGCGGCCTTGATTTCCTTGCCGTCGACCATCTTGTCCATGGCCGCTTTCTTGTCCTTGGAGCACCATACCGCCTGCAACTGCTCATCACCCGGCGAGCCCAGGCCCTGGCGCGGGAACGCAACATAGCGCACTTCGATGCCGCGCTTGTTCAGCTCAGGCACTTCGGCGTGCAGCTTGTGGCAATACGGGCAGGTGGTGTCGGTGAAGACAGTGATGTGGGACTTGGTTTCGCCAATCGCCGGGTAAACCACGGTCTCAGCGACCGGAATACCATTGATCAATTTGGAGATGCCCTGGCGCTCGGTCATTTCGGTGAGATTGACCGGCTTGCCGTCCTTGAGCTCGAACAGGTTGCCCTGGACGATGTACTGGCCGTCGGCGCTGGCGTACAGCACGCGGCTGCCCTTGAGCTTGACCTCATACAGGCCGGCCATGGGGCTGGCGGAGATGGCCTCGATCGGCACGTCGAGCTGAAGGGTCTCCAGGCTCTTGCGGATAGCCTTGTCGGCCGCGTCATCGGCGATGGCAAAGGTACTGGCCAGCGCAATGGCGGCGGCGGTGAACAACTGGATCAAACGCATGGGGACTCCTGTGGCGAACAAATGGGACGAGGAAACGCCGGGGTGCAGATTCGGCTTCCAACCGCCCACTGTGCAAACCGACAAAGCCTACCACATAAGGCTCGCGTGACCGAATGCCGCTGACGCACGACGTTGACGACACCTTCCAAGGGAGATTCTTGGTCCCAAACCGCCCCTGTGGCGAGGGAGCTTGCTCCCGCTGGCCTGCGGAGCAGGCCCTGTAGTTCTTCAGGTAAACCGCGTTGTCCGGTTACGACTGCTGCAGCCGAGCGGGAGCAAGCTCCCTCGCCACGGGTCAGGGTATCTGGGCCGCAGCCTTGCTCCTACAGGGGATTTCATTCAGCCGCGAGGGTGATGCTTGGCATGCAAGTCCTGCAGCCGCGCCCGGGCGACGTGGGTGTAGATCTGAGTGGTGGACAGGTCACTGTGGCCGAGCAGCATCTGCACCACTCGCAGGTCGGCGCCGTGGTTGAGCAGGTGGGTGGCGAAAGCGTGGCGCAAGGTGTGAGGCGACAGGGATTTTCCGATTCCCGCCACTTTGGCCTGGTGCTTGATGCGATGCCAGAAGGTCTGGCGGGTCATCTGCTCGCCGTTACGACTCGGGAACAGCACGTCGCTGGGACGCCCGCCCAGCAACTCATGACGGCCGTCGCGCAGGTAGCGCTCGACCCAGACGATCGCTTCCTCACCCATCGGCACCAGGCGTTCCTTGCTGCCTTTGCCCATCACCCGTAGCACGCCCTGGCGCAGGTTGACCTGTTCCAGGGTCAGGCTGATCAGCTCGGTGACACGCAGGCCGCAGGCGTACAGGACCTCCAGCATCGCCCGGTCGCGCTGGCCGATGGCTTCACTCAAGTCAGGCGCCTTCAGCAGCGCCTCCACATCGGCTTCCGACAGGGACTTGGGCAGCGGACGGCCCAGTTGCGGCATGTCCACACGCAAGGTCGGATCCACCGCGATCAGTTTTTCCCGCAGCAGATAGCGATAAAACCCACGTAAACCGGAGAGAAACCGCGCGGTCGAGCGTGGTTTGTAGTTCTGCTCCAGGCGCCACGCCAAGTGATCGAGGATCAACTCCCGCCCGGCATTGATCAACGCCAGATCCTTGTCCTGCAACCAACCGTTGAACAGCGCCAGGTCACTGCGATAGGCATCGCGGGTGTTGTCGGACAGCCCTTTCTCCAGCCACAAGGCGTCGAGGAACTGGTCTATCAGCGGGTGATCGATGGCTGGCATAGGCACTCATGCAGCGGGCAGGCAGCGCTGCTCCAGAAAGGTAGTGAAGGTACGCAGGGTGCTCAAAGAGCAAATTCCAGGCAACAAAAAAGCAGCCCGCAGGCTGCTTTTTTTGCATCGGAAGCTGGACTCAGGCCAGTTTTTCCTTGATGCGTGCTGCTTTACCGGACAGGTCGCGCAGGTAGTACAGCTTGGCTTTACGCACGTCACCGCGACGCTTCACAGCCATGCTGTCGATTTGCGGGCTGTAGGTCTGGAAAGTACGCTCTACGCCAACACCGTTGGAGATTTTACGAACGGTGAATGCACTGTTCACACCGCGGTTACGCTTGGCGATAACAACGCCTTCGAACGCTTGCAGACGCGAACGGTCGCCTTCCTTCACTTTCACCTGGACGACAATGGTGTCGCCTGGGGCAAAGGTAGGGATCTCTTTGGTCATCTGCTCTGCTTCGAGTGCAAGGATGATTTTGTTAGTCATGCTGTGCTCCTAAGGCAAGTCGTCGGACTTACCATCGATACGTTGTGAACTATCGTCCCGCTCGCGGATATATTCCTCGAGCAGCTTCTTCTCTTCTCCAGAAAGCGAGCGGCTTTCCAGAAGATCGGCGCGTCGTTCATAGGTCCGACCAAGGGACTGCTGTAAACGCCAACGCCGGATGTGCGCGTGGTTGCCACTTAGCAACACGTCGGGAACACGCTGATCCGCATACACCTCCGGTCGGGTGTAATGCGGGCAATCCAGCAGACCATCCGTAAAGGAATCTTCCTCGGCGGAATCCGCATGCCCTAAAGCTCCAGGCAGCAGTCGTGTAACCGCATCGATCAGGACCATCGCCGGCAGCTCGCCGCCAGACAGTACATAGTCGCCAATCGACCACTCTTCATCGACATGAGCTTCAATGAAACGCTCGTCAATGCCTTCATAACGGCCGGCAATCAGGATCAATGCATCCGAATTCGCCAGCTCGCGTACCGCCGACTGAGTCAGCTGGCGGCCTTGGGGCGACAGGTAAATCACCTTCGCACCCTCCCCGGCTGCCGTCCTGGCCTGAACCAGCGCATCTTCCAGGGGCTTGATCTTCATCACCATGCCCGGACCACCGCCAAACGGGCGATCGTCCACAGTGTGATGTCGATCCGTGGTGTAGTCCCGCGGATTCCAACAGGTCAGCTGCAACAGCTCCTGTTTCACCGCGCGGCTGGTTATGCCGTACTCGCTGATGGCGGAAAACATCTCGGGAAACAACGTGATGACTTCAACGCGCAGATTAGCCACGTTCAGAAATCCGCATCCCATTCCACCTTCATCTCGCCTGCTGCAAGGTCGACGGCCAACACGCATTGCTCGGTATAGGGCAACAGGCGTTCGCGATCATCCAGGCTGCCGACGCAAGGCTTTACCACCATGACATCGTTCGAACCGGTCTCGAGCAGGTGATCGATCTTCCCGAGCAATTGCCCGAGGTGGTCGATGACCTTCAGACCTACCAGCTGGTACCAGTAGTACTCGCCGTCGGTCAGTTCAGGGAACAGGTTGCGCGGCACGCAGATCTCATAACCGGCCAGAAGACGCGCTTCTTCACGATCATCGAGACCCTTGAGCTTTGCGACCAGGAACTTTTCATTCCCGCGTCCGCTGACCAGCTCAACCTGCTTCACGCTGCCTTCGCGCTTGAGCGTCCAGGCTTTGTAGTCCAACAGGTTCTTGATCGGATCAGTAAAGGAATACACCTTCACTTCGCCGCGAACGCCATGTACAGAGTAGATTTTGCCGATAACGATCAGATCATCAGCATCTTTTGGCGTCGCGTTCATATTGCTCAGGCCGCAGCCTTAGCCGATTCCTTCAACAACTGAGCAACGCGCTCAGAAGGTTGTGCACCAACGCTCAGCCAGTAGGCAACGCGCTCTTGGTTCACGGACAGACGAACTTCCTGACCACGTGCGATCGGGTTGAAGAAACCAACCTGTTCTTTGTGGGAACCGTCACGCGGGTTGCGGCTGTCGGTTACGGTCAGGTGGTAAAACGGGCGCTTTTTGGAGCCGCCAAGGGCAAGACGGATTGTTAGCATGTGAACATCGTTCCTGTAGTCGGTGCTGCAAATCTAAATGCACAGCGGGCATGGGTGCCCGAAAGGCCGCATATTCTAAGGAATATCCGGACTTTTGCAAATGACTTTTTCCGGCGCCCGGCGCCGTGCGATCAAGATTTGCCATAGGGCCGTCATGAAAAACGGCAGGTCAGCTCCCGTGCAGCACGGGTTTGCTGGAGATCCCCGCATCCATGCAGGGCAACGCCGACATGATAGCCGGCGCAGATTCTTTACATTTTCGGCATGCCGCCACCGGGCAACATACCGCCCATGCCGCGCATCATCTTGGCCATCCCGCCCTTGGCGGAGAATTTCTTCATCATCTTCTGCATCTGCTTGTGCTGCTTGATCAAGCGACCGATGTCCTGCACCTGCGTGCCCGAACCCAGTGCGATGCGGCGCTTGCGCGAGCCGCTGATCAGCTCGGGGTCGCGGCGCTCGGCCGGGGTCATGGAGTTGATGATGGCCTCCATCTGCTTGAACTGCTTTTCAGCCGCATTCTGGGCATTGCCCATCTGTGCCAGGTTCACGCCACCGATGCTCGGCAGTTTGTCCATGAGGCCGCCAAGGCCGCCCATGTTCTTCATTTGTTGCAGCTGGTCGCGAAAATCCTCGAGATCGAAGCCCTTGCCCTTCTTCAGCTTCTTGGCCAGTTTGTCGGCCTTTTCCTTGTCGAGGGTCTGCTCGGCCTGTTCGATCAGGCTGAGCACGTCGCCCATGCCCAGGATCCGCGAAGCGATACGCTCGGGATGGAACGGTTCGAGCGCTTCGCTCTTCTCGCCCATACCGATGAACTTGATCGGCTTGCCAGTGATGGCGCGCACCGACAGCGCGGCACCGCCACGGGCATCGCCGTCGACCTTGGTCAGGATCACACCGGTCAGCGGCAGCGCATCGCCAAACGCCTTGGCGGTGTTGGCGGCGTCCTGGCCGGTCATAGCGTCGACCACGAACAGGGTCTCCACCGGATTGACCGCGGCATGCAGCGCCTTGATCTCGCCCATCATCTCTTCATCGATGTGCAGGCGACCGGCGGTATCGACGATGACCACGTCAATGAACTTGAGCTTCGCTTCCTTGATTGCCGCCTGGGCGATGTCCACCGGCTTCTGGCTCAGGTCGGACGGGAAGAAGGTCACGCCGATATCGTTGGCCAGGGTTTCCAGCTGCTTGATCGCCGCCGGACGGTAGACGTCCGCGGACACCACCATCACCGACTTCTTCTTGCGCTCTTTGAGCAAGCGCGCCAGCTTGCCGGCCGTGGTGGTCTTGCCCGCACCTTGCAGACCGGCCATCAGCACCACCGCTGGCGGCACGGCGCTGAGGTTGAGGTCTTCGTTGGCCGCGCCCATCAGGCTTTCGAGTTCGGCCTGGACGATCTTCACGAACGCCTGGCCTGGCGTCAGGCTGCGCGACACTTCGGTGCCGACGGCGCGTTCCTTGACCGAGTTGACGAAGTCCTTGACCACCGGCAGGGCGACGTCGGCTTCGAGCAACGCCATGCGCACTTCGCGCAGGGTGTCTTTGATGTTGTCCTCGGTCAGTTTCGCCTTGCCGGTGACATGGCGCAGCGTCTGCGAGAGACGGTCGGTTAGGTTTTCAAACATGCGCGATCCTTTCAGGCCCAGGTGAGGCCGGGAGAGTGGCGGCCCGGACCGTATAAAAATGTGCTCGGCGAGCCTGCGGCGTGGGCAGGTCGCGGATTATAGCGAAGAAGCGTGCAACGTACACCTCGCCGCGGTCTTTCGTGCGGAGGGGGTTCTATGCCAAACTCAGCGCCTTTCGGGCCTGCCTAACTGGACTTATGCTCCCCTTGCCACCCAGCTTGCTTATTACTCTCGCCGCCGCTTGTCTTTATGCCGCTGCGACCCTCTATCAAGGCACACGCCTGGCCACCGGCGCCAAGGCGAACAAACGCCTGCTGGTCACGCTTGGCGTGCTGGCAGTGCTCGGCCACGCGGCCAGCCTTTATACCCACTTGATGACGCCGATCGGCCTGGGCCTGGATTTCTTCAACGCTGCCAGCCTGATCGCCGTCGCCGTGATCGCCCTGACACTGCTGGCCTGCTCGCGCATCCCGGTGGAGAACCTGCTGGTGCTGCTGTTCCCCTTGGGGATGGCCACGGCCCTGCTGGCGCAGTTCGCGCCGTCGGGCACGGTGCAGGTCATCGACGAGGAGCCGGGCATCCTCGCCCACATCCTGCTGTCGATCCTGGCCTACGGCCTGTTCACCATCGCGGTGTTCCAAGCCTTGCTGCTACTGGTGCAGGACCACCAGCTCAAGCACAAGCACCCGTCCGGGCTGATCCGCAATTTCCCACCGCTGCAAACCATGGAAAGCCTGCTGTTCGGCTTCCTCTGGGCCGGTTGGACCCTGCTCTCGCTGTCATTGATCTCCGGCTGGCTGTTCGTCGAGAACCTGTTCGCCCAGCACCTGGTGCACAAGACCCTGCTGGCCTGCCTGGCGTGGGTGGTGTTCAGCGTGCTGCTGTGGGGCCGCAACCACCTTGGCTGGCGTGGCCACAAAGCCATCCGCTGGACCCTGGCCGGTTTCTGCCTGCTGATGCTGGCGTACTTCGGCAGCAAGCTGGTCCGCGAATACATCCTGCATGTCTGACGGACGGCCCTGATGGATACGTTGCCCGTGGGGCCGCTGCTGGCTGTATTGGTGGTACTGATCCTCTGGTCGGCGCTGTTCACGGCCATCGAAGCCGCCCGGCAACACCTGTTGGCCCAACGCAAGGCCTCGCGCGCCAACGACAAACCGTTGGCGAAACTGGCATTCCCCCTGGTCAGCCTGATCCTGTGCAACACCCTCTGCCGCGCCATGGCAGTGGTGATCGGCACCTTGCTGTCGATCTTTGTCTGGCTGGAAAACGGCCCGTGGGTGGCCTGGCTCGGCACCAGCGCCGCGTTATTGATCTTCGCCGACTACCTGCCGCGCACCCTGGCGACCCGCCAGCCCGATGCGGTTCTGGCATTGGGCAACGCCTTGCTCGGAGTGCCCCTGAAGATCCTCTACCCCGTCGCCTGGCTACTCAACGGCATCAGTCAATTGTTGCAGCGTCCCTTTGCCCGCAAGGCCAGGGTGATCCTGCCGAGCGACGACGAAATGCCCACCCCACCGCGCAGCGAGCAGGAACCGGAGCACAGCACGGGTCGGCCGCAGCCGGTTTCCGGCATCCATGCCCTGGACAACATCACCGTCAACGACATCCTCGTACCCCGCAGCGAGGTGGATGGCATCAACCTCGATGACCCGATCGGTGAGATCATCGAGCAATTGCGCCTGAACCGGCGCACCCGCCTGCCGGTATTCCACAGCGACATCAACCAGGTGGAAGCGGTACTCAACACCCGCCAGGTCCGCCACCTGCTGGCGGACGCAAGCCTGACCAAGGAAGCGCTGCTGGCGGCGTCCCACGATCCCTATTTCGTGCCCGAAAGCACCCCCCTGCAGTTGCAACTGCTGAATTTCCACAAGCAGCAGCGGCGCCTGGGCATGGTCGTGGACGAATACGGCGAAGTGCTGGGCATTGTCACCCTGGAAGACATCCTGGAAGAAATCGTTGGGGAATTCGAAAGCGAACACGCCCTCGACAATCCCCATGTCCATCCCCAACCCGACGGACGCCTGATGATCGATGGCGCAGCGTCGATCCGCGAGCTGAACAGGACCCTGGGCTGGCACCTGCCCTGCGACGGCCCCAAGACCCTCAACGGCCTGGTGACCGAAGCGCTGGAAACCATCCCCGAAAGCCCGGTATGCCTGAAAATCGGCCGCTATCGGCTGGAGATCATCGAGACCGTGGACAACCGCGTCAGCCAGGTGCTGGTGTGGCATAACAGTTCGGTGCCCACGGCTTCCTAGCATACACAACGCCCTGTGGGAGCAAGGCTTGCCCGCGATGGCCGCACCACGATGCAACAGTTGGAACCGCGTCATCGTTCATCGCGGGCAAGCCTTGCTCCCACAGTTGGATCCCATAGTGCCCTTGCACCAGCACAACGCAGCAACATAGCCTCGTTCGACCATAATAATTCGCTCCAACGGAGCACATGACTGTCAGGGATAACTGCATGACGACCACGACCTGTAACGAGGCTGTGACTGCCCAGCCAACAAACTCCGCCACCCGGGTGGCGACCGCGAGCTTCATTGGCACGGCCATCGAGTTCTACGACTTCTATGTCTACGCAACCGCAGCGGCCCTGGTGATCGGGCCGGTGTTCTTCCCGCAAACCTCCGGCACGGCACAGATGCTGTCGTCCTTCCTGACCTTCGGCATCGCCTTCCTCGCCCGCCCGCTGGGCTCGGCCCTGTTCGGGCATTTCGGCGACCGGATCGGGCGCAAGTCCACACTGGTGGCCTCGCTGCTGCTGATGGGTGTGTGCACCACCCTGATCGGCGTGCTGCCCGGCTACGCCAGCATTGGTGCCTGGGCGCCGGTCCTGTTGTGCCTCCTGCGTTTCGGCCAGGGGCTCGGGCTGGGTGGGGAATGGGGCGGCGCGGCCTTGCTCGCCACGGAAAACGCTCCCAAAGGCAAGCGCGCCTGGTATGGCATGTTTCCCCAGTTGGGGCCGTCCATCGGCTTCCTCGCCGCCAACGGACTGTTCCTGACCCTGGCCATGAGCCTGGATGACGAGCAATTCCGCGCCTGGGGCTGGCGGATTCCGTTCCTGCTCAGCGCCGTGCTGGTGATCGTCGGTCTCTATGTACGCCTCAAGCTCCATGAAACCCCGATATTCGCCACGGCCCTGGCGCGCCAGGAACAGGTAAAGATCCCGCTGGTCGCGCTGTTCAGCCAATACTGGGCACCGACATTACTGGGCGCGGCGGCGATGGTGGTGTGCTACGCACTGTTCTACATCTCGACGGTATTTTCCCTGAGCTATGGCGTGGCCACCCTCGGCTATAGCCGCGAGACCTTCCTCGGCCTGCTGTGCTTCGCCGTGCTGTTCATGGCCGCCGCTACGCCATTGTCGGCCTGGGCCAGCGATCGTTTCGGACGCAAGCCGGTGCTGATCGTCGGGGGTGTGTTGGCGATTGCTTCGGGTTTTGCCATGGAACCGCTGTTGACCCAAGGTTCGACCGCCGGCGTGGCGCTGTTTCTGTGCATCGAGTTGTTCCTGATGGGGGTGACCTTCGCCCCCATGGGCGCCCTGTTGCCAGAGTTGTTCCCTACCCATGTGCGCTATACCGGCGCCTCGGCGGCCTACAACCTGGGGGGCATCGTCGGAGCCTCGGCCGCGCCGTTCTTTGCGCAGAAACTGGTGGCGATGGGCGGGCTGGGCTACGTCGGCGGTTATGTCTCCGGGGCAGCGGTACTCAGCGTGATCGCCGTGCTGTGCCTGAAGGAAACGCGGCATAACGATCTGAATAAAGTCGCCTGAAATCCACAGGCTTATATGGCGAGGTGGGCACTGCGCACCCAAGCGGGAGCAAGCTCCCTCGCCACGACAAGCACTCCGCCAGGGGAATCTGTCACAAAGCTGAACAACGCTCCAGGAAATAGCGGCTGACAATTACCCGCCATTGAAACCGCCACCCACCTGCCCCATCTAAGTCCCATACCCCATTGCGCAGGTGCCCCATGAGCGACCAGCACTCTACTGAAGCCGCGAACGAATACGCCGACTCCGAACACATCGAACACACCGCCTCCGGCACCGGCCTGGCCCTGCCCGGCCAGAACCTGCCGGACAAGGTCTACATCATTCCCATCCACAATCGCCCGTTCTTCCCGGCCCAGGTGCTGCCGGTCATCGTCAATGAAGAGCCGTGGGCCGAAACCCTGGAATTGGTGGCCAAGTCCGAACACCATTCCCTGGCGCTGTTTTTCATGGACACGCCCCAGGAAGACCCGCGTCATTTCGACACCTCGGCATTGCCGCTGTACGGCACGCTGGTCAAGGTGCATCACGCCAGTCGCGAAGGCGGCAAGTTGCAGTTCGTTGCCCAGGGTCTGACCCGCGTGCGCATCCGCACCTGGCTCAAGCACCATCGCCCGCCCTACCTGGTGGAAGTCGAATACCCGCACCAGCCGAGTGAGCCGACCGACGAGGTCAAGGCCTACGGCATGGCGCTGATCAACGCGATCAAGGAACTGCTGCCGCTCAACCCGCTGTACAGCGAAGAACTGAAGAACTACCTCAACCGCTTCAGCCCCAACGACCCGTCGCCGTTGACCGACTTCGCCGCGGCGCTCACCTCCGCAACAGGCAACGAGTTGCAGGAAGTGCTCGACTGCGTGCCCATGCTCAAGCGCATGGAGAAAGTGCTGCCGATGCTGCGCAAGGAAGTCGAGGTGGCGCGGCTGCAAAAAGAGATTTCCGCCGAGGTCAACAACAAGATCGGCGAACATCAGCGCGAATTTTTCCTCAAGGAGCAGCTCAAGGTCATCCAGCAGGAACTGGGCCTGACCAAGGACGACCGCAGCGCCGACCTCGAACAGTTCGAACAGCGACTGGAAGGCAAAGTGCTGTCGGCCCAGGCACAAAAGCGCATCGAAGAGGAAATGAACAAGCTCTCGATCCTGGAAACCGGCTCGCCGGAGTACGCCGTCACCCGCAATTACCTGGACTGGGCGACCTCGGTGCCGTGGGGCGTGTACGGCCAGGACAAGCTCGACCTCAAGCACGCACGCAAGGTGCTCGACCAGCACCACGCCGGCCTGGGTGATATCAAGGAGCGCATCCTCGAGTTCCTCGCCGTCGGTGCGTACAAGGGCGAGATCAGCGGCTCCATCGTGCTGCTGGTGGGCCCGCCTGGCGTGGGCAAGACCAGTGTCGGCAAATCCATCGCCGAGTCCCTCGGGCGGCCGTTCTATCGCTTCAGCGTCGGTGGCATGCGCGACGAGGCCGAGATCAAGGGGCACCGGCGCACCTACATCGGCGCCCAGCCGGGCAAGCTGGTGCAGGCGCTCAAGGACGTCGAAGTGATGAACCCGGTGATCATGCTCGACGAGATCGACAAGATGGGCCAGAGCTACCAGGGCGACCCCGCCTCGGCCTTGCTCGAAACCCTTGATCCGGAACAGAACGTCGAATTTCTCGACCACTATCTGGACTTGCGCCTGGACCTGTCGAAAGTGCTCTTCGTATGCACCGCCAACACCCTGGACTCGATTCCCGGCCCCCTGCTGGACCGGATGGAAGTGATTCGCCTGTCGGGTTATATCACCGAGGAAAAAGTGGCCATCGCCAAGCGCCACTTGTGGCCCAAGCAACTGGCCAAGGCCGGCGTCGCCAAGGCCAGCCTGAGCATCAGCGACAGTGCCCTCAAGGTCCTGATCGATGGTTATGCCCGCGAGGCCGGGGTACGCCAGCTGGAGAAACAACTGGGCAAACTGGTGCGCAAGGCGGTGATGAAGCTGATCGACGAGCCTGACGCCGTGATCAAGCTCGGCCCGAAAGACCTCGAAGCCTCCCTGGGCAAACCGGTGTTCCGTAACGAACAGGTACTGTCCGGCGTCGGCGTGATCACCGGCCTGGCCTGGACCAGCATGGGCGGCGCGACCCTGCCGATCGAGGCGACGCGCATCCACACGCTCAATCGCGGCTTCAAGCTCACCGGCCAGTTGGGCGAGGTCATGAAGGAATCGGCGGAAATCGCCCACAGCTACGTCAGCTCGCACCTGAAGCAGTTCGGTGGTGATCCGAAATTCTTCGACGAAGCCTTCGTCCACCTGCATGTACCCGAAGGCGCCACGCCCAAGGACGGCCCGAGCGCCGGGGTGACCATGGCCAGCGCCTTGCTGTCCCTGGCCCGCAACCAGCCGCCGAAAAAAGGCGTGGCGATGACCGGTGAGCTGACCTTGACCGGGCACGTCCTGCCGATCGGCGGGGTGCGAGAGAAAGTCATCGCGGCGCGCCGGCAGAAAATCTTCGAACTGATCCTGCCGGAAGCCAACCGAGGCAACTTCGAGGAATTGCCGGACTACCTCAAGGAAGGCGTCACGGTGCACTTCGCCAAGCGGTTCGCAGATGTGGCGAAGGTGTTGTTCTGATGGTCCTGTAGCGCCTGTACGAGCCCCATCGCGGGCAAGCCTTGCTGCCACAGTTGGTGTGGATCACAAATGCTGTGAACGCCACAACGCCACTGTGGGAGCAAGGCTTGCCCGCGACAGCATCATCAGTGACAACACATCCCCATCTGACACACCCTGTAGCATCTTCGGTTATGCTCCCCGTTCGTCGTGAATGCCGGAGCCATTGCCTTATGACCCCTACCCGCCTGCTCGTCCCCCTGAGCCTCGCCCTGTTGACCGCCTGCGCGACGCAGCCAAGACACAACGTGACCGTGGAAGAGCTGGACCAGTGCCCGGTACGGCTCGACAACGGGCAAAACCTGACCCTGAGTTTGCCGAGCAACCCCACCACCGGTTATCGCTGGGCGATCCAGGATTCGGCCGGCGGCGTGCTGAAATCCTTGGGCCCTGAGGTGTACCGCAACCCGGAAGACGCCGGCATCGTTGGCGCCGCCGGCGTGTCGACCTGGCGTTTCCAGGCGTTCAGCACCGGCACCGGTCGCTTGCGCCTGACCTATCAACAACCCTGGGCCCCCGAAGTGCCGCCGGTAGAAACCTTTGACTGCGCCATCGCGGTGAATTGATCCGGAGAACGATGTGGGAGCAAGCTCGCTCCCACAGGTTTTTTGGTTAAAATGCCGGCCTTTTCACCACCCATCCCGCTGGAACCGCCGTGAGCAAAGAGCCCGACCGCCTATTCGCCCAACCCTTGGCCCAAGTGCCGGACTTCGCCTTCAACGAAGACGTGGTGCGGGTGTTCCCGGACATGATCAAGCGTTCGGTGCCGGGTTACCCGACCATCGTCGAAAACCTCGGCGTGCTCGCCGCGCAATTCGCCCAGCCGGGCAGCGTGCTCTATGACCTGGGCGCGTCGCTGGGTGCCGTGACCCAGGCGCTGCGTCGCCATGTGCGCACTGACGGTTGCCGCGTGATTGCGGTGGATAACTCGGCGGCCATGGTCGAGCGCTGCCGCGAATACCTCAACGGCCAGGACTCGATGTTCCAAGAGCTGTTGCCGGTGGAGGTGATCGAGGGCGACATCCTGGCCCTGGAATTCCAACCCGCCTCGGTGGTGGCGCTGAACTTCACCCTGCAATTCATCGCACCCGACCAGCGCACCGCATTGTTGAGCCGCATCCGCCAATCCCTGCTGCCCGGTGGCGCGTTGATCCTTTCGGAGAAGCTGCGCTTCAACGATGCCGAGGAACACGCCCTGCTCACCGACCTGCATGTGGCGTTCAAGCGCGCCAACGGCTACAGCGAACTGGAAATTGCCCAGAAACGCAGCGCCATCGAAAACGTCATGAAGCCCGACAGCCTCGAAGAACATCGCGAACGCCTGCTGGCTGCCGGGTTCTCGAAAGTCGTGCCGTGGTTCCAATGCCTGAACTTTGCCTCGTTGATTGCCCTGCCATGATCGATCTGTCTCCCCTCGCCCGCCGCTTGGCCGGTACCCCGCTGGCCGATTGGGCCAAGACGCTGCAAGCGCAGCTCGACATCAAAATGGAAAAGGGTCATGGCGACCTGGAGCGCTGGCAAAGCGCGCTCGATGCCTTGCCGGTGCTGCAACCGAGTGAGATCGACCTGCTGAACGGCCTGACACTCGACACCGATTGTTCCGACGAAACCCGCGCCCAGATGCGTACAGCACTGATGGGCCTGTCGCCATGGCGAAAAGGCCCCTTCGACCTGTTTGGCGTGCACGTGGACACCGAATGGCGCTCGGACTGGAAGTGGTCGCGCGTGGCGCCGCACCTGGATCTCAAAGGCAAGCGCATCCTCGACGTGGGCTGTGGCAATGGCTACTACATGTGGCGGATGCTCGGCGCCGGGGCCGACACGGTGATCGGCGTCGACCCCAACTGGCTGTTCTTCTGCCAGTTCCAGGCGGTGCAGCGCTACCTCTCGCAACCCAACGCCTGGCACCTGCCGTTTCCCTTCGAAGACCTGCCAGCGGACCTCGAAGGCTTCGATACGGTGTTTTCCATGGGCGTGTTCTATCATCGCCGCTCACCGATCGAGCATTTGCTGGCCCTCAAGGACTGCCTGGTCAAGGGCGGTGAACTGGTGCTGGAAACCCTGGTGATCGAGGGTGACGAACATCAGGTGCTGGTGCCCGAAGACCGCTACGCACAGATGCGCAACGTCTGGTTCCTGCCCTCGGTCCCGGCCCTGGAGCGCTGGCTGCGCCGCGCCGGGTTCAGCGACGTGCGCTGCGTGGACGTGAGCCTGACAACGGTAGAAGAACAACGCAGTACAGAGTGGATGAAGTACCAGTCGCTGAGCGACTTCCTCGACCCCGCCGACCACAGCAAGACCATCGAAGGCCTGCCGGCGCCGATGCGGGCGGTGATTGTGGCGCGTAAATAAGCCATTCAAAGCTTGTGCTAGTCATTGTGGCGAGGGAGCTTGCTCCCGCTCGGCTGCGAAGCAGTCGTAAAACCTGCCAACCGGTTTTTCCTGACACACCGTGTTGAATGGTTTAGGGACTGCTGCGCAGCCCAGCGGGAGCAAGCTCCCTCGCCACAGGGTTATGTGTTTAACCCTGCGATTTGGCTCTGCGGGCCTTGAAGAACTCGCTCAGAATCGTGCTGCATTCCTCAGCCAGCACCCCGCCCTCGAACATCACCCGATGATTCAAGAAGCCCTGGCTGAAAAACTGCCCCTGGCTCTGCACAATGCCGGCCTTGGGTTCCAGGGCACCGTAGACGACCCGGGCGATGCGCGAGTGGACGATGAGGCCGGCGCACATGCTGCACGGTTCCAGCGTCACGTACAGCGTGCTGCCGGGCAGACGATAGTTGCTCACCGCTTGGGCAGCGGCGCGGATGGCGACCATTTCCGCGTGGGCGCTGGGGTCGTGGCCGCTGATCGGACAATTGAAGCCACGTCCGATGATCTCGCCGTCCTGTACCAGCACCGCGCCCACCGGCACCTCACCCAGGGCCGCGCCTTGTGCGGCGAGGGCCAGGGCTTCGCGCATGAAGTCCTGGTCACGGCTGCGATCGATGATGCGGGCGGGACGAATCTGACGCATCACGCCACCTCGATGGCGGCCATCAAGCCGGTTTCCATGTGGTCGATCACATGGCAATGGAACATCCACACGCCCGGGTTATCCGCCACCAGCGCCACCTGGGCCCGCTCGTTCTTGCCCAGCAGGTAGGTGTCAGTGAAGTACGGCACGACCTTGTGCCGATTCGACGCAATCACTTTGAAGCTCATGCCATGCAGATGGATCGGATGCTGGTACTGGGTCATGTTCTTCAATTCGAAAATGTAGCTCTGGCCTTTCTTCAGCGTGGCAATCGGTCGGTCCGCGCAGGTCTTGTCGGTGATGTCCCAGGCCTTGCCGTTGATTTGCCACAGGCTTGGCGGCTTGCCGTTGTCCACGTTCACCGACACCGAACCGACCCATTCGAAATTGAAGTTGAGTTTCTCGGCATTGGCCAGGTCCGGCTCGGACACCGGGTTGGCCGGCAACGCGGGCGGCCATGAGGTCGGCGCGTCATTATTGGGTACAGAGCGCAGAGTACCCAGGCGCACCGGGCCATTGCGTAGCGACAGCTCTTCCCCGGCCGCTGGCGCCTTGATCGCCAGGCAGATGCGCATGCCCGGACCGAGCCAGTACTCCTTGCCCAGCGGGCGGGGTTCGACGGGGTTGCCGTCCAACGCGTAGATCTGCGCCTCGACGCCGGGGATATTGATCCGATAAGTCAGGGTGTTGTCCAGGTTGAGCAGGCGTATACGGCTGATCTGCCCGGCTGGCAGGTCGATCACCGCCTCCGGTACGCCGTTGATGGTCGCCAGCCGCCCGGCCGTCCCGCCACGCGCGGCTTCACGAGGGATACTGAACTCCACGAACTGGCCCTGCTCGTCCACATGCCAGCTCTTGAGGCTCAGGGTCTGCTCGTACTTGAAACCGGTGGGCTCGCGCTCCTCGACAATCAACGGCCCCACCAGCCCGCGCCCGAGCTCCTCACTGCTGTTGACGTGAGGGTGATACCAATAGCTGCCGGCGTCCGGCACGCGGAATTTGTAATCGAAATATTCACCGGGCAGCACCGGCAACTGCGAGACATACGGCACGCCGTCCATCTCCAGCGGCAAGCGGATCCCGTGCCAGTGAATGGTGGTGGCGACCGGCAGGTGATTGATGAAGCGCACCCGCAGCCACTCCCCCTGACGTACCCGCAACTCGGTACCCGGCGCCGACGGACCGAAGGCCCAGGCCTGGGTCTTGTGCCCGGCCACCAATTCCACGTCCAGAGGCGCTGCGATCAACTCATAGTCGTGACCCGCGCTGGCATCCGCCCGCTTGCCCAGCCAATACCGCGAAGCGCCTCCTGCACCCACACCAACGACAACAAGACCGGCCAGGCCACCGAGTATTTGGCGACGGGTAAAGGACATGAACGTGACTACCTCTTGAATCCGCAGCGAACCGTGGGGCCCGCAAAAAGCGAATACGATACACCCGCAGATGAGAAACGGTAAGGGCTGCAAAAATGAAAAAAAACCTATGGAAGTGACCCACAGGTTTTTGGCTATGCAGTAAGGATCAAGGGGGCGACGAATAGGCTTTGTCAGCGCGCGGCGTAAGGAACGCCAACGCGGCCGCAACGATGAACAGTGCAGGCACATCGCCAAGCAAGTGACCGAAATGCCGCGTCCCGTCCATATCGATGCCAAAAGACTGCACCGCCATGATCAAGCCATGCACGACGCTCGACCACACCGTGAACCAGATCAGGCTCAGGTGCTTCATCGGATCGCGGGATGCCTTCAGTAGGAACACGCCAAGCGTTGCGTAGATGCCGACGATCATCAGCGGATAGTCGGAATGACCGCTGTGCCACGTCCAGCCGGACGGCCAGAAGATCATCAACGGCCAGATAGCGAACAGTGCGATCAGGCCGACCACGATCAGGACGATGCGCAGGGCGGCGAGTTTTTGAGTGTCGTTCATGGCGAACTCCTTATTGCGACGTGTTTGTCACCGCAATGGGTGCCAGGAGTATAGGACGCCTATTTGCCGTCAGTCGCCTGGACAGTGGGCCGTGTCCGCTCCTGTCAGCCGTGTTCGAAGCCTGGACTTCTGTTGCCGGAATTCCACTTCAGCGGCTCTCACCCAACCAAAGCCTCCAACTCTTTGAAAGCCATGCCAGGTAACCGTCGGCCCTCTTTGGCCACATTGACCCGCAAGGCCACCTGGGCCACATCCAACACACTCTTGGTAAGCGAATAGTTGCCCCTGGCCTGCAACCAACTCAAAACATCCGCCAAGTGCCAGATAGAGGCACTTCCCTCGTGCACCGGCGTTGGGAAGCTGCTTGGGTGAGCCAACATCAACTTGCGCATGTTTTGCCGAGACACACCTACGATCTCAGCCACGTCGGTCAGCCCAACCAGATCAGGAGCCACCTCGATCAATTTGGCCGACGGCACCGCGCGCCGGACGTCGTCCAGCGCACTGAGCACCGCCGAGCTTGCGTCAGACGCCTCGCGGGTGAACTCAAGCGCCAGCCGCCCCGGCTGCCCGATGCCTACCAGTGCATCGTCACAGCCTGCCTCGCCCAGCCGCTCGACCAGTTCATCCGGAACACGGTCATCGTCAGCGAGCTGATATTTCAAGGTAAAGGTAAATTCCATTGTTCTACTCCTTAGCGTCGTAATCCGCATCGCGCCGATGGCGATGCGTCGAGCAATTGTCCACAACACGTCGCAACGCTCGCGCATGGTTGCCAGGGTTCTTCGGCGTGCTCCATATCGACGTGATGCAGAACTCGCCACAACGGCAGTCCACGTCTTTGTACGGGCAGTAAACCCGCCCCCAAGCGTGACCGCCGCCGACGTCTATGCGCCATCCCCGCCCTTCGGCATGCCTGAGCGCTTCTTCTATTTCCTTCTTCGGGTGCGTTGGACGAATCATCCGTGATCTCCAGTATTCGCATGAGTGGCAAAGTTGTCAAATGACAACCTTATTTTCTTCTTTCAACAGTGGCACCCTGGCAACGTCTCGAAAAAAGGAAAACGAGGTGGCATCGACCACTCTTCATAGGCCCTGCCGGTGAATTACCCATGGGCCGTGCCGCCCGATGATAAGCATTCCCGGTTTGCTCCAAGGCGGAAAATCGTAGCGAAAGATGACGCACTGCCCTCCAGCACCGTCGCGGTCTGTGGTTGCAGTTGAAGCTGAAGAATCTCTGGAAATGACCGGTAAAAAAAAACAGAAAGCCCTGTGGATGTTATCCACAGGGCTTTCTGTTCAAGGCAGGCGCCGGAGCCAACAGTGACCGTCAGCTTGCCGGACTGCGTGCCATGACGATCCACGCCGCGCCGTCGATCATCACTGATCGCTCGCCGGGAAGCCCCGCGAAGGCGGCACGAACCGCAGCCGTGGCACGGGCACGAATGTGGTCGGGCTGATCGGCAAGCACTTGCGACAGCGGGCCAACCTCAAGCGTCATCCTCACGGCGTCGTCGAGCGCAGCATCCCGCGTCTCTCCCTCGCCGAACGCGACAGAAGCATCGAAGGGCGTGATAGCGATATCGCCGAAGCCGGCTGCCGTCAGGATGCGCGCCACGCGCTCGCGGTCGCCGAATGAAAATGGCCCAGGCGCTTCGGGATCAGGCAGCGCACTCAGCGGGACGATGCCTTTGAGCGCGGCCATCGGTAGGCGCACCCAATCGTTTTCCGCCGCACCGCGCCAACAGACAAAAGCGACCCGCCCACGCGGCTTGAGCGCTCGGCGCATATGCGCGAACGCGGCTGTCGGATCGTCAAAAAACATCACCCCAAAACGCGAGAACAGGATGTCGAACGCGCCCTCAGGCAGCTCGGCGCTACTGGCATCGGCCAGCTGGAACAAGACTGGGGAATCCTGTGTCGCCAGCGTGCGCGCTCGACTGATCAGCAGTTCGGATATGTCCACGCCCAGTACCTGGCCCTCAGGCCCTATAAGGGCGGCCAGTGCCAGACTCGACGCACCCGCGCCGCAGCCGACGTCCAGCACGCGCTCGCCCGTCGCGGGGGCGACGGCTTCGATCGCGGCCTGGCCAAACACCGCCACCAAGGCATCGAGTCGGGCCTGGTTGGCGACCCAACGCTCCCCGCTTTGGCTATTCCAGCCGGCGACCTGATCAGCATTTTTCTCTGCCATGACATCTCCCCGTTTCAATTCGTTCTCAACCATTGATGCGGCACGATCCAATCGTCGCCACTTGCGGAGTCAGGCCGTGCAGAAACCGGGGACGGCGACCCTCTGGAACAGGTGCGGGCTGGCGACGACGGATGAGGGATAGGCCGAAAGCTTCCCGACGAACTCGGGATCAGCGAAGGCGGTGCGAACCGTCTCGGTGGATTCCCACACCACATAGTTCAGGTAAGTCGGACTGTCGCCGAGCGCTCGATGCAGTTGCATGGAAATGAAGCCTGGTTGCTTCGTTATGATCTCGGCAGCCGCCTTGAAAGCGTCCAGGGAGCCCACTTCGTCGGCGGCATCAACCATGAAGATGTTGATGAGCACGACAGGCGCGGCCGCGATACTGAGCTGGCGGTTAAACGGAAATTTCTCGTCCAGGGGTTTGAATGGTTTTGCGGCGACCATGGTGGCGCTCCTGTCTATTGTGAAATTGAAACTGGCGTATTCGATGCGGCACGCACTCAAGCCAGCATGGACTGTTGGGCGCAGATACCCGCCATCGCCCCCTGCCAGGAGGCCGCAGTCGCCGAGGGCATGCCTGGGTTAGCGAGGTCACCGGCGGCATAGATGCCCGGCATGCTGGTTTCGCGCCGCTCATCGACCTTGAGGGCGATCCCCTGGGGCGTGTCGACCGTGGCGAGGCCCAACGCTTCATGCAAACGGGCGGACGGCTTATTGCGCGGGTGCGCGAACAGGATGTCGACCGCAACATTGAGCCCAGTATCGAGTTTGACGATGGCGTTATGGCTCTGTTGATGGTCAATTTCGCTGATCCGCCCATCGACGACAGTGTTACCGCGTTGCGCTATATCCGCCCGGATGTCAGATGGAATGTCGTGACCATCCGTGAAGACCGTCAGCGTGTCGGTCCAGTCGTGGTAAAGCCTGACGTAGTTGTGCGACATAGAGCCGGACCAGACGAGCCCCCAATGCCTGCCAGCAACTTCAAAGCCGTCGCAATAGGGACAAGGCACGATGGAGGAGCCCCAGCCTTCGGCAAAGCCGGGTACCTCAGGCATCTGGTCGGCAACGCCATAGCTCAGGATCAGGCGGCGCGCCCTGAGGGTTTCGCCAGCGTCGGTGAGAACGGAGAAATCGTCGCTGGCACCAGAGAGACTCTCGGCCCGAGCACTGACCAATTTGATCGTTGGATAGCGCGCTAGCTGCTGCCGCGCGTCGGCCAGGATGTCCTGCGGTGGCTTGTGATCGTGACCGAGCACACCATGCGAGTGATCCGCGAAGCGATTGCGCGGCAGGCCGGTATCGAGAACAGTGACTCTGCGACGAGCGCGCCCGAGTTGCAGAGCGGCGGCCAGGCCAGCAAAGCTGCCGCCGATGATGATGACGTCATTCATGGTGATGGGCTCTGTTCTGTCGATGAGGAGTTGGGCCTGGCGGAGAATGCGCCTGGGCGAAGCCGTTGGCGGAAAGCGCGGTCATCTTCAACAGGGATCGTCACTTCAGGGACATTTCCTGGTTTCGGAGGTCGACGCGTTATCGTCATGCGACACGCGCCCACGCGCACTGACTTGCAACCTTCAGATACTGGCAAGTATCATAATTATCAAATTAAGATACTGTCAAGTACCGGAATTTACATGACTGAAAGAACACAAGGCCGACGCGGCCGCCCCGCAAACGAAGCGCTTGGTCAAACGATAGTCGAGGCCGCGACCGAACTCTTTGTGGAATTGGGCTTTAAAGCGACAACCATGGACAAGGTTGCCCAGCGAGCGAAGATATCCAAGCTAAGCATCTATCGGCACTTCGAGGATAAAGAGGCGCTGTTCAGCGCAGCCATCGCGGCCCACTGCCATCAATTTTCACCTCAGGCCCTCATTGAAGGCATGGATGGTTCGCCCGAAGATCAGCTCGTCACGGTGGGATCGTCCCTGCTGCGCACGTTGCTGAGCCCGGATGTCCGTAGCGTCGAAGCCATGATCATGGCCGACAAGACGAATCAAAAGTCGTTAAGCAAGCTCCACTACGAAGCCGGTACCGCCTTTGTCATCGCCCAAATCGAATCCTTGCTGCGTCAGTTGCATGCGAAGGCGATTCTGAACGTACCCGACCCTCTCCGATCTGCCCGTTTGTTTTCCGCACTTATCAAAGGCTCTGACCTTCTGACAGTCGCGCGTTTCGATGAGGCGAAGGCAGAGGACGACAACGAAATCGAATCCTACTGCCGATCAGCCGTCGCCATGTTCATCGCCGCGCATGGTGGCCGCGATCAGGCGAGCGTATAAGCACTCGACTCGGGGGGGAGTTCATGGGCATAGGCATGTAATGCGGCTAAAGCACAATCCGTTGTTGGATCAGCATTTAAGATTTTGCTTCCAGATCCAATGGTGCTTTAAGCATTTGAAACCTAGTAGCACGCCAATAGCATGCATAAAAAAACCGGCCTAAGCCGGTTTCTTTATACAGCGCTGCGGGATCACTCCCACTCAATCGTCGCCGGCGGCTTGCTCGATACGTCGTAGGTGACGCGGGAGATACCGTCGATTTCATTGATGATGCGACCGGACACGGTTTCCAGCAGTTCGTACGGCAGGTGTGCCCAACGAGCGGTCATGAAGTCGATGGTTTCCACCGCACGCAGGGCCACGACCCAGGCGTAACGACGGCCGTCGCCGACCACGCCAACCGATTTCACCGGCTGGAACACCACGAACGCCTGGCTGACCTTGTGGTACCAGTCGGCCTTGCGCAGCTCTTCGATGAAGATGTGGTCGGCGCGACGCAGCAGGTCGGCGTATTCCTTCTTCACTTCACCGAGGATCCGCACGCCCAGGCCCGGGCCCGGGAACGGGTGGCGGTAGACCATGTCGTACGGCAGGCCCAGTTCCAGGCCGAGGCGACGCACTTCGTCCTTGAACAGTTCGCGCAGCGGCTCGACCAGCTTGAGGTTCATCTCTTCCGGCAGGCCACCGACGTTGTGGTGGGACTTGATTACGTGGGCCTTGCCGCTCTTGGCGCCGGCCGACTCGATCACGTCGGGGTAGATGGTGCCCTGGGCCAGGTACTTGATGTTGTCCAGCTTGCAGGACTCGGCATCGAACACGTCGATGAAGGTACGGCCGATGATCTTGCGCTTCTTCTCCGGGTCGGACTCGCCGGCCAGGTTGTTCAGGAACTGCTCTTCGGCGTTGGCGCGGATCACCTTGACGCCCATGTTCTCGGCGAACATGGCCATCACTTGCTCGCCTTCGTGCAGGCGCAGCAGGCCGTTGTCGACGAAGACGCAGGTCAGCTGGTCGCCAATGGCCTTGTGCAGCAGCGCGGCGACCACCGAGGAATCCACACCGCCGGACAGGCCCAGCAGCACGTTGTCGGTGCCGACCTGGGCGCGCACCTGGGCGATGGCGTCTTCAGCGATCTTCGACGGGGTCCACAGGGCTTCGCACTCGCAGATGTCGAGGATGAAGCGCGACAGGATGCGACCGCCCTGCTTGGTGTGGGTCACTTCCGGGTGGAACTGCACGCCATAGTAGCGGCGATCATCGTTGAACATGCCGGCAATCGGGCAGCTCGGGGTGCTGGCCAGGATGTGGAAGTCTTCCGGCATCCGGGTGACCTTGTCACCGTGGCTCATCCACACGTCCAGGCCGTACAGGCCGTCGGCGTCGACATGGTCTTCGATGCCGTCCAGCAGGCGGCTCTTGCCGACGACGTCGACACGGGCATAACCGAACTCACGCAGGTCCGAACCTTCGACCTTACCACCGAGCTGTTCAGCCATGGTCTGCATACCGTAGCAGATGCCGAAGACCGGCACGCCCAGGTCAAACACGGCTTGCGGGCAGCGCGGGCTGTTGGCTTCGTGCACGGACTCGGGGCCGCCGGCGAGGATGACGCCTTTGGGCGCGAATTCGCGAATCGCTTCGTCATCCATGTCGAACGGATGCAATTCGCAATACACGCCGATTTCACGCACGCGGCGGGCGATCAGCTGGGTGTACTGGGAACCGAAGTCGAGGATCAGGATGCGGTGAGCGTGAATGTCGAGGGCCATGACTCATTCTCATGTAGTGAATCAGAAACAACTCGGGGCTGAATGAACAGCCCCGGTGATTAACGTTTTGCTGGAAGCCTTAACCTACGCGGTAGTTCGGCGCTTCCTTGGTGATCTGCACGTCGTGGACATGGGACTCGGCCATGCCGGCGCCGGTGATGCGCACGAACTCAGGCTTGGTGCGCATCTCTTCGACGTTGGCGCTGCCGGTGTAGCCCATGGAAGAACGCAGGCCGCCCATCAGTTGATGGATGATGGCGCTCAGGGTGCCCTTGTACGGCACGCGACCTTCGATGCCTTCCGGCACCAGCTTCTCGGCACCCGCGGAGGAGTCCTGGAAATAACGGTCGGAAGAACCCTGGGCCTGGGACATGGCGCCCAGCGAACCCATGCCGCGATAAGCCTTGTAGCTACGGCCCTGGAACAGTTCGATCTCGCCCGGCGCTTCTTCGGTACCGGCGAACATCGAACCCATCATCACGCAGTAGGCACCGGCAACGATGGCCTTGGACAGGTCACCGGAGAAGCGGATACCACCGTCGGCGATCAACGGAACGCCAGTGCCTTCAAGGGCGGCGGCGACGTTGGCGATGGCGCTGATCTGCGGCACGCCGACACCGGCGACGATGCGGGTGGTGCAGATCGAGCCTGGGCCGATACCGACCTTGACGGCGTCGGCACCCGCGTCGGCCAAGGCCTTGGCGGCAGCGCCAGTGGCGATGTTGCCGCCGATCACCTGCACTTCAGGGAAGTTCTGCTTGACCCAGCGAACGCGGTCGATCACACCTTTGGAATGACCGTGGGCGGTGTCGACGACAACGACGTCCACGCCGGCACTGACCAGCGCGGCAACGCGGTCACCGGTGTCCTTGCCAGTACCGACCGCCGCGCCTACGCGCAGACGACCCTGGTCGTCCTTGCTGGCCAGCGGGTAGGCCTTGGCTTTTTCAATGTCGTTGACGGTCATCATGCCCTTGAGGGCGAATTTGTCGTCGACGATCAGCACGCGCTCGATGCGGTGCTTGTGCAGCAGTTCGCGGACTTCGTCCTTGCTGGTGCCTTCCTTGACCGTGACCAGGCGCTCTTTGGGCGTCATCACTTGACGAACGGTAGCATCCAGACGGTTTTCGAAACGCACGTCGCGGGAGGTGACGATACCGACCAGGTCGCCATCGTGCAGCACCGGAACACCGGAGATGTTGTGCATGCGGGTCAGTTCGAACAGATCGCGAACCGTGGCGTCAGCCTCGATGGTGATCGGGTCCTTGACCACGCCAGCCTCGAACCGCTTGACCTTGCGCACTTCGGCGGCCTGCTGCTCGATGGTCATGTTCTTGTGGATGATACCGATACCGCCTTCCTGGGCCATGGCAATGGCCAGACGGGCTTCGGTCACGGTGTCCATGGCGGCGGAAACCAACGGAATATTCAGTTCGATGCCACGGGTGAGACGGGTTTTGAGACTGACTTCGTTAGGCAGCACCTCGGAATAACCGGGCACTAGGAGAATGTCGTCGAAGGTCAAGGCTTCTTGGCTGATACGCAGCATCGCGGGGGCTCCCGAGCGGGAAAATGGAAGCGCGCCATTATACTCATGCACCCTGCCCGGCTCAATGTAAAACTCTGTCTATTATTGACGGGCTGATTGATGGGCTAAAAGAGCCGCACTCCGATCCAAACATAACCTCTGTGGCGAGGGAGCTTGCTCCCGCTCGGTCGTTCCGACGCCTCGGGGGCAGCAACTGCCAAAAAAGCCGGGGCCGCTTCGCAGCCCAGCGGGAGCAAGCTCCCTCGCCACAGGGGCGGTGTAGGCTCTTACAACTCCACCTTCACCCAGCTCACAGGCTGGTCCAGCCAATCGGCGAACTCATCGAGAAAATCCTGCTTGAACCCGGCCTCGAGCCAGTTGTTGAAGATGAACCCCAGGTTCGAAAAGGCGCAGGGTTGCAGGAACAGGAAGCCGTTGATGTCGTCTTCATGCCCGCATTCAGGGCAAGTGAAGTTGTCGGTGCGCGCCGGCATCCAGTCTTCCAGGCTTTCGAACAGCGCTTCGCCGACTTCCTTGCGGCACTCGGCACAACCGGCTTCTTCGAGAAAGCCCTTGGCCGGTGTATAGATGCAGCGCTTGGTGATGATTTCCAGGCCATTGACCGGTTCGCCGAAGGGCAGCACGTCGGGATGCATCACCACCTCGCGGGCGCCCGGGGCGATGGCATGGGCCATGCGATTGCCAGTGCGCCCGCAGGTGGTCAGCTGTTCTTCGACGATGTTCTTGCGCACCAGCCAGCGCACGATCGCCCGCGCCCGTGGCTCATGGACCGGCAAGGTGGAGATTTTCGGGACGATGATGCTTTGCGAATTCATGGCGAGCCTGGGTATTTCCATACGGAGCGGTTAAAGGCCGGCAGCTTAATCCCTGGCCGAACCAGGTCAAGCACTCAGGTAGCGTCCGATCAAGGCAATGCCGCTGGCGAGCACCAGCCAGGTGACCAGACGCACGAACGCCTCGCGGGACAACCGCATGGTCAGGCGGCGTCCCACCCACAACCCCAGCGCCATGGCCGGCAACAAACACAGCGCCAGTACCAGCAAGGGTAGCTCGGCATACACACCCGCGATGACGAACAGGCTCAAGCGCACCACCGTGCTGCAACTGATTAGCGCACTTTGCGTGGCCCGGGCCGGGTCCTTGGACAAACGGCTATTGAGGTAGATCGCATATAAAAAGCCACCACTGCCGAACAACGCGCCGAACATTCCGCCCACCGTGCCCATGGGAATCGCCCACAACGCCGACAACTGGGTAGGACGGGTCTTTATCCACAGGCTGTAGATCGCGTAGGCGCTGATGAACAGGCCCATCAACAACAGCAGCAGGTCGGACTTGAGATTGAGCAGGAAAATCACCCCCAGGGTGCAGCCCACCGCCATGCACGGCAGCAACCGCAGCAACTCGGGTCGGGAGACATCCTTACGCGACGGCAGCAAGTTGCCGAAGGCTGCGACAAAATCCAGCAAGACCAACAACGGGACGATTTTCGACAGAGGCATGAACAGCAACAAAATCGGCGCCGCCACCAACGCCGTACCAAACCCGGCGATGCCGAACACAATGTAGGCCAGGGTGATGGCCAAGCCGATCACCAGCCAATCCGTTGGCGCAAATGCCCATTGGCCCAACCACGACAAAAGATCCATCCGACACGTCCTTGATGAGAAAAGCGGCGACTTTAGCCAGAACCTGAGGAATACATCCAGCATTTGTGGCGACAGAACTATTGCCTTCGCGAGCAAGCCCGCTCCAACAGGTACAACATCAATCTTGAGATCGCTGATATCCCCCTGTGGGAGCGGGCTTGCTCGCGAAGGGGACGACTCGGTCTGACAGGAAGCTCAAAGGAGGAATTGACAGCACACATGGAGATTCAGCCACAAATGCCCTTATCATGCCGCCCATGATTAAAGATCCCTTTGCCCGACTGGGCCTGGACCGCGAGGTCCTGACTGTCAGCCAGCTCAACGGCCGTGCGCGGGTGTTGCTCGAAGACGTGTTCAGCAACATCTGGGTCGAGGGAGAGATTTCCAACCTCGCCCGGCCCGCCTCTGGCCACGTCTATTTCACCCTCAAGGACAGCGGCGCCCAGGTGCGTTGCGCGCTGTTCCGGCAGAACGCCGCGCGGGTGCGCCAGGCCTTGAAGGATGGGTTGGCGGTGAAGGTGCGCGGCAAGGTCTCGCTGTTCGAGGGCCGTGGCGATTATCAATTGATCCTCGACACCGTGGAGCCGGCGGGTGATGGCGCGCTGCGCCTGGCGTTCGATGCCCTGAAGGAAAAACTCAGCGCCGAAGGCCTGTTCAGCGCCGAGCGCAAGGTGCCGCTGCCGGCTCACCCACAACGCATCGGCATCATCAGCTCGCCCACCGGCGCGGTGATTCGCGACATCATCAGCGTGTTTCGCCGCCGCGCGCCGCAGATTGCCCTGACCCTGATTCCCACCGCCGTGCAAGGCCGCGAAGCCACCGCGCAAATCGTCCGCGCCTTGAAACTGGCCGACGCCCGCGGGTTCGATGCGCTGATCCTGGCGCGGGGCGGCGGTTCGCTGGAAGACTTGTGGTGCTTCAATGAAGAAGCCGTGGCCCGGGCGGTGGACGCCTGCGTCACGCCAATCGTCAGCGCGGTGGGCCATGAAACCGACGTGTCCATCAGTGATTTTGTCGCCGACGTACGCGCCCCGACCCCGTCCGCCGCCGCCGAATTGCTGGCACCGGACGCCGGAGACCTGGTGCGCCGGGTCGAAAGCCTGCACCGCCGGCTGGTGATGCGCATGCGCGACCGCCTGATGCGCGATCAACTGCGTCTTGAAGGCCTCACCCGACGCCTGCGCCACCCTGGTGAACGCTTGCGCCAACAGGCCCAGCGCCTCGACGATCTGGACATGCGCCTGCGCCGGGCCTTCGAGCGCAGCCTCAATACCCGTCGCGAACGGCTGATACGTTTGGAAACCCGCCTGGCCGGGCAACACCCGGGGCGGCAACTGGCCTTGCTGCGCCAGCGCCTGGACAGCCTGGCCGAACGCCTGCCCCGGGCCATGCGCGAAGGCCTGAAAACCCGCCGCGTGCAATTGCACAACCAAATGCAGACCCTGCACATCGTCAGCCCCCTGGCGACCCTCGGCCGGGGCTACAGCATCTTGCTGGACGAACGTGGCCAGGCGATCCGCGGTGCCGGGCAAACCCAGACCGGCCAGCGCCTGACCGCCAAGCTCGGCGAAGGCGAACTGCTGGTACGGGTCGAAGACAACCACCTGACGCCGGTCACCCTTTCTTTACTGGATTGATTCATGCCGCGATTTTTCGCTTCGTTGCTCTTGCTGTGCCTGACCCTCAACGCCCATGCCGACAGCTACATCACCCGCCTGTTGAACAAACCAGTGCCCGGCGGCGTGGCCGTGGTGGACCTGGGCAGTGCCGCCCAGGCGCCGAAAGCCAGCTACCAGGGCAAACCGGTGCTGGTGGTCAAGGAGCAGTCGAACTGGCTGGCGATTGTCGGCATCCCGCTGACAGTCCAGCCTGGCACCCAGCAGATCAGCAGTGGCGGCACCACGCACCCGTTCGTGGTCGGATACAAGAAATACCCCGAGCAACACATCACCCTGGCGAACAAGCGCCAGGTCAACCCGGACCCGGCGGACCTGAAGCGCATCGACGCCGAGCTGGCCGTGCAACTGAAGGCCTATCGCAGTTTCAGCCCGAACACGCCGAGTAACCTGTTGCTGGACAAACCGGTCAGCGGACCGCTGTCGAGCAAGTTCGGCGTACGCCGCTTCTTCAACGGCGAAGAACGCAACCCCCACGCCGGCCTGGACTTCGCCGTTCCTGCCGGCACGCCGATCAAGACGCCGGCAGCGGGCAAGGTGATCCTCACCGGTAATTACTTCTTCAATGGCAACACCGTGTTCGTCGACCACGGACAGGGCTTCATCAGCATGTTCTGCCACATGTCGAAGATCGACGTGAAGGTCGGCCAGCAACTGGCCCGGGGCACCGTGGTCGGCAAAGTCGGTTCCACCGGCCGGGCGACCGGACCACACATGCACTGGAACATCAGCCTGAACGATGCGCGGGTGGATCCGGCGATATTCATCGGGGCTTTCCAGCCCTGAGAATTTGCGGTGGGGCGGCCGGCCTCTTCGCGAGCAAGCCCGCTCCCACAGATACAGCGTTGATTTTGAGATCGCCATCATTCCCCTGTGGGAGCGGGCTTGAACTGGTCAAGTAATTCTGGACACCAGTTAAGGTTTCACGAGGCCAGTTT